>ONQE01000078.1 GCA_900319925.1 uncultured Bacteroidales bacterium | reverse complement strand
TTTCAACATCCAGATTCTCAATGGACTTTACCAATTTATGACCGAACGGAGACTCGTTCTCCGGCGGTTCGGTGAGGGAGACTCGAATCGTGTCGCCGACGCCCATCAACAGCAGGGCACCGATGCCCGCCGCTGACTTCACCCTACCCTCTTTGTCGTTGCCGGCCTCGGTAACGCCAAGATGCAGTGGATAGGAGGCACCACGCTGTAGCATACTGTCGTGCAGCAGTTTGGTAGCTGTCATCATGGTCAACACGTTGCTGGATTTCATCGAGAAGACCAGTTTGTGGAAGTCGTACTCATCGCAGATGTCGAGCCATTCGAGGGCCGACTGCACCATCGCCTCAGGCGTGTTGCCGTAGCGGCTGACGATGCGATCGCACAGCGATCCGTGGTTGATGCCGATTCGTAGTGCCGTGCCGTGTTCCCTGCAAATCTCGAACAACGGTTTGGCCCGCAGCGCCATACGCTCGACCTGCGCGGCATATTCGCTGTCGGAGAGGTCGAGTTGCGAGAAGTTACGCTTGTCGGTGAAGTTGCCGGGGTTCACGCGGACTTTGTCCATGAACGTCGCCACCGCCTCCGCCACCTTGGGGTTGAAATGCACGTCGGCGACGAGCGGTACATGTCCGTAACCGTCTGATTTCAATTGCTTCTGTATTTCCTTTAGCGGTTCCACCTCATGGAGCGACGGCACGGTGAGACGTACCATCTGCGCCCCGGAATCGATCATCCGTTTGCATTGTGCCACTGACGCGACCACGTCGGCGGTGTCGGTGTTGGTCATCGACTGCACCACCACGGGAGCGTTCCCTCCGATAGTAATGTTGCCGATTTGGAATTGTTGTTTGCTGTTCATTATTCGTTATTTCTTCGTCATTCTGCCCGCCCCACATTGCGCTCCGCTCGTCCGATAAGCCCCACACTGCGCCTTCGGCTTGTATGTGGTTATTAGCGCTTCGCGCGTTTTGCCCCTCCGGGGCGGCTCAAGGAATTATGTTTTAAATATGTGTACATTTTCGGTATAAAATGCTAACTACTAACTACTAACTGCTAACTATGCTGAAAGCCTTGCGCTTGCAGCGGTACCTGCACGTTGTCGCCGGTGATGAGGTGATAACCTGCGGACTCCTCTTTGATGTAGCCGATGATGGAGACATTGTCCACCTTTTTGATCTTCTCAAAGTCGGACTGTTTGATGGTGAACATCAGTTCGTAGTCGTCGCCGCCGTTGAGGGCAGCCACGGTATGCACAATGTCCAAATCCTTGAGGGTCACGAAGGTGAGTTCAGTCATCGGAAGTTTTTCTTCAAACAGTACGCACCCTTTTTGTGAGGCCTTGCAAATCTGCATGACGGCGGTGGCCAAGCCTTCGCTGACATTGGCCATGGCGGTGGGGAGGATCTCCTCCTGGCGCAGTTTCTCGATGATGTCGATGCGCGGCTCGGGCTTGAGCTGGCGGCGCAGGAGATAGTCCTTGCCTGTGAAGTCGGGCTGCGCGCCGGGGTTCTTCTCGAAGACCTTCTTCTCGCGTTCGAGGAGCAGCAGACCGGTGTAGGCTGCCGCGAAATCGCCGGAGACGCAGATGAGTTCGTTCTCGGATGCACCCTTGCGGGTACACAGCTGCGCGGGTGCGCACTCCCCTATCGCGGTGATGGAGACGACCAATTCGCGGGGAGACGTGGTCAGGTCGAGGCCGGCGAGGTCGGCGTGCACCGTTTCGCAGCAGGCTCCCACCCCGCTCAGGATTTCGTTGACCATCCGCAGGTCGAAGCGGTCGGAGACGGCGATGTTGACCAGCAGCTGCGAAGGGGTGGCGTTCATGGCCAGCACATCCGCAAAGGCGACCGTGGCCAACTTGTAACCGAGGTGCCTAAGCGGGAAGTAAGTCAGGTCGAAATGGACGTTTTCGATGAAGACCTTGGAGGACGTAACCGTCTGGTTCCCATCGGAATCCGTCACTGTGGCGTCATCGCCGGGGCCCACCACGGTGGAGGCGTTCTCCACGGGGAAGAACTTCGCAAGGTCGGCGATCAACTCATATTTGCCGGGCATCTTCACCGGCTCCTGGTTAGTGTTTTCTGACATAGTTGGAATTTTGCGGCAAAGATACAAAAAAAGCACCCTCGCGGGTGCTTTTTTTCTTGCAAACAAACTTACGATTAGTAAGCAATGCCTTGAGCGATCATGGCGTCAGCAACTTTGATGAAGCCGGCAATGTTAGCGCCCTTCACATAGTTGATGTAGCCGTTGGCCTCGGTACCATACTTCACGCAGTTGTCGTGGATGCTGTTCATGATGCCGTGCAGTTTAGCATCGACTTCAGCAGCGGTCCAGCTCAGGTGAGCGGCGTTCTGGGTCATTTCGAGGCCAGAAGTAGCAACACCACCAGCGTTAGCGGCTTTACCAGGAGCGAAGGAGATACCAGCCTTTTGCAGTTCAGCAACAGCGTCAGCCGTGCAGCCCATGTTGGAGACCTCGACAACGTATTTCACGTTGATGGCGATCAGAGCCTTGGCGTCGTCACCGTTGAGCTCGTTCTGGATGGCGCAGGTCATGGCGATTTCGCAAGGAACGCACCAAACCTTCTTGCCAGGGAAGAACTTAGCGCTCGGGAACTTGTCGGCGAACGGAGCAACCACGTTGTTACGGGTGGCGTTCAGCTGGTTCATGTATTCGATCTTCTCAGGAGTGCTAATGCCTTCCTCATCGAGGATGTAACCATCAGGACCGGAGATGGCGACCAGGTTAGCACCCAGTTCAGCGAGTTTGAGGGCGGTACCCCAAGCCACGTTACCGAAACCGGAGATGATGCAGCGTTTGCCCTTGAGGGTGTCCTTCTTGGCGGCCAACATGCCTTCCAAGAAATAGACGGCACCGTAACCAGTAGCCTCAGGACGGATCAGAGAGCCACCCCACTCGAGGCCCTTGCCGGTGAGCACGCCAACGTGTTCGCCGCGGAGTCTCTTGTACTGGCCATACATGAAGCCGATCTCACGACCGCCAACGCCGATGTCACCAGCGGGAACGTCGGTGTCGGGTCCGATGTATTTCTGCAGCTCAGTCATGAAGGACTGGCAGAAACGCATCACTTCGCCCTCGGATTTGCCCTTAGGATCGAAGTCAGAACCGCCCTTACCGCCGCCCATAGGCAGAGTGGTCAGGGAGTTTTTGAAGGTCTGCTCGAAAGCAAGGAACTTCATGGTGTCCTCGGTGACCGTCGGGTGGAAACGCAAACCGCCCTTGTAGGGTCCGATGGCCATGTTGTGCTGCACGCGGTAGCCTCTGTTGACCTGGATTTCGCCCTTGTCGTCAACCCAAGTGACTTTGAATTTGACGATTCTTTCGGGTTCGAGAAGGCGCTCAACGATCTTGTATTGATCGTATTTGGGGTGCTCGTTCACGAAGTCGCAGATGGTTTCGAGGACTTCTCTGACCGCCTGGTTGTACAACGGCTGGCCGGGGTTCTTTTCTTCAGTTTGTTTGATTAATTTTTGAAGATCCATACTATTTATTAATTTAAGTTGGTGTTTTTTTGAATTGGAAATTCGGGTGCAAAAGTATAAAATTTATGTGACATTACACCTCTTTTGAGAAAAATATTTCCAACAATCGGAAAAAGCTGATTTTACTGCTCCACGAGCTGCTTCACGGCCTTCTCCAAATCGGCTCCGCGCAGGTCGCGTTGGACGATACGGCCCTCTTTGTCGAGCAGGAAGGTGGACGGGATGGAGCGGACGCCGTATATGGCCGCTGCTTGCGACTGCCACTTCTTGAGGTCGCTGACGTGGTTGGGCCACACTAGTTTGTCGGCCTCAATAGCGCGCTTCCAAGAGGCGGCGTCGCTATCCAACGAAACGCTGAAGACCTCGAAGCCCTTGTCGTGGTATTTGCTATAGATGTTGGTCACATTGGGGTTCTCGCGGCGGCAGGGTCCGCACCAGGAGGCCCAGAAGTCGAGCAGCACCACCTTGCCGCGCAGGTCGGAGAGTTTGCGCACCTTGCCGTCGGGATCCGGAAAGGCTAAGTCGGGGGCGATGGCACCGATGGCCACCTTCGCGGCAGGCGAGTTCATATAGTTCCAGCGGTCTTGCACGATGGCGTGGTCGGGGAACTTGCCGTGCAGCGCGGTGATCACCTCGTTATGCAAGGCGGCATTCTTTTCGCGCGGGAAGATGTCCAAGAACATCAACACACAGATATTCTGCTCATTGGCCTTGATTTCCTCTTTCAGACGGGCGGTCATATAGGCATCCAGCTCATTGTAGGCCTGTTGATATTTGGCCACCACCTGGCTGACGTTCGCCTGCGATTGCGACACGAGCGCATCCGCATTCTGTCTGTCGTTCACCATCTTATTCCGGTAGGCGGTCTCTTGAGCCTTTATGCCCTGCAAAGAGGGATAAAGTTCCGTGGCAACGCGGTTCACCCACTTCGTCTGGTTACTCTTCTTATCCCATAAATTATTGTATGCCAAGCTGTCTTTCTCCGCCAACAACTCTTTCACCTTCGGCATAAGCTTGCCCAGCGAATTCAAGGCAATCTGATGTCTGGCGTGCAAATCCGACTGGTATTGGTCGAAAACACGATAAAAGTCCGCATAACCTTCCATCCGTTTGCCGGAGAAATCGTAATAGCGATCCACGTTTTCCTGGTAGTTTGCGAACGGGTTGTAGTTGATTTCCAACTTCTTAAGCTTTCTGTTGGCCACGTCGGCGCAATCCTCTATCGCCGCACCTTTCACCTTGCCGTTCACGACGGACTGAGAGAAGATACTATATATAGTATCCACATCGCCGAAGCCATCCAGCAGGTAGTTATCAACATCGTCGTTGGTCTGTCTGTAGAGGTTGAACCGCTGTGCGAAATCGGTCCAGTAAACCTTGGCCGGATCTTTGGCCAGTTCCGCGTTGATGCTGTCCACAGCCTCTTTGCGGTGCATGGCGAGATAGGCCATCTCCTTTACATGGGTCATAGTCTCGGACCCCGATACAGAGACGATCTGCTGCAAGTTCTCGGCATCCAACGTCATCTCCACATTTTCGCCCGGGACAATCACGAGCAGCATAGTGGAGCCGTTGCCAAAGTCGAGCTTGTAGATGTCGTTGGGCAGGGTGACAATCATCTTGAATTGGTCTTCCGCGATGTCCGCCGAGGCATAGCTGGTCATTGAGCTGCCGTAGGCGTTGGTCAGGTCGACTTTTTGGAAATGGTTGTTCAAAAGCGTTACATGCAATCTAGTGGGAGCCTGCGCCGACAAGACAAACGCAGACAGGCACATTGTCAATAATAACAAACCGAATTTCTTCATATCTCTTACTGAAAACAAAAACGGCGGCGAAGATACATTTTTTTTGGGTACGGCGAAATCGGGATCTGTGTATTTGAAATTTATGTACCTTTGCGCTTTCATCTCAAAAAAGCCTAACGATATGATAAAGAGAACCTTATTGATCCTCGCCGCCGCCATATTGGCCGTTTTCGCCGCCGATGCCCAGCGCTGGCTTATTTACGAAACTTTCTCCGACGGCAGCCCTGACACGTCGCGCACCCTCGTGGCGACCTCCCCGAACCAGAACGCCGCCCTCATCAGCTCCGCGGATCCCGAAGAGGCCAACCCCATCCCCGGCATCGCGAAGCACTTCACCTATATCGACTACAAGCGCGACACGGTTTTCTATCAACTTTACTATTCGAAAGATGAGAAATACTACACGGGTTACAGCCTTAACAACAGCAATGAATACACGCTGGAGAAGACCGAGAAGATCAACGGCTATAACTGCAAGAAATACACCACCTCTCTCTTTTCCAACAAAATGGAAATCTGGGTCACGGAAGATATGAAGAACCATCGCGGCACGCCTTCCGCCTCTTTCGGCAACCTCCCCGGCGTGGTCGTGCAGATTGTCCGCAACGGCAATACCACCACCCGGCTAGCTTCCGTGGAGAAATACAAGGACGTCGAACTGATTATCCCCGACAATCTCGGGCAATACACCGACCGCCGCGCCATCAGCAACCTCGAAAAAGAGAAACTCGTCATCACCATCCCTGTTTTCCGTGACGCGCAGATCTGTTTTAACCCGAAACTGCCGAAGTCCAAGGTCATCCCCTTCGACACCGTCCTCCCCTACTCCAACGGCACCATCATCCTGAAACGAATGAACCTCAAGCAGTTGCCGCCTCACTACCAGCTATTCGCGGAGTTGACGGAGCAGTCCAACGGCGACGCTTACGACCGCACGGGATCCATCTTCGTGATTCCCGCCTCGCAGAAGGTCAACTTCCTCAACGCGCTGATCGACAGCGTGGGTGTGCTGCCCGTCTTCACCGACAAAAACGGTGCGCAATACCAGGGCATCAAACTCGAGAACGACTATACCCCGCTGGTGGAGTTGGTCCGCTTCTTCACCCCGTTTGGGGTACACCACTTCAACCAGTACCGCTCCCTCAATGACAAAGAGTGGGAGGATGCCGCCTACTACAAGCAAGATGTCAGCGACTTACGGCAGTATCTGCAGGGCGACGTCTATATCGGGGCCTTCATCGGCAACTACGACGCCGGCGGCCACAAGGTCACCCTCGACCTCAAAGCCTACCCTGAAAGCTACGAATGGACGGGGAGTGCCGACGAATACTGCTGGACCCTTCCTCTCTTCAACACCTGCAACGTGATGGAGATGTCGGGGCAGAACTACGGCACGCTCTTCGGCAGCGACAGTCTGACGGTGACCTTCACGGTTCCCGAGGGGCTCACCTCGCTGCGTTTGCGTTACATCAGTACGGGGCACGGCGGCTGGGACACGGGCGACGAGTTCGTGCCGAAGGAGAATGTGATTCTCATCGACGGGGAGCCGCGCTTCCGTCACACGCCGTGGCGCAGCGACTGCGGCACATTCCGGGTCTTCAACCCCGCGTCGGGCAACTTCTGGAACGGTCTCTCCTCTTCCGATTACTCCCGTTCGGGCTGGTGTCCCGGCACCGCCACGCAGCCGGTCTATTTCGACCTCACGGGGCTCACCCCCGGTAAGCACACCCTCACCGTCGCCATCCCGCAGGGCCAGCGCGAAGGCAGCTACTTCAGTGCCTGGAATGTGTCGGGGGTCCTTATCGGACGGAAGTAAATTGATAATGTATAATGACTGGGGCTGTCCGTTGCGACATTGCGTAATATGTTAGTGTCGGCCATAATCCATAAACCATAATCCTTAAACTATAAACCATAATCCTTAAACTATAAACCATAACCCTTAAACTATAAACCATAACCCTTAAACTATAAACCATAAACCTTAAACCCTTAGATTATGAGAATCGCCCTATTCGCAGCCGTTGAAGAGGAAGTCCTCAACATCAAAGATAAAGTGCACCTTTGCGGTATCGGCCGCGAGAACGCCACCAACGCCATGTTGCAGTTCATAGATCAGCACCGTGACGAGGATTTCACCATTCTAAACATCGGCACCGCCGGTGCGCACACCGCGCCCGTGGGGTCGCTGGTCCGCGTCACGGAAATCGTCTCCGGTGGCGCCGCCTTCATCGACTACCCGATGCTCCTCGACCGTCTGCCGGTGGTGACGCCGGAGGCTGCCGACGGGAAGCTCTTCTCTTCCGACTGCTTCGTGTCGCCGCATGTCTATTCCGCCGAGTTCCTGCAAGGTCTGCGGGAGAAGGCCGACTGCTTCGACATGGAGTCCTCGGCGCTCTACACCGTCGCCAAGCATTTCGGGAAACCCTACGTCTCCTTCAAGATTATCTCCGACCACCTCGACGTCGATCTCGCCACCTGGCAGCAGCGCGTCCACGACTTCTCCCCCACCCTCTGCGAGTTCGCGATGAAGACGATCGGGGAGATTGAGAAGATCGAGCCGGTGACGATCATTTAGTTAGCAGTTAGTAGTTAGCAGTTAGCAGTTAGCAGTTGACGGCAGGAAGAGGGATTTGGTGCTGTTTGACGTTGCTATTTTTCGGTGCTTTTTTCTTTCAAAGGGATGAACAATGTGATCTTCTTGAATTTGTAATGCTGGAAGAGTTCCATTTCCGCCGTGTCATTAAAGAAGAAGTTGCAATCGTTTTGCACTTCCACTAATATTCCCCACGATTCGAAAGGGGATTCTTTCAAGCAATAGGTGTCATCGTTGCAGAAGACGGTGTCGATGGGCGCGTCGTCAGCAGGTCGCGGATTGAGTTTCCCTCTATCTTCGAAGAGTAAATCCCCAATGCTTAACTCCTCTTCGGAAAATTCCAAGATTCTGTCAAGCCATTCTATCATAACACCACGGATAGAATCATAAAACGGCTGGTCTGGATTCTCACGTTTCATAATCACTTCCTCGCGAAAATTGTCCATCTTTTCCGCTGTGTCAACATGTATTCCATCTTCCAATGAATGTCGGATCTGCTTCCACGTGAACCGGTTTGAGAGGCTGTCTTCGAGATAATTCCGCATCAAGACAAACTGTCTGTCCGCAAGTGTGTGTATGAGCAGCGGCGGCATGGAATCTTCAGGGAAATGGGATTCCCCGCTGAACAAAGAGAGGGCGATCTCCTTTTCGGTATCGTTACGGACCACACAGCTCAAGGACGGGCATAAGCAGGTGGCATGCCAAACGTGCAACACGTTCGCTTTCATATACAACGTGTCAACAAATCGGAAACAGGGTCCGTTTTGCCCGTTCAACGAAACGGCAAAGGTCACGTGGACGAAAAGGAGGATCAGGATACGGAGCTTGTTCATACTGGGATTGTTTTTTTGAACGACAACTGGGACAACTGGGACAACTTTACAATTGTTATCTATCGTATAGAGCTTGACCAGGATACCAATCGTATGCTGGTGCACCTCCTTGAATCAAGTAAAATAAAAGGGCAATAATGGCGATAACCAACATAATTATAAAAAGTATCCTATACCTCTTATTCTCCACTTCTTGAGGCGAAGGGCGCACACTATTAGCCCGAGGATGCTTCTGAGCATACGATGTCCTTTTTCGGGACTTCGACTTGGCAGCACTATGTCGTTTGCGGCTCATGATTCAAGGCCGTTGACAAGGTTAGAACTTATCTCGAACGAATTGGCAGTGGGTTTCATGCCGCGAAGATAAGATTTTTTCGACAACTGCAACCAAAAAAAATACTATCTTCGCGCCACGAAACCTTGAACCTACCATCTCTACCAAGCTCTTGCCCCTTGACGGGGCTGCTTAAGGAAAACTCTGAACTTTTAACCCCTAACCTTTAACCTTTATGATCAAGACCATGCCCTACTTTCTCGATATGGACGATGAGCGTCTGTACGAGCTGGACAACGCCCGATATGTGATCATGGGCGTGCCCTACGACGGAACGAGCACCTTCGTGAAGGGTGCCGACAAAGGCCCGCAGGCCATCTTGGACGCTTCCGACAGTCTGGAGCTGTATGACGTCCAGTACCAACACGAGGCCTGGCTGGCCGGCATCCATACCGACCGCCACGACTACGACCTGCGCACACCGGAAACGATGGTGAAATCCGTCCACGACAGGATGCGCCACTTCATGGACATGGGCAAACGCCCGGTCCTCCTGGGCGGGGAACACTCCGTCTCCGTGGGTGCGATCCAAGCGATGGCGGAGACCTATCCCGACCTCACGGTGCTGCAGATTGACGCGCACGCGGACCTGCGCGACAGCTACCACGACTCTCCCTACAACCACGCCTGCGTGATGCGCCGCGCACAAGACTGCGCCGCACGCGTAGTGCAAGTGGGTATCCGCAACGTCTGCACCGACGAGATGCACAACATCGTGCCGGAGAACATCTTCTACGCGCATCTCATTCACAATCAAGAAGATTGGATGGACAAAGCCGTCGAGCGGCTCACCGACAATGTCTATATCACGGTGGATTTGGACGGTTTCGACCCGTCGATACTGCCCGCCACCGGCACCCCGCTGCCCGGCGGTCTGCAATGGTACCCCACCCTCTCCTTCTTGGAGAAGGTGTTCC
>ONQE01000189.1 GCA_900319925.1 uncultured Bacteroidales bacterium | reverse complement strand
CTTCATGTAGGCGATATTCATCTTGGAAAGGATGGTCTCCGACGAGAACGAATCCACCTTGGCCAGGAAACCAACCACATCGTCCGTGTTAAACGACTGACCGCCAACGTTGTGCGTCAAATCCAGAATAATGTGCTGACACTCGGCAAGGCTGTCCTTATGCTGCAGAAAAAACTGTTTCCCCGTTTCAAAGCAGTCTGTGAGCCGCAGGTAGCCCGTTCCCGATGCATGATTGATATAGCATATATTCTCCTTGTTCCGGTCATAATCGTTTACGTACCAGTCGTTTGACGGGTCATCCACCAACTTTTCCGCTGGCAGCGACAGTTGGTAGAGGGTGTCGCCCTTCAGTGTCAGGTCGAACATCGTCCCATACGGAAAAAGGGTCCAAAGGCCCATGAAGGACATGGCAATCTGCAGGCGGTGGACGTCGTTGGTGGCCGGTACGTAGGGAAGCATGTTCTCGCGCATGTAGGTCACCGCGTCCACCCCGTTGATGCTGACAACCTCGTCCCCGACGCGCATCCTGTCTGCGTATTTCGAGGCGAAGTTCGTCAGAAACAGCTTGCCGTCCCTGTATTCCGTGCGGATGTACGGTTGCGCGAGGGGCGCAACCAACCACGGCGCATCCACCACGTAAGTGTGGCTGTTTTGGAAGCTGGCCAGGTACCGCATAATGGCCTTGCTGTACGCGTAATCGTCCTCCGTGGCCCTCACCACCGGCACAAACGCCCGGTACAGGCTGTCTGCATCTACTTCGGCGCAGTGGTCCATATTGTCGAAGTTGTACGCCATCTCCCGCCAGATTAGGGAAAGTTCGTAAGCTTTTTGGTCAGGGGTGAGGGTGTTGGGTAGGGGCTGGCTCTGTGCGAGGAACGGAAGGAGCAGCAGTGATAATGCTATTGTGATGAGTTTTTTCATGTTGTATTGGGTTTGTTATTCGATAATGGCTTGTTTTTCGGAACAAACGAGACTTTTACGATTCACGACCTCGTGCCAGCGGCACGAAATCTCAATAACCCCACACGAAACGAACGAAGTGAGTGCCGTGTGGGGTATGCGGCGGGTACGAAAGGCTGTGTGTCGGAGACACACTACTATTCAATCGCGGACACAGCGGACGGAATTTCCTAATGTTTTATTTTTAGAGTCCGTTGTAACAGCGGCGGAATTGAATTGCAAATCCTGCGCTATGGCTCGATCACCATCCTCCGTAGAAGACCAAAAGTCAGCTCTTAAACCAAAGCCAAGAGGACCAGCATGATAAATGCCCGCCGGATATGCGGAAAAACCAGTGGAATTATTGGAGCTTTGGTCGTTGCCCACCGCACATGGATTAGTGCTACTTTCCCATCCTGTTGTGGAGGCCAGTGATTTTGCTATATTATTATTGAAAGCGCCACATTGATACTGATTATGGCTGCAAAGATAGTCGAGCATTTGAGCCCATTCTGCTTTGCTCGGCACATGCCAGCCGTCTGGACAGATGCCCTGCACCCCGCTCGGGTTGGCGGCACTTGACGCATTTCCGTGCATGACGGCGTACCAGTCATATAAGTAGCCGTATGTGCCGACTGTACTTGCATCATCATTCGGGTAAAAACGAAGCACCTCATCCGTCCAACCGCTTTCACCATCCAGTTCAATCGGTGTCCCATCCGCAAATTTCGTAGTTTTCAAGTTGTCCTTCATCCACAGTTTCCCGTCAATCCAAACGGCATCGTAATGATTCCCGTCAATATCCGTCACCGCATTGCTCACTATTTGTCCGGTAGTGCCATTTCCACCGGGATTGTCCGGATTATCCGGGTCATCACTGCCGTTACGGTCGCAAGAGAACATCAAGGCACTACAAGCAAGTGCCAGACATGTCAGAAACAATTTCTTTTTCATTTTTGTGGGTTTTTAATAATGAATAATATTTGGGTTAATTGTTGGCTGTCGTATCGCTCATTTTTCTGCTGCAAAAATACCATTTTTTCGCCCATAAATATTCCGTCATCCCAATAATATGTTCCGTCTCAACTAAAAATATGACGAGTGGGATGTTATTTGAGGATTAACAAATGAAAATAATGTTGAAAATCAAGATGTTATCGAAAAGTATCATTTTTGGAGTTGAGACGGGATAAAGCTGGGATTTTGAGAGGGAATTGGGAGGTGGATGAAAAATCCAACTCATCGCACATTCTCATTATATCCAGCTGGGTCTTCAGCAACACAACCGGTAATCGTTTTGGGTGCAACGTACCCACTGGTGTGTTCGAACAGGGGAATCTCTTTTGTCGTATCTTCTCTCAATTCTTCCAACACATTCTCCAACAAATACTGGTCACTCATCAGCTGCAATCCGTATCGGGGGTCAGATAATTGCTGATATGTCTTAGTGGAATAGAACAAGTCCAAGGCACGTTCCATGTCTATTTGCAAGTACTCGGCCAGTAACAGAATGATATGGCTCAGCTTTCTCCATAACACGTTATCTCTCATCGTCTGCCTCCTCTCTGTCTATCAACAAGGTTTTCTCAAATTTCAAATAGTTGTCAATCACATTTTGATTAAGTATGCAAAGCTGATGGTTCACCTTTTTATATTGAAGTTGTCCCAATGCCTGTTCTGCGGTAATGATACCTTTCTCATAGTCTTCAACGGTGTCGATAACATTATCATTGGCTACACCGCCTTCCACAACGTCGTAATTATCAGATACATCCTTACCACATCTGCAGCCAACCACATACTCAAGCCATTCCAGATTATAGGAATCAAATTTCAACAAACGGACACCCTCTTTTCGCGCCAATTCATCATCGAACTGGAAAACAGTTACAACAGGCTTCACGCTTCTTCCCTTTCTGCTGGACACGACTTTTGCCCAAGAAACAGCTTGATCAAGTATTCTGGTCAGATAAAAGCCACGACCAAAATCCAAATTCCGTCTGCCCACTTTTGCCAAAGGGTTAGGCACCGGCTCGCCTGATCCATGATATAACGTTATCATTTGATTGCCTCCTTTTCCCAATTCTCCAATGCCTCCAATGTGTCATACACTACCCATTGAAGACTTTGGGTGTGCAACTGGTCATAATATCGGAACAGACGTTGATGTATCAGATTTTGATGTTTCAACCTTTCA
>ONQE01000188.1 GCA_900319925.1 uncultured Bacteroidales bacterium | reverse complement strand
GCCATGATCATCATCATGGCCATGGATGTGGTGGGCATCAAAGCCACCTCCTTCATCGCTCTCCTGGGTGCCATGGGTCTGGCCATCGGCATGGCCCTGCAAGGCACGCTTCAAAACTTCGCCGGCGGTGTCATCATCCTTCTCATGAAACCCTTCAAAGTGGGCGACTACATCGAATGTGGTGCCTACAAAGGCTACATACAGGAAATCCGTATTTTCCACACCTTCATGCGCCCCTTCAACGGCCGCACTATCATCATCCCCAACAGCGAGCTCTCCAACAAAAGCCTTATCAACCATACCAAGGAGGAAATCATCCGCCTCGACCTTGTGGCCTCGGTGGCCTATGGCTCCGACATCGACCAAGTGCGCGATGTCCTCATGCAGGTAATCAACGAAGACCCCCTCGTCCTCCACGACCCCAAGCCTCCGGTGGTGGCTGTGAGCGACCTGGCCGAAAGCTCGGTCAACTTCTCCATGTGGATATGGGTACGCACCGACGACTACTGGACCGTCTGGATGCGCATGCGCGAAAACATCTATAAAGCCCTATACCGCAATAACATCTCTATCCCGTTCCCGCAGGTGGACATCCATCTTCACCATCCTGCTTCCGACCCCGGTTCCCCGGCACCCTCTTCCTCTTCCAATATGCCACAACCGGTCAATCCTGCCGAACCCTATCCCCAACCCTCTCGTCAATAATCCCGTCAACACAATCCCACAATGAGAAAATCCCTTTTCATCTCCGCATTCCTTCTGCTGTTCCCGCTTCTTGCCGGCGCTCAGGAGGCATCCATGCCCCGTCTGTCCGACTCCGCCTATGCCAGCCTCATCACCTGTGGCCCCGGCGACGAGTTCTACACCACTTTCGGCCACTCCGCCATCCGCATCAACGACTCTGTCAACAACATCGACGTAGTCTACAACTACGGCACTTTCGACTTCGACACCCCCCATTTCTATTGGAAATTCGCCCGTGGCCGTCTCAACTATTGCCTCAGCCGCTCCTCTTTCGATAATTTCATGTTCGAATACAGCATGGAGGGCCGTGCCGTGTGGGAGCAGCGCTTGCGCCTCACCTCCCAAGAGCTCAACAACCTCTTCATTGCCCTCGAAACCAACTATCTTCCCCAATACCGCTACTATCTTTACGACTTCTTCCGCGACAACTGCGCCACCCGCGTGCGCGACATGGTGTTCCATTCCCTCTGCCACCGCTCTGTCAGTCCCGAAACCACCACCGACACCAACCTCTCCTACCGCAATATCCTCTACCGCTCCACGGCCCACTGCCTTCTTTGGTGGCGGCTGGGCATCGATATGGCCCTCGGCCTCCGTTGCGACAAACGCTGTTCCAACTATGAATACATGTTCTCCCCCATCGAGATGATGCACCAGTTCGACACTCTTACCGTAAGCGACACCCGTCAACCCCTCGCCGACCCCGCCACCACCCTCTTGACCGAAACCCGCAGCCCCCTTTCGCGCAGCGTATCTCCCGTTCTTTTATTCTATGTACTCCTCTTGGCCGTCCTCTGCCTCACCATTCTCGAATGGCGCCACTCCTGGAACCTCCGCTGGTTCGACCGCTGCCTTTTCATCATCGATTTCATCCTTTCGCTTGTCGCCATCTTCCTTTGGTTCTTCACCGTACACTACTGCACCAAAATCAATCTCAACATCCTCTGGCTCTCACCACTCTTCATCTATTTTGCCATTCGTCTGCGCCGCAGCAACCGTTGGGTGGTCGTCGTGCAGCTTGTCATGCTTTTTGCCGCAAAGATCGATTATTCGGTCTGGAAGAAATTCTCGCGCGTGATCTTTGGTGCGGGCTGCGCCTTGACGACGTACTGCCTCCTCTTCGGAACGGCGCACCTTGGCGCAAAACGCTGGGTCACCATAGGGCATTTCCAGCTGCAGCCTTCCGAATTGCTGAAGTTTGGCCTGATCGTGATGGTGGCGGTCAAGCTTTCGGAGGCGGGTTCCGAAATAAAGAGCCTGAAGTGCAGCCTGATCCAGCCCGGGATTCCTTTTGGGATTGCGGCCGTACTGCTGATCTTGCAACCCAACTTGTCGATGCTGGTTATGTTCGCGTGTATTGTTGTCGCCATGCTTCTCGTTGCCGGTGTGAATTTCAAGCACTTGCTGCCGGCGCTGGGTGGTGGGGCTTTGATGGGTGTGATCGTGCTTTTGGTGAAGAGCCATTCCTCGAAGCGAATTGCCGCGTTCCTGGATCCTACGGCGCACCAGGACAGTGCCTACCAGGCGGAACGTTCGCTGGAAGCTCTCGGGAACGGGGGATTCTTCGGGACGGGTGTCGGCATGGGCATGCAGAAGCTCGGGTATCTCCCGGAAGCGCACAAGGACGTGGTGTATTCGGTCATTGGCGAGGAATTTGGCTTTATTGGTACTTTCTGCGTGCTGCTCGTTTTTGGCATACTCTTCTATCAGGGTTTCGAGATTGCGAGGAATTCTTCGACCCGTTTCGGAAAGTATATGGCGGTGGCGCTGACGGTTTCTTTGTTCCTGAACTTTATCGTCCACGTATGCGTGAGCACGGGGCTTATCCCGACGACGGGGCAGCCGCTTCCGTTCCTCAGCTTCGGCGGTACGAACCTGATTGTTTCTGCCCTGTTCATTGGAGTGCTGTTGAATATTTCCAAGTCCGGGACGGGAAAGAAGATAGACGAGCCCTATGTGGGCGGCGAGAAAACGAACGTCTATACGTTCGGCGGTTTTGATATTACGAGGGCTGAATCATGAAAAAGTTCCTGTTTGTATGCGGTGGCACCGGTGGCCACATTTTCCCGGCGGTAGCTATCGCCGAAAGCCTCAAGAAGATGGGGTACACGGACATTACGTTCGCGGGCCGCAATAATTCTATGGAAGAACGCCTTGTGGCGAAGGACTGGCCGTACGAATACATTACGGCAGAACCGCTGCACCGCGGCCCGTTCCTCAAGAATTTGGCACTTCCCTTCAAGCTTTCGAAGTCGCTGGTGCGCGCGAAGAGCGTCGTGAAGAAGGTGAACCCCGACGTGGTCGTCGCTACCGGCGGCTATGTGTCGCTGCCCATCGTGATGGCTGCCGGCCGTCTCGGAATCCCTGTCTACCTGCAAGAACAGAATGCGGTCGCGGGTGTCGCAAACAAGGTCGGTGCCCGTTATGCGAAGAAGATTTTCGTGACGAGCGATGATGCGGCGAAGTTCTTCCCTGCCGATAAGACGAGCGTTTTTGGAAACCCGGTGCGCAGGCTTCCCGACGGGGATTCCTTGGCACGCCC
>ONQE01000081.1 GCA_900319925.1 uncultured Bacteroidales bacterium | reverse complement strand
CGC
The DNA here is from genome assembly GCA_900319925.1 of uncultured Bacteroidales bacterium. Lineage (GTDB taxonomy): Bacteria > Bacteroidota > Bacteroidia > Bacteroidales > WCHB1-69 > F23-D06. The sequence goes on along the minus strand of ONQE01000081.1, from coordinate 9,859 downwards.
CGCTATAACCGTTGTTTCGCGAACTCCGAACGGATATACCGCGTGGAGGACAACACCGAAAACCAAGGATACTCCCACTGGATATCCGATAGCAAGATAACCGACTACCTCGACAGCCTCGACGAGGTGGAATCCGTTTGTCAGTTTGCCACCAACTATCTAGATTACAGCTTCAAGTTGGAACATCCTGTGGAAGGAGTTGGAGGCCTGTCGAGCATAACTCTTTATGACATGCTGTTCTTCGACTTTTTCGGTTATCAGTGCGTTGATGGTGCGTTCTGTGAGCTGGATGACGACGAAGAGGTCGTGGTGCCCACATCGTTGGCAAAAAAACTCTTCCCGAAAGAGAGTGCTCTCGGGAAAACGCTTTCATTGCGAAACAGTTATCGAGGAAGGGACACTATCCTGAACCGCAAAATCGTGGCGGTGTATCAGGATATGCCAGAGAATAACTCCTTTGGTAATCCGCTGATTTTCATTACGATGCCTTATTGGGATTATAAAGTGGTGAAAATCGACCAGGATTCGATTCAGGCATTGTGGGGCGGTCCCGAAAAATGCTATGCGGAAGTGTTTGATATCGAAGGAAGGGAAGATTCTTTATTTGCTACCGTTCACCTTTTTACTGAGATGCCCGATATGATGAGCGCAACGAATTATGAATCGATAGAACCGGCAAAGGACAAACTTTTGAAGATCAAAGTTTCCTGCGATTCTGCCCATCCTGCCCCCATCTTGGCTGAATGTGTAAGAAAAGAACCCAAGCCTTGGGGGTCTATCTATTGCAAACTGAAGCTCGGCACCAACCCGGACACGCTGGCTGCTATGCTAAAGGATAAGTTTTACACCGAAAAGATATGGGAATCAGCCCCGTCTGAAGTGCGGTTGGTGGCTGCCAAAGATATCCATTTCGAGACCGATGCCACGGGCTTTAGCAACCTTGATGCCGTCAGTCGCTTCGTGGTGAACTGTCTGGCAGGCATAGCGTGGGCGGTGCTGATCATCGCCTTCCTCAACTTCGCCAACTTCGCGATTGCGGAGGCACCCTTGCGTATGCGTCGCGTGAACACCCGCAAGGTGCTTGGGGAGTCGGATGGCGGAATATGGTGGTCGATGGCGAAGGGCTATATCACCCTTTCGCTCGTGGCGTTCCTCATCGCCTTCGTCATCGTCCTGATCTGCACCCGCTTGCCGGAAATCCCGATGTTGTCCAACCCGGTCACCATATCCAGCAATGTCTCTATCATACTCATGACCTTATTGTTGTCCATCGTTGTCGGAGTTGTCGTCTCCATTTACCCGACGCGAATGGTTACCGTTGTCTCCCCGGATGTCGCGCTGAAGGGCAGCTACGGCTTCTCGAAAACGGGCCGCCGTCTGCGCACGCTTTTCATCGGGCTGCAATTCTTCCTCGCCTCTGTCATCCTGACCTGCACGCTATATGTCGCTGTCCAAAACCGTTACCTCAAGACGTATGACATGGGTTATCAGACGCATAACATTCTGAATTACACTGCGGATATTCGTTGGACGGACAGCATACCGTCTTATATTCATGCGGTTAAACAATTACCTGACGTTGAAGACATTACGGCTGCATCGTACAACATCGTGCGCAATAGTGGTTACGTTTTGTTTGGGCGCCGGCTCTATTCTCCCGACGGTAAGGACACCTGCGACATAGAATTCAATGCCATGTCGGTTTATCCCAATTTCATGGAATTCTTTGGACTTAAGATGGTGGATGGCAGCACGTTCAAAAATTGTGATATATCGTCCGAAACTCAGCGATACGTGATTTTCAACAAGAAGTTGCAAGATGTTTATCACCTGAACATTGACTCTTATTACAAGCCATTGCTTGCGGATTCCACGAACCGGTTGGATGCTTCTCAATTGGGTTCGAGCTGGTCTATGAAGGGATTTTGGGGCACTTCTTCGCAAACGACTTTGATTGGCATCGCGGAAGACTTCCATTTCCGTCCGCTGTTCGATACTATCCAGCCGTTGGGCATTGAGGTTGGGAAATACGGTCAAGTGCTGTGCCAATTCTTCATCAAGTATAAAGAAAATGCCGACACTGCCGTTCTGATTCGGGAGATTCGTCGCATCACAAGCGAATACGGTTACGAAACCGATTTGGAAATCAGCACTTTGGACGACGACATAGCGGGATTTTACGAGAAAGAAGCCGGTCTCTCGAAAGGGTTGTTCATCCTTTGCGGCATCGCGGTGCTGCTCGCGCTGATGGGTGTGGCGGGGATGCTGCTGTTGGAGATGACCTACCGCCGTCCCGAGTTGGGGCTGCGGCAGATCTTCGGTTCCTCCACGGGACAGCTGCTTGCCCGTGCCAACGGCAAGTACGCCCTCGTCTGCACCGTCGCCTTCCTGCTCTCCGTGCCCGTCAGCCTCCTGCTGATCCGCCAGTGGCTGAAGCTGTTCGTCTGCCACACCCCCATCGCGGTCTGGCTCTTCGTCATCGCGTACGTCATCCTGCTGGCGCTCACGGTGTTGGTCGTCACGGTGCAGTCGGCGCTGTCGCTGCGGTTCGAGCCGGTGGAGATAGTTAGAAGTTAGTAGTTGGCAGTTAGCAGTTGTAACGAAAATGTCTCTGTCGAAGCACCATTCCCCCCTTTAGGGGGGGATGCCCGCAGGGCAGGGGGGTAAATCTTCTTCCTTGAGCAGTCCCGAAGGGACAAAACGCGCGAAGCGCTAATAACCCCACACGAAACGAACAGAGTGAGTGCCGTGTGGGGTACGCAGCGGGGGCGCGAGGCTGTGTGTCAGAGACACACTACTATTTACGAAGCAATGAATATCAACCACCCAAGATTTCCGTCAAAAACTACGTTCATATCTAAGAATCCTTTTATCAAAACCTAGCCCATTATGAAAAAACTGACACTCTCATTTCTGGGATGCATGATGATCTTATGCGCGTCCGCACAGTCGAAAAAGATCAGCATTGCCGTGAACGACAAGGTCAAAATTGATATGGTTCTGATAACTCCCGACACGTTTGTCAGGAAGAACTATTACGGGGATACCCTGTGTGACTATTCGCATATTTGTCCTGTGATGGGGAAGCGCGCATACAGCGGTTACGACACCATTGTCCTTGCCCCTTATTACATCGCCACAGTCGAGGTGACGCAGCAGCTCTATTCGGCTGTGATGCACCAAAATCCCTCCCATTGGAATGACAACACCAATCATTCTGCCTGTCAAAACACTCCGGAACTTCTCCCTGTGGAAAAGGTTTCCTGGTATGACGCGCAAGCCTTCATCGATTCTTTGAACAAGCTCACAGGCAGGCATTTCCGTCTCCCAACCGAAGCGGAATGGCAGTATGCCGCGTGGGGCAAACGACCGAGACTGAAATACAGCGGCAGCGATACGATAATGCCTGTTGCATGGGATATTCACCAGGGCTTCACCCACTTAGTAGGCCGTAAACGTCCCAACGGTTATGGTCTGTATGATATGAGTGGCAATGTGTCAGAATGGTGCAGCGACTGGTTTTCCTCCGATTATTATGTTCCGGATTCATTATATTACCGGCCCATTGGTCCTCAAACCGGAGAGTTTAAAGTGCTGAAAGGAGGCTCTTGGGGATCCTCAACACTTCGGTTTTTGGAAGTGGACACAAGAGTCGGGTGCCGCCCGGAACACATATCCAATGGTACCGGGTTCCGGCTGGCGATGGATGCCGAAGGGGTTGAGCCGTGAGACAAGATCGATGATGAATACCCGATTACGCAAAATAACCCCTGTATTATCCGTTGAATCACGTCTTTTTCTCCCAATATAACCCAAAATTAGTATGAAAAAACCGACCTGGACCATCTTTCTGCTCACTTTGTTCACGCTCGGCAGCTTCGCGCAGACGCCGGAGTGGACGGAATACTGCCAGATTAGGGATGAGATCAACCATAACGATTACCCACCCGAAATCGCTTACGGGATGTATTGCAAGATGGACTCCATCTATAATGGAATCCCGCATTTCACCGATTTGTACAATTTTTTGTCAACCGCCGTGGCGTGCAACGAGCAGGAGAAAACCAAGGAGCTGGCGTTCCGCATTGTCAGATGGAAATGCTGGGACAGCCGTTTCTTCAACCAGCCCAAGTTGGAGGCGGTCAAACAGATGGATTTTTGGCCAAAGCTGGACTCCCTTTCCCAAATAAATGGTGAAAAACGGCAATATACAGACTATATGCTTGCGTTGTATGAAATGCGGATTAGCGACCAGCAGTGCCGTCAGGCTTTGCACAGGGAATTGACACGCGAGGAAAGCGATTCGGTCTGGAGAATCATTCATCATACGGACTCCCTGAATCTGAACCGGTTGAAGGAGCTGATTGCCGAATATGGATTCCCTACTTGGGAGAAAGTGAGCTATGATTACGATCTTTGCGCATGGCTGGTCGCGCAGCATGCCGACTCGGCCTTTCTTCACAATTATGTCGAGCAGCTCAAGAAGGCGGTGGCGGACAACAACGCCAACCCGGCCAATCTTGCTTATATGATTGACCGCGATCTGATGAACCGAAACCTCCCGCAACTTTATGGGACTCAATTCATTGGAGTTTACAATGACGAAGGTGTTGTGGAGAATATGCTTTGGCCGGTGGAGAATATGGAACAGCTGAACGCGCGGCGCGAGCATTTGCTGCTGCCTCCGATGGACACGACGGGGATCAAGATTTACGAACTGGATCGGGATATTCGGTTTTTACACTGAGGATGTAGGATGCCATACACATGACAGCGTGGGGGCGTATCGCATACGCCTCGATGAAAATAACATCCTCCCACGCAATAATCTCACCGTAAATCACGTTATTACATATAGAAACCTTTCATCAAAACCTTAACCGTTATGAGAAAATTAACCTTAACCATCCTATTGGTTGTTGCAGTGGCAGCGACCTGGGCGCAGAAGCCCGACAAGAAAACCGTAAAATTGGAGAAACAACTCGTGGGATCTTTCGTGGAGGTGCCGGCGGGGCATTACACGATTCGCAACAGTAACGGGGACACTACAAAGGTGACCATAGCGGGATTCCGGATGTTAGAAACAGAGGTGACCAACGCATCGTACAATCTCTTTTTGGAAGACCTTAAGGCGCAGGGACGAATGGCTGACTACGAGAAAGCCAAGATTGACACTGTCCGTGCAATGCCGGGGCTGCCAACCCATTACTTCACCCATCCAGCATATTCGCTATATCCCGTAGCATGTGTCAGCTATGAAGGGGCAATACTGTTTTGCAACTGGTTGACGGAGAAAATGGGCGACGAGTGGGAATATACCCTGCCTACGAAAGAGCAATGGAAATATGCCGCCCGAAGTGGAAAGGCGTCAGGCTTCCAATACTCGATGGGCTATGATGAGATTTTCCCTGACAGGAACGGGAATCCTATGTACACCTATTTGATGGTGAACGATGCTTGCATCACTATGCGGGATGGACATTTGGAAATCATAGACAAACCTTTTGGCAGATATGAGATAGAGAGACGCGCATTAGAGTATCGATTACCAACCCATATCTATTCGCATCACCCTAACGGTCTCGGTTTGTTCAACATGTGCGGTAACGTGGCGGAGATGGTTGCTGAGCGGGGTGTCGCGTTCGGTGGCAGCTTCCTTGACCCCGGCTACGACATCCGCATCGACAGCGAGACCCGCTATGATGCACCTTCTCCGAAGGTCGGGTTTAGGGTGATTGCGGTGAGGAAGGCGGTAAGAATGTAGAATGCAGAATTATGAATTATGAATAACGATACTATGAGGCTCTCATCACCCAACGGGGACTGGCGGGTGTCGGAATGGAAGAAACGAAAAATATTTTTTTAATAATTTGATTATTTGATTTATTGTTTTTGTATTTTTGCAGCGCGAAACATAAATATAAAAGAATCATGAAGACTACAGAGTTACTGAAAATGCTGCTTGATTCGGGATGCACCTTGGTCAGACATGGTGCCAATCACGATATATGGTACAGTCCAATCACGGGAAAACGTTTTCCAGTACCACGTCATACCTCTAAAGAGGTGGCTTCGGGAACATTGAAAGATATTGCAAGAAAATCAGGTGTCGAATTAAAATCCAAATGAATATGAAAATCGAAAAAGTGATAATTGAGGTGAGTGCTGACGGGCTGTTCTCCGCTTACATGCCCTCCAACGAGTATGGTTTCGGGCTTGCCGGATATGGCGATACGGAACAGGAAGCCATTGAGGACTTTTACGAGTGCGTTTCGGAAATGCGGGAGATCGAAGAGGCTGAAGGTCGGGCTTTCCCGGAATTGCAGTTCCAGTTTGAGCATGCTGTCGAGTACTCAGTTCCCAAAACGGTTACCGGTTGTGTGGCTGAGGATCCTGCAGGATACAATGCGGGTAAATAAAGATAATGTACAGAGAAAAACATAATAACATGAAAAAGCTCATCACCATCGTCATCCTGACAGCTTACACCTGTCTTCCGGCCTTTTCACAAAACACCGAATATTCGCGAAGTGGATCCGTCTGGTTTGAGGTGCGAAGCGACACCTCGAATCCCTGCCGCTATACTGAGGACAACAAAATTTACCAGGCAGGCAGGGAGTTTACTTTCGAGTTCCACTATTTCGACCCGCAGGGCAAAGAACGCTATATGCGTTACGAACGTATTCCAAAACAGGGATATGAACTTACGGAAACCGGCGACACCGCCACATATACCTATTATATGGCGGATTTTTCCTTTTCGGATGTTTTTGATGCTAAAGACTCTTGCATCAATCGTTATGAGGTAGAAGTTTTATGCACAGCGAAGCCTTTCAGTAAAGATTATAATCAAACGGTGGAGGCTTTTTACTTCCTGTTTGATGGCTGGCGGTCGAATCGGCCATCGTCATGGTCTGGCATTGTCGAGAATGAACGGAATTTGTGGATGCATCCCAATAGAGATTGCCTGTTTCAAATACTCGAGCTCAATCCCTTCCCGTACATCCAATATCCCATCAAAAAGGGAAATACTTGGAAGTGGAAGCTCACCATCGGCAGCCAGTGGGGTGACGAGCGCTGGAAAACCTGGACGGGCGGCATCGTCAACAAGTACAAGTACAAGATCACCGACACGGATTGCGAGGTCGTCACGCCCATGGGCACGCTTTCGTGCGTGAAGGTGGAGGCCGTGGCCAAAAGTCGCATCGGAAAGACCTACCTCACGGCCTATTACAACGATACCTATGGTTTTGTGAAAATGGACAACACCAACATTGACGGGTCGCGGTTGCTGGTCGATTTGGTGGGGACGAATTTCTGAGGTGTTTTTTTCCTCTCACGCAATATCTTTCCCGCGAAACACGTTGGTCTTTATAATATTGTTCACCAACAGTTTAACCGTTATGAGAAAAACCATCTTGACCATTCTTTTGCTCGCGGCAACATTTTCTTTTATGGGTTGTTGCAACTCTCAAACGCATGCTGAAGAGATTGATGAGATTCAAATTGTTGAACCTGTGGACACCCTCGCAAATATACCTATGACTATTAAGTTTACATCCGTTTACATCCCTTGTACCGTTAATGGCAAAACCAAATTGTTTATTCTGGATCCTGAATGGAAACACAATTGCATAGGAAAGAGGTTTATATCAGAATTATACGACACTACAGGAACGTTGCGCACTTCATTTAAGGATGGATACTCTACTGTTTTAAGTATTCATACACTACAATACACCATCGGAAATCAAAATTTCATGCTGGATACGTCTCAGGTGATTTCGCACAACGACAGTGACTGGTACGGATATATTGGGAAACCATTATTCAACGAGAAGGTTGTTTGTATAAATTTTGACGAAAAAGAGATGTATATAACGAACAAAGTGCCTGACAGCATCCCTGGTTATATTCAAAAGGATTACATGGTTAATAAGAAAGGACATCGTGTCATTACCGTAAATTTTCCAACATCTGAAGGTGATAAAAAATACAATTTGATTGTTGACTTTGGTGCCCCCACCTCTAATCTCGACAATGATTTAAAAGAAATTATCACCATAAATGATAATAAGCCAAATCCTACTGATATTGCGCAAATGCTAATAACTTTTTGCAATAGCATTCGTAATCGGAACCAAACCCATTGGACAAATTCGCAAACCGGACAACCAGATGACCCCTATAAACGTTGGGGTTGTGATGGTTCAATTGGATTGGACATCATATCCCTCTATAATTGGATAATCGACTATCGTAACGACAAAATCTACTACACACCAAACGAACATTACAAAAAAAAGACGAAGCAATGAAAAAACACCTCATTTTCATCGGAATTTTAGGAAGTCTGCTGTCGTGCACCGGTCAACCGAGTGGCGGTGATGCCGACAGCCGTTCCGTTCAAAAATACTCCTACCGTTTCAACACTTACACTCCGCACATTTACGTGGATGCCTTCCTGAACGACAGTCTGCCCGTCAGGCTGGTTTATGATTGTGCGGCCCCTTTCGTGTGGTTGGACAGCTCTTTTGTGGACGACCACTACGGTTACGAGAGCAAGCAGACAATGGCATTTGAGGGAATCGGTACGGAAGGGCGGCAGGTGGTGAAGGCGTTTCAGGATTGGAACATCACGATTGCAGAAAAGCGGGAAGAGTTTCCGATTATTCCCGCTCCCAACCTGCGAAGCACGTTTAATGACAGCATTGACGGGGTAATAGGGCTTGTGTTTATTAAAAAGCATGTATGGGCATTTGATTTTGGCACGCATTCCTTCGATATTCTGCCTTCTGTCCCTGATTCGGTGCGAAAAAAATGGTGCGCTCTGAAGTTGGTTTTTCGGGACAAAAAGTATTATTTCGAGGCTCCCGCAACACTTTTTGTAACGGACAGCGTGAAAATTTCGGGAAAATTGCTATTTGATTCGGGCATGGGTACAGATGTTAGCCTTTTCGCTGATGTAGCGCGGAAATTGAATATTGGCAGTTTGGATATAGCCAAAATTTCAAGGACAACCCAAGGGGCTTCGGGCAGTAGCACCAATGAAGTTTTTGACGCGAAACGTCTGGTGATGCCGAACTTTGTGGTGGATTCCGTGCATACGTGGGCGAATACGGACGCGTCCGGTCACGCCAGCAAGGCTCCTTCCAAGGATGTTATCGGCTATTTCGGTTTCGGGTTACTGCAACGCATGGGTGAAGTGGTGATTGATTTCCCGAATCAGATGGTGTATTTTAAGCCGAAGGGGGAGTCGTTGTAGGCTCGTAGATGCGACCTCTGATATTCGATTGATATTCGATTCTTTTTCGATTGATATTCGATTTTTTTCGAATATCAATCGAATATGAATTGAGTATCATTCGAAGATAAATCGAGTATCCTTGCTTTCATCACTGAAGCAACAAGCTTGCTACGACGACGCTACAAGCTTTCATTGACCTCCGGCTCTTCCTCCCTATCCGTAGCCTGCCCCTGCGCAGTCTCCGCAGCCTTACTTTCCATCGAATCGCCCACCACGCAGTACCCTCCCGTCTTCTTGCTGCCGCGGTATTCGATCAGCCCCTGCCGTTTGAGGTCGGAGAGGCAGCGGTCGAGGGTGGTCTTCGGGTAGGAGGTGTGCGCGATGATTTCCGTGGAGCGGCAGCCGGGGTGCTCGCGGATGTAGTTGAGCACGGTGTCGAGCTTGCCCTGGGGCGGCACGGACGGGCTCCGTTTGGCCTTCCCCTCCTTGCTGTCCGGCTGTGCGGCTTCCGTGTCCGCCTGGTCCGCACGCAGGTGCTCGGCAATGGCGGCGGCCGCCTGGGGGTGCCGTTGGGTGTCCAAGTCGAAGGCGAGGGGCGCCTCCGTGTCAGGC
>ONQE01000184.1 GCA_900319925.1 uncultured Bacteroidales bacterium | reverse complement strand
CATACGACACGAAGCTCCTCACGCCGTTGAAGGGATTGGTCCAGGCGGAATAGCCGACCTTCAGCCGATAAAAGAACCAGTCGGCATAGAACGCGGGGACGTCGGTGCTGCGGCTGGCGGAGACAATTTCCGGCACCTGCATCCAAATCCGTTCACCATTTTCCTTAGGTAACCATTCTTTATTCCACGAGGCCATTGTCGGTAATTTTCAAAAGGTATCCAGACAGGTAGGAGTGCTTTTACTTCCTTTTATTCTTTTCCGAGTGCAAAGGTACAAAATTTCTTTTCATGCAGAAAGTGATACGCGAAATAATGTCCACCACCGATTCACATCAAACCGACCTTGTTCTGATGAAATGTCCCTCCTGAACGGCGGCAAAGGTCGCAACAATGGCTATCATGACTATTGGTACGATAGATTCCAGAAACACGGTCAATGGAACTCCGGCGAAAAGCAGAAGACCGGTCGCTTTGTTGGCGATGGTGTGCGGGAAGAGACATTTCTTGTACATCACTATGGCGGAAATCTGGTTGATGACTTTGATGACGACGATCACCGCGCCCCAGAGCCAAAGCCAATAGGGAAGGGCCAAAACGGGGATCAGCTTTATGCAGCAGCCGACCACAAACGCCAAATCTGCCAGACTGTCCAACAGTGCCCCCGTTTTGCTTTCGCAGTGGAGTTTCCTCGCCAAGAAACCATCTACTATGTCGCTCAGTCCGCAAGCGAAATAGATTACCCCAAAGGCGGCACTTCCAACATCGGAAAAGAGGAGACCGAAAGCGCCAAGGAACCGGAAGGCTGTTATGAAGTTTGGGAGGTATTTCATTTGACTATAAAATTCGCGACCGCAAACACCAGATGGCATAGCGCAAACACAACGGTCGTTCTGTATCTGATTCAGAAGCCCTCGGTGGTCGGTTTTCGCACTTGTTTATCTCCTCGTGAACACCACCAGCTCGGCATCCGCACCATCCTTCCCGTACTCGCTCACGAGGATGTAGTGCTCGTCGCAGGCGATGCCGAAGCAGCGACCGTCTGCGCCCTGTCTTTCCACTTGGTTGCCCCAATAGGTGGCGTTGCCGTCGAGGAGTTTCACCTTGTTGCCGTTGATGGTGTACTCCATGTTGACGAACGAGCCTTGCAGCACGAAGAGGTTGTCGATGTGCGGCATACCCTTGATGCCCAGTGCATTGACCTCGTCAATAAGCTGCTGCTTGATGGGCGAGGTGGCGGGCGGCAGCTGGTCGGCGGGCAGTTGCCAGCGTTTGAGGTTGGGGAAATACTGGCGCAGCATCGACTTCAGTTCCTCTTGGGTGAGGCTCTGGCCTGTGTTTTTGTTGTACTCATCCACGAACTGCGCGCAAGACTCCACCATCTCTTCCATTGTCAAGTCGTCGGTGAAGGCTCCGTCCTTGTAGCAGTAGATGCAGTATTCTTCGTTTGGGCTGCCGTCGGCGTTGGTGCCGAGGATTTCCGGGGTGAGCGGCATTCCGCAGCTCTGACAAAATTTCTGTTCGTTATCCATATTGATTCGTTTTTTTTCCTTTCCTCCTTGCCCCACACTGCGGCTTCGCCTTGTGTGGGGTTATTAGCACTGCGTGCGTGTTGCCTCTCCGAGGCTGCTCAAGGAAGAGGTCTTGTTGACATTGAGACCGCAAAAATACACATTTTTCAGTATGTGTTTTCGGAAATATCGTACTTTTGCCGCTCGAATCAAGTCTGAAATTTATGCAAATGAGTAAGCGAACATTATGGCGTGTTTTGGGAATATTGATCGTATTTTCCTTGTTGCTTTCTGACGGCCGGGCGCAGGCACCCCGCCTGAAAAAGGTGGAAAGACCCGACTCGAGCACCCCGTTGCTGCGCTCAGACGGCCTGATCGCAACGCATTGGGACCAGGATTATCCCTACAACCAACTCTGTCCGAGAGACCCCGTGAATGGCAATTCCTACAGCTATGCCGGATGCCCTGCTGTCGCGATGGCGCAGATTGTCAATTATTTGCGAACGACGCAAAACACTCGCTTCTCTGATAGTGACGACTATGCGCATCACTATCTTGGCCGCGATTTCGATATTGATGACGACTGGGAGACGTTGCAGTTCCCGTCATTCCCGCAGCTGAACGGGCTGTTGGATTCCGTGGACGCCGTTTTCCAGCGCGGAGAGGAACTTCCCGACCCGCTGGTTGCCGCGCTGATTTTCGCCTGCGGCACGGCCTGCACGCAAGTGTACTCGTCGCAGGGTTCCGGCACCTTCGCTGTGGATCAGGCGTACGATGCCTACCAGCGGTTTGGCTTCACGGACTGTATGCTGTTCCGAGAGCCCGATTCGTTGATGTATGCCACCCTGATTTCCAATCTGCAGGCCGGTTATCCCGCCCATCTGGCCGTTGAGAATCCAGAGGGAACGGTCGGGCACAATGTCGTGGTGGACGGCTATCGCGCATCGGACGGCAAATTCCATATCAACTTCGGCTACGGCGGCTACTTGGACGATTGGTACGGCATCCCCGACCCCGATTTTTACTACGGGATGACCAAGGTGGAAGGCATCATCCTGAATATAATCCCAACTCAAACGGCCGTTCAGGAGTATTCTCGTCCGCAATCGTTGGATGTTTTCCCCAACCCCGTGTCGGATGTTCTCCATATCAAAAACCTCCCGTGCGCCGTTGTGGATTATTCCATTTTCAACAGCGTGGGACAGACGGTGGCTTCGGGATCCTCCTTTGGCACAATTCCCGTGACAGCGTTGGAACAGGGGCTCTATTTCCTGCAAATCAGGAGTGAGAAAGGCTGTGGAACGGTCAAGTTTGTGGTAAGATAGGCGAAATCCAAAGGAATCATCTTCTCTTGATGACCCACACGTCGTCAGCACTGTCGAGTTTTCCCAACCGGTCGCGCTGCTGTGCTTGCATGCTGACGGTCAACAGAAAGGTGATGACGAGCAGGCCGTATCGGATGTTGAAAAGGGGATTGCTATTGGCAGCTTGTCGCCACCTCCCTCACAAAACTCATGAACAACGGGTGCGGATGCAGCACCGTGCTGGAGTACTCGGGGTGGAATTGCGTGCCGATGAACCAGCGGTGACCGGGAATCTCCACGATTTCGATCAAGTCGTTGCCGGGATTCGTGCCCACGCATTGCATGCCGTTTTTCTCGTACTCTTCCTTGTACCGGTTGTTGAACTCGTAGCGGTGACGGTGGCGTTCGCTGATCTGGAGGGTTCCGTAGATCTCCGCCACGCGGCTGCCGTCTTCCGGATCGGTATAGGTGATCAGCGGCTGCGGGGCGTCCTCGGTGCTTTCCTTATTGTATTCAGCGACGGCGTCTTCCTCCACGGTGTAGATGTATTCAACGCCGTTTTCAC
>ONQE01000095.1 GCA_900319925.1 uncultured Bacteroidales bacterium | reverse complement strand
AAGCGGTACGGGTCTTGGATGCGCGGGCGAGGAGGTTTGCCGAGGTCTCGGCCAAGCATTTCGGCTACGACCGCTCGGAGATGGAAGGTGCAGGCGCCGCCGGCGGACTGGGCTACGCATTCCTGCAGTATCTGAACGCCGACTGCCGGCCGGGCATTCAGCTGCTGCTCGAGGCCGTCCGTTTTGGCGAGCTCGTCAAGGGTGCGGACCTGGTCTTCACCGGGGAGGGTTCCGCCGACCGGCAGACACTCATGGGCAAGCTCCCTTCGGGTGTGCTGGAACAGTCCGGCGGCGTGCCCGTATGCCTGGTGGCCGGGCGCATCAAAGACCGCGAGCAGCTGCTCCAGGCAGGGTTCGCCCGTGTGGAGTGCATCAACCCTCCCGGCATCGCGCTGGAAGAAGCCCTGCGCAAGGAGGTGGCGATGCGGAACATCCGCGAAACCGTAGGACGGGTTCTGCAAACCGAAAGCCGATAGCCGCCCCCTGCCCGCAGCTCCCCGTTCTCTAATGTCGCAAGTTCCGTATGTTGCGTTGCCAACGCAACTCGGTCCCGTATGTTGCGTTGCCAACGCAACTCTATCCCTCACAAATCCTCCTCGCAATCTCATTCAACTCAAGGCACTGCCCTCGGTCAATAGCAACCTTCTCGTTATGATGTTCCCACGGGGCGAGGATAAGCAGCCGCCCGTCAGCGCACGCCTCCATGCGGGTCCCGCCGGGTTTAGCCAAGTCCGTGAAACCGTTTTCCTGCAAGAAAATCAACGGGTGCCCCTCGTCAAAGGCAGCCCTCATAACTGCTTTCTCGCCAGGTGATATGGCAGGCGAAACCAGCACCGCCCCCTGCCGGGCAGCCGCCAAATACTTCGTCACCTTAGCTTGAATCTCTGTTTCCGTAAGACTTCGGGAGCATTGCACCTGTATCCTTTCGGGTTTGCTAAGCAAGAAGCGGTTCCCGATAGCCGAAAAAGTGATTCCCGCCGCCTCCACATTGCGCTGAACGCGGAATAAGTCGGGGTGTTCTCGTTTCATCAGCAAGCGGCGCGGGTTGTCCTCAAGGTAGCGAATCCACGCCCTAAGCTGGCCCTTTCGCAGCAGCAGCTTATCATTGTAACCACGGGCAAAAAGAAGCCCATGAGTGCGATCCTCCCCCCGCCGGTCTCGTTTTACCTGTCCCTGTTCCGTATGTTGCGTTGCCAACGCAAGTTCCGTATGTTGCGTTGCCAACGCAACTTGTCCCGTATGTTGCGTTGCCAACGCAACTCGTCCTGTTTGTTGCGCCGCCAACGCCGTTCCGTATGTTGCGTTGTTAACGCAACTCCATCCCCCCATCTCCCTAAAGTGCTTGTTGCAGCTCTGCTTGAACCCCCGCAGCGCCATTCCAAGCGGTTTCTCCATCTTCTCCTTGACAAAGAGGATGCCATGCAAATGATCTGGCATCATCTGTAGGGCAACAACTTTTATCTCGGGATGGTGCTGCTCCGCCGCCCACCATTCCTTTGCCACGCGCTGCCCCAATTCCGATAAAACCATCCGTGGTTCTTCCTCGCTACCCGTAGGAGCATCACTTCTGCCTACCACCTGCCCGAAAAGCGGACGGCGCCCCTCCGTCACCATGGTGATCATATAGATTTGGCGCTCTGTGTAGTCGTGCCCCACACAGCGCCGGAGCATCGAAGGTTTCTTCTTTCCAGCAAAGGCTTTCTGCTTTTCAAATGTTTCCTTTTTCATAGTTTGGTTCATTTTTTTTGTTTGTCGGTCGTTCAGTATGTTGCGTTGCCAACGCAACTTCGTCCCGTATGTTGCGTTGCCAACGCAACTTCGTTCCGTATGTTGCGTTGCCAACGCAACATAAATCCCCGCCGCAAAAATACAACTTTTCCCTGAAATCACTGACAACAATTCAATATTTGATGTATTTTTGCACCCTCAAATAATAAAACTCGATTACAATAAGACTGAATATGGAACAGAAATTTTGCCAGAGCTGCGGAATGCCGCTCACCAATGAAATCCTAGGCACCAACGCCGACGGCACCAAAAACGAAGAATACTGCATCTACTGCTACAAAGATGGCGCCTTCACCGACAACCTGACGATGGAGGAAATGGTGGAGTCTTGCGCCCAGTATGTGGATGACTACAACAAAAACACCGGCCAAAATCTCACCCAGGAGGAACTGAAGTCTATGCTTCGCCAATTTTATCCCACCCTCAAACGCTGGCAACTCCCCACCGACCAGCTTCCGCCCGCCACCTCGCCCATCAAGCAACAACTCCTTGAGGAAGTCAACACGTTCGGCATCAATGGTTTGCCAAAAATCGACAACCTTTTCGTGCTGCAGGGTTCGTTCATCAACTTGGAGTACACCATCAACGGTAACAAAGTGAAACTCCTCGACGACAACGCCACCTATTGGGGCACGCAAGTGGAAATCGGCAACGGCCGCTGCTTCGGCATCGCTTGCGACGAGCAGCACATCCTCGTAAGCACGTACGGCAAAGGCGGCACAAATCCCGAACTGCTGCTTTTCACGTCCCGTATGTTGCGTTGCTAACGCAATTTTGTCCCGTATGTTGCGTTGCTAACGCAAGTTCCGTATATTGCGTTGCTAACGCAATTTTGTCCCGTATGTTGCGTTGCCAACGCAACTCAGTTCAGTATGTTGCGTTGTTAACGCAACTCCTTTCCCGCATTTTTCGTACTTTTGCGCCCTCAATCCAACCCCTAATATGAAACAAGAAACCGACCCCAAAGAAACCCCGCGCGCCTTCGCCTTCGAGATGTGGATGAAGTCGCCAATGCCTATGGTGACGCTCACCAAAACCTTTGACGTGAGCCGTATCTATAAGATTTCAAAGAGAAAAAAACTGAAATTCAATATGTTGCTTTGCTGGTGCATCGGCAAAGCGGCCTGCGGGATGGAAGAATTCTACCTGTTGCCCGAACAGGGTAAGCTGTATCGCTACGACCGTCTGGCTCTTAACGTCATTGTGGACAACAAAGACGGCGGCATCAACTCGTGCGACATCCCCTTCTCCGACGACCTGCAGCAGTTCAACCGCGACTACTTGGAGTTGACCTCCAAAGCGGCGTCGGAATGCAGGAGCAGTTTCCTTGATGATTACATCATTGTCGGGACATCGGCGATGATACAAACGGAGCTCGACTGTTTCGTCAACCAATACACCGAAAAGTTCCTTAACCCGCTGGTGATGTGGGGCAAATACCGCAAAGAATGGTTCAAGACCAAGCTGCCGGTTTCGTTCCAGTTCCACCACGTGCAGATGGACGGCGGCGACGCGGCACGGTTCCTCGAGGCACTGCAGAAAACCATCGGAACATTATGAGTTGTATCGGAGTTGTATCGGAGTTGTATCGGAGTTGTATCGGAGTTGATCGGAGTTTGATCGGAGTTGTATCGGAGTTACATCGGAGTTAGACCGGAGTTAGACCGGAGTTGAGGCTTTGAAAGTTTTTCGTCAGAGGTGTAGAAATTTGTATTATTTTTGCACCCCAAAACACCTTATTATGACAGATTATAACAACCTTACTGGCCTCCGCCACAGCGAACAGCTCATGGTGGAGCACAAAGACACCGCCGCGGTCTATGGCTCCGGCGCGTTGGAGGTGTTCGCCACCCCCGCGATGATTGCCCTGATGGAGAAAACCTGCCTGATGGCCGTGTGCGACAAAATCGGCGAAGGCAACACCACCGTCGGCATCGCCGTCAACATCAAGCACTTGAAAGCCAGTCCTGTGGGCGCGACCATCCGCTGCGAGGCCGAACTCACCGAGGTGGACCGCCGCCGTCTGGTCTTCTCTGTGAAATGCTTCGAAGGCGAAACGCTCGTCGGCGAAGGCATCCACGAGCGGTTTGTGGTGGAGAGCGCAAAGTTTATGGCGAAGCTGTAGTTTGTGGTTTTAACGCGAATTGTCAGTATGAAAACAATATTTCTCAGAGGGTTACGGATAATGACGGTGGCCATTACAATACTGCTTTTGGGACGGATGACCGGCTATGCACAAAGCCACGAGAAAGCATTCCTGAAACGTTATGATCTCTCCACCACGGTCATCAACCCCGACACGGCGCCTACCGATGAAATCTATTCCTGGTGGACTGAAACTGCGAAAAAGGAATGGATCAATTACGACAATGAACCTAAGAATGACCGTTGGTTGCATCGTCCGGAGCCGTTAGGCTTCAGGGGCGACAACTTCCAGCGTTTCTATATCCACTTCGACACGGTGTATAAAGTCTCGCCAACGGTCTATCAGGTGGAAGCGCGCTCTCGCTGCAAGGATGAAATCTGCCATATCCACGGCCGCATCGTCATTGATTCTGTGGTGACTTTTGACGAATGTGATGTCGGGGATGATTTTATCAAAAACCTGACGGAATGCGGAACGGTCTATGCCCATTATGAGATGGAGGCCTCCGTAGGATCAATACCTGTTGCGCGGCTTTTCGGTCGCTCAAGTTATGGCTATTTGGTGCATAATGACAGTGTCTATTACGATGCTATGATGATTGTTGCAGACGGATATAGCAACAACCAATATGCCGGCAAATGGGTCGATCTTGTCACAAACGACACGCTCACCTGCAACTGGGGCGACTTTCGGATTCCCGAATCCAAAAGGCTGGATGGCGGGTGCGGGTTGTTTATCCCGGGCGAGGAATATTATGATCTCGGCTGGAAACCCTACCTTGATTGGGATAATCATGCTTATGTGGGAGATCCGCTGTGTAAGTATTACGACTTCGTGTACTCCATTGATGAGGATTGGTGGAAGTATGAAGCGGAACCCAATGGCAAAACGCCGAAGGCTGAAGGGCACTACACTTATGCACACGCCTTCAACTATGACCTCAACGGCGTGCACCTCGACGTGTACGAGACCGGCACGATGGACTTCCACCCCGACGGCACCGCCCTCGACTCCGCCCGGCAAGTCTATATCGCCACCCTGCAGAATGGCAAGAAAGTGACGTATGTGTTCAACTATGTCAGCCCCAGCAAGTGGCGTCTGGACGGAGAGGATTTCTACTTCGCCGGCATCAAGGAGAGCTTCCGAATGGAGTTAGTAGAGGCCGACAAAGAGAAAGAGGATGAACTGACGCAGGAAATCATCAAGGTTGTCAACGGCAGCATCGATTATGAGTACAAATTCCATCTCGACACGCTGACGGAGAAGAAACTGCAGTGGAGCTTCACTTACCGCGACGGCCACCGCGACACGTGGGAGTTCTACCGAATCAAGGAATAATTTTTCCGCCAGCGGTGCCAGTACGCTCACCTACGGGGTTCGCTTCCGGCGCTTCAGTCGTTAGACAGCATTAGTAGGATTAGCGATCTTATCCAAAAGAGTAGAATCACAAACAATGAAGAAGAAAATTTACAAGGCGAATATCCTCTATACGAAGGAGAAAAACTGTTTTGAGGTGTTGGAGAACGGCTATGTCGCCGTGGATGCCGACGGGCGCGTGATTGGCGTGTCAACGGATTTGTCCACACTCGGAGCCGACGCTTCCGCGCATCGCAACGCTGAATCCGACACGGAGCTCGTTGACTTCGGCGACCGTCTCCTGATTCCCGCCACGAACGACCTGCACGTGCATGCTCCGCAGTATCGGAATCAGGGAATCGCCATGGACTTGGAGCTGCTGCCGTGGCTCCAGAAATACACCTTCCCCGAGGAGATGAGATACGCCGACACCGGATACGCCGAGCGGATGTACCGTCGCTTTGTGCGCGACCTGTGGCGCTTCGGCACCATGCGTGCTTGCGTCTTCGCCACAACGCATACCGCGAGCACCCGTCTGCTGATGCATCTTTTCCAAGAGGCTGGCTTGGGGGCGCTGGTGGGCAAGGTGGCGATGAACCGTAACTGCCCCGAAGGTCTTTCGGAGTCGGTGGAGGAGATGGTGCGAGGTTATGAAGAGCTGATTGCGGAATTCAACCAGCCGGAAGCGTTGGTCCGCCCGATCGTGACCCCCCGCTTTGTGCCGTCGTGTACACCGGAAATGCTCCGCGCCTGTGGTGAGCTGGCTGCCAAACACCAGCTGCCCGTGCAGTCGCACCTTTCCGAGAACAAGGACGAATTGGCCTTGGTGCAGACCCTCGAAAGCATCTGGTACGGTGCGGCGTACAACCGTTACGGACTCTTCGGGCAGACGCCCACGGTGATGGCCCATTGCGTATATACTGAGGGCAAAGAGATGCGTCTGATCAAGCGCAACGGCGTGATGGTGGCGCATTGTCCCACCTCGAATCTCAACGTGGCGTCGGGTATGGCACCCATCCGGAAGTTTCTGGACGAGGGATTGCGTGTGGGACTCGGCAGCGACATCAGCGGCGGTCACGACCTCAACATCTTCCGGGTGATGGTCTATGCCATTCAGGTGAGCAAGATGCACTTCCAGAAGAATCATGCGCGACCGTTCCTCACTCTCTCCGAGGCGTTCTGGATGGCCACGAAATCGGCGGGCAGTTTCTTCGGTAGGGTAGGGAGCTTCGAGCCGGGCTATGAGTTCGACGCGCTCGTCATCGACGACAGCGACCTGAACCACGACCACTATTCCCTGCCAGAGCGTCTGGAACGGTATGTCTATCTCGGCGATGACCGCCAGATTGTGCACCGTTTCTGCCGTGGAAAGGAGGTGTTGAAGCCTGTGGTTACATTTTCTTCACCTTTTTGTGTATAATCTGTTCCGCGTATACTTATTTTGTTTATTTTTGCGGCGGAAAATAATATTTGCAGGTGGTAATTTTAATGGTATGTGCAGGAAGTTCTACACTGCGTTTTTTCTGACACTGTGCCTCGCATTGTTCTGGCACAGCGAGATTTCTGCGCAGTCTTTCCCGTACCATCTCTCCGTGGAGAGCATACCTGGACAATGTTACGACGATGCCCGTCTCATCTTCACCTTGACGGACGACAACGGCAACGTGGTGCAGATCGACCCGCAGACCCACAATGCGGTGAGCATTGCGCAATATCCCTTGTATAATGTCCAGTATCACTACCAGAATGTCTCCACAGGTGGTGTGCAATATGATTACGACAACGACATTATGTTGATGGCGGGCACCTACTGCGTGGGGGTCACCGCGAATGTTCCCGCCCAGGATGGTTATGCGCAGGTGGACACCACGATATGCAATGTGCAGCTCACGACATCCTACCAACACATGGAAGCCTCTGTGTTGTCCAATATGGCACTTGGCAATGAAGGAGGACACGAGCGGTATGGTTACCGTCCGTCTTTTCATTGTGCTGATATGGGTCGTATCCAGTTGCAGATTACCAAAGGCACATTCCCGTATGAGGTGACCTTCCTGAATGAACAACAAGATACGGTCAGACATGTTTTGTTCTATAGCCGTGTCAACAGTGGTGATTACTATGGTTATGCAGATTATCGAGACTATTATACCTTTGACACTTTGCCGATAGGAAATTATTCAATCAAGGTTTCTGATTCGTGTGGATATCAGTTGCCGCTATCGTTCACCATCCCCGATGCTGAACCGGGCGGGTACGGATCTCTTGTTGATGTGGCGTTCACGTCTTGTCCGAATGAAACTGTGATTCCTTTCAAATTAGAGATTATGCTCCCGCCGCAAAATAACTCTTTGACATGGTATAATTACGCGCATGAGTATTTTGACAGTATGCTTCATTATCGTTTTCTGAATCCGGGAGGTAACACTACAGAATGGAGAACACTGAATGTCTCTTCGTTTTATGGATCTTGGAACGGCATATATGACACGCTCCCTACTTACTGTTCTATTTTCAATGATACAGTCAAGTTACAAATCCGCGACGGGTGCCGGGACACGGTGATGACGTTTCCATATTTTTTCGTTCCGTCCTTCAATTTTTTTGACTCATCAAAGGTGGTTCAATGCTATGAATCAGCGATTCCAGACACCTGCGCAGTCCACCTTCAGTCAGGAGATTCCACGCAATCGTATACTATGATTGGGGAATATAATTGGAGGCAGACTGGTTATACATTGCCTTGTTGGGGGGAAAATGACCCCCGAACGGTTCCATTCCGTTATTACAGGTGCCCCCTTTCGTATGATGTGTGGTCTTCTCTTGATTCCACCCTGTTGGGACATAACGAGTCGGATGAGTTTTCAGGGTTGGGCTCTTGGGTGACTTTTAATGCCGACACCTCCGTCTCCATGCATATATCGGTGACGGATGCCCAAGGTTGCCAGTTGTCATCAGTGGACACAGTGTTTGTCTATCATCCTGAGCCAATAAGCGATTTGTTTTATTGGTTTGAATGTCATTGCGACAAAGATGATGATGGGAAAGACCACTGCTGTAATGCCCGTTATCTCTGGATTCAAGAGCATGGAGTGGCGGCTGATACTTTTCGACGAAATATGACGCTGCGATTGATGGACAGCCCGCTGTACGACCAGTTCAATTTCACAGCGGTACGCCAGGACGGTGTGTGGACTGTCACCCCGGATGACCCGGACAATCATTCTACATACGTGGAGTTTTCATACGAGGATGGGTGGCGGGCCACGATTCGCGATTCCGTGTGTCTTCCCCCAGGCCGCTATACATTTGAGGTTTCTACTGACTGCGGTGTGGATACAGTCGCTTATGAATGGTCTGGTTATTACTGGGATTCTATTGGTTTTACTTCCCCACCTCAATATGAAATGCAGCGGGTTTGCGACCAAATCATAGTCACGCAAATCTCTACGGGTCTCGAGAACTACATCTATTACGTTGATCCAGCCATCAGTAATGATGTCCCCATTCAGGAGAATTGTTCGA
>ONQE01000193.1 GCA_900319925.1 uncultured Bacteroidales bacterium | reverse complement strand
TGCAAAAATCTAATCTCTACTTCCGGGCATTAAGTCGATGAAGGTTTTCTTGACCAGTTCGTAAGCTCTGTTCGGATTAAATCGTTCTGCGCCACCGCGAAGCAATATGTCCATATCTCCTAAAAATTCCGGTGTCTGCAACTTCAGTTCCATATTTTGCACAAACTGTTTGTATGTAGGAACCTTCTCCACCACAAATTCCATATACTTTTGATAGCATTCCAGCACTCGCGCCACGTCTATCTTTCCGCTTTCCAAAGCCACTTGCAGATCGAACAAGTCGCGACCTTTCTTCCTTTGGTATAATGCACGCAACTTGGTTCCTATCAATTCGTTAAGGGTGTAAGTGGTGATTTTGCATTTACCGCTGAACCAAGAGTTATTAACTTCAAACGGCATTTTTTGTAACCCCAGGACGTTAAAGTGTTCGTAGCAATTGATTTCAATCTTCAGTCGTAAAGGTTGTACTGGTGGAACTTCTGACTCCATACGGAAGAACATAGTGTTGTTGTACCGTTTCTGCTTCGTCACTTTGCCAGGGAGCCACGACAGCACCTCCCCAAGACGGAACAAGATGGGTTTGATGGGACCGGGATGGATTTGCACGAGGTCAATATCTTCGCTGTAACGAGATTGCGGAGTAAGGTACAGCTTATGCAACGCCGTACCTCCGCGAAATGCCAGTTGCGAAGCCAAAAATTCATCGTTGAATATGCAGACCAGGGCCTTGCAGATGATGAGGTCTTGTTCGACCATGGTAGCATATATCCATGGTGCCTGTTCATTCCATTCTATAATTGCCGATTTGTCTATCATAGGTCATCTATTTCAATTTCAATGTTCATATTCACGTGCCATCGATTACCCATACTACTGCTTTTTTCTTCGCTGGCATTGCTCATCAATACCTTTTTCCATTTTGGAGTTGATGCTTTCAACAACCTATACAGTTTGTCGGCTTTATGCTGCTCCTCCAAAACAAATTCTAAAAGATAACCCAAGCGTTGAACGGTTGCTGTAGTAGTATAAGGTAAAACGGATTCAATTCGCTCTACATCAATACTTTCCATTAATTCCGCAAGAACCGTGGCTGCTCGTTGGTAACCACCTACGTGGCTTGCAAATTGGACGAGGTCAATGGCTGTCAGCTCGGCAGAGGAATAGACTATCACCCCCATTTCAGCATTTTTCTTCATCAATAATTCAAAAGGAATTAGCTGACGATAGTTCCAGTTCAACAAATTATTCATCTTCGAGGGCTTTAATCGGGGTGCTATTGTCATCACTTGGGTTTGCATAGCTCGCTGGTGGCTGGCACCGTAAAATTCTGCGGCCGACAGCAAGCATATATAATAGGGTTTTCCGACAGCATTCATCAGATTATCAACATAATAAGTAGGAGGAACAACACCCTTCAAAGCATACTGGGGAGGTATAATGACATAGAAACCGCGATAAGGAATGCATATTCTACCGCGAGCCACTTGTCTTTGCAATTCTGTGACAAGCGAATTGTCCGACAAGTTCACAGCTTGACGGACATCATCAATCGTGAACGTCACACGTCCTCGTATCTCCCTTTCGCGTATGTATTCCGTAACTGTCATATTACCTTTTTGTTGTCAAACGTATCACTTAATGCATATCTTTACAACTTTTCCGCTGCAAAAATACAACTATTTTCGATTCAACCACATTTTTGTAAAAAAAACTTATACAGAACAAGACTGTTGAATTTATGGTCTTTACCGCACGCCAAGCTCCTTAAAGATATTTCCCAGTACTTCCGCATCGTTGCGACAGAGATAGGAGTTTATTTCCATCGTTTCCCCCCGGGGCACTTCCAACCACTTTTGTTTTTGTTGAATGCTCAAAATTGTAATAGGTATTCGTCATGATAAGTATCTTTCTGTTTATTGTCCATACTCTTCCGGCTCCTCCGCCACCATCGGCAAGCTTTCCTCTTCAATATGAATGTACGTTTTCGACCGATGGTTAAAGGTGGCGAGGTAGTAATTGTGAAGCTGGATTTCCACCTGCAACATCGTCTGTTCCAATTTCTTGGGTTTCAGTTGACACTCCCAAAGCACAATCACCTGCCACCCGTTCTCGGAGAGAATCTCATAGTTTTTCAGATCTCTCTCCTGATTCCGCTGTATCTTCGCCACCCAAAAATCCCTGTTTGTTTGTGGTATCTTACAACAGTTCGAGGACTTAACTACTAACTGCTCACTGCTAACTACCAACTCCACATCGTGTCCGTGCCAAAAGCACCCGTTCACGAAAATCGCCGTCCGGTACTTGCGCATCACGATGTCGGGTTTCCCCGGCACGCCCTTCACGTTGAGGCGGTAACGGTAGCCGTGCTGCCATAGCCACTGCCGCACACGTTTCTCGGGCGTGGTGTCCTTGCTGCGGATGCGCGACATGCAATAGTGCCGCTGCTGGGGTGTCATCGTGTCGGTCATCGGACGTGACTAATATATCTCGATGGTATAGACGAAGTCGAACGTTTCGCGCGGGGCGAAGTGGTGGATGTATTCGCGGTCGGAGACATCCCCGGTGAACCCTTTGGGGTCGCAGATGCCGCACCAGGGCTCAAGACAGACAAACGGACAACCCTCCTTATGGGGCGCCCAAACGCCGTAGGCTTCTGCTTGCGGGCAGTTGACGTTGAGGATGGGATTGCAATGTCTGTCCCACAGCTCGACTTTTGTCACCTGCCCCTGCTCGATCACCAAGGCATCGTGAACGAACGTGTTAGGCATGAGAGGCGTCTCGCGGAGCAGCATCGATTTGGAACTGCGCGGCACGCGGCATCCGTCATCAATGTCCGAGAAGAGGGTGGGAGCGACAAGTTCCCCTTCTTTGTTGAAGAAACGGACATATCCGTTCACCATCCTGTCGGGATCGTAATCCGGCAGCAGGAATCCCGGGTGGCCGCCGATCTGGAAGTAGGCCTCCTTGTCGTCGAGGTTCTCCACAGTC
>ONQE01000026.1 GCA_900319925.1 uncultured Bacteroidales bacterium | reverse complement strand
GCGCGGCAAAAATACACTTTTTTTGATATGGTATCTCACTTTCAAAAAAAAAATTTTTATATCCAAAAAAATCGTATATTTGCCGACTAATTATATTATAATGGCTCAGAAGAAGGTTTTATTCATCACACCCGAGATTTACCCCTACTTTCCCGAGGGTTACATCGCCAATATCTGTCGGTTTCTGCCGCAAGGAATCCAGGAGCGAGAGAACGAAATCCGCACTTTCATGCCGAAATTCGGCTGCGTGAACGATCACAAGCACATGCTCCACGAGGTCATCCGGCTATCCGGTCAGAACATCATCATCGAGGACACTGACCATCCGCTCATCATCAAGGTGGCGTCATTGCAGAACGTCCGCATGCAGATCTACTTCATCGACAGCGAGGACTTTTTCAAACGCAAGACGCAGTACCATGACGCAGAGGGCAACTTCTACCCAGACAACGACTCGCGGGCGATCTTCTATGCGAAGGGGGTCATCGAGACCGTCAGGAAGTTGGGATGGGATCCGAACGTCATCCACTGTCACGGCTGGATTTCCGCCCTCGTGCCGCTGTTCGTCAAGACTGTTTATAAGGACGACCCGCTGCTCCAAGGCACCCAAGTGGTCTATTCCATCCTGCCCGACGAATTCCCTGACAAGTTCTCCCCCAACTTCGCCAAGAAGCTGAAACAGACCAATATACCCACCTCCGGGCTCAAGCATTTCCGCAAGCCGGGCTACGACCAAATCGTCCAAGCCGCTATCGACTACTCCGACGGCATCGCCCTCACCAAGGACATCAAGAAGAGACTTCTCACCTACGTCGAGAAATCCGGGAAACCGGTTCTCCAACATCCCGACGACGACAACTACGTGGATATGTACGATGAGTTCTATGATGAACTTCTCGAAAAAGCGAACGTCTTATAATGTCATCCCGAATGAAAAGAATCCTTCATTGCACATTAGTCCTGCTAACGTGCATTTTTTTGTCCTCCTGCAAAAACGAGAACAGCGTCATTGGCTACGACCTGCTGGACAACACGGTGGGCACCGATTTCACCGACACCATAACCCTGCAGGCGTGGTCGGTTCTCGAGAACACTATCAACACCACAAAATCGTCGGCGCAGATCCTCGGACACCTTGCCGACCCTGTGTTCGGCAACAGCGACGCGGGCATCTACACAGAGCTTGCCATCAGCGGCAGTGCCGTTAACTTCGGCGGGAATCCCGTCATCGACTCCGCCGTGCTCACCTTGCAAATTTCCGGTTACTACGGCGACACCACCTCCGCAGTGGGCATCCGCGTGCATCGCCTCACCGAGAACCTGGACCGCGAGGCCAACTATTACCAGACCAGTACTGCCAGTTACGACCCCCAACCGATCAACTACCAGCTTACAAGCTACACCTTGAAGCCCAAGACACCTGTCGTTGTGGACACCGGCGTTTACAACGCCCACTTGCGCGTACGTCTTTCCCAGGCTTTCGGACAAGAGTTGCTCAATCACCAAAGCGAAATCAACAGCAACTTGCGCGACTACCTGAAAGGTCTTTATGTCGAGGCGATCTCACACACCGGAAACCGCGGCTACATGCTTTCGACCAACATGACCAGCGCCCTGTCCGGCGTGACAATCTACTACCACAACGACAGCACACAGAACCTCCGCTACACACTCGTGTGCAGTGAAAGCTGCATGCGTTTTTCCCATTTCAATCACGACTACAATGCCTCGCAAGACAACGATTTCGTGAGCGAAGTGTTGCAGCATCAGACTTCCGTCGGAACCGACAAACTCTTTGTGCAGGGAGGCGGCGGCGTCAAGACCCGCATCACATTCCCCTACTTGGAGCACGCTTTCGACCAGTACAATCAACGTGTGGCCATCCATCGCGCCGAGTTGGTCATCACCAATGTTGACCCCCACGAGGTTTACCTGACCCCACCCACAAATCTCACCATACAGGGCATCGGCAAATCCAATGGTGCCATCCGGTTCCTTCCCGACGACGACTACTACACCAGCTCGAACTATTACGGTGGCATTTACAACGAAAAAACACGAGAGTATCGCTTCCGCATCACCAAGTATGTGCAGCAGCTGATACTCGGTCAGGGCGATTGGGAAAACAGCATCAACCTCATCGTGCGTGGCTCGGCCGTGCGTCCGCAACGCCTGATTTTCGACGGCACCGACCCTGCCTCCCCGACGAGACTGAGACTGGAAATCTCGTATTCGACGTACTAATCGACGCCTTGTTCTGTTAACACAATCGGTTAAAAATATTTTCAGAAAACGCAGTCGGTTATATCAAAAAAAAGTGTATTTTTGCCGCTCGAAAAAATCAAGTGCAAGTATAACAATTAAAAGAAGATAACAATGTCAAGAGTTTGCGAAATCACAGGGAAAAAAGCGATTGTGGGCAACAATGTCTCCCACTCTAATATCCGCACGAAAAGGAAATTCAACCCCAATCTGCATACCAAAAAGTTCTATGTTCCCGAACTGGACGAGTGGATTTACCTCAAGGTCTCCGCACACGGTATGCGCAACATCAACAAAAAAGGCATCTACCAATGCCTGATTGAGGCCAGCGAAAAAGGCATCTTATAATAATGTTGTATATATATAAGATTGTGAAAAAAAGGACTGCTGTTTCCACACAGCAGTTTTTTTTTGTTAAGGTACAATAAAACGGACGTCTGTTCGTAGTGTTTGTTCCATGTTCGAAATTTTGAAACACAGGATACTGATCATCCTCGCCTTCATCGTGACCGCGTTGGCAGGCTTTGCACAGAACGCGACAGTGAAAGGTGTGGTCACCGACGAGTTCGGCGACCCCATTGAGAATGCGGTTATCCGAGGCATAGACTTCGACCGGCAAACCATCACCAACGAGCATGGACAGTACAACATCGCCGTTCCCTCCGGCCGCGACATCCGTCTCTTCGTCCAACACCTGAGCCATCACGACACCCTCATCGACCTCCGCCTCAACTCAAAGGAGACGCGCACCCTGAACATCGTACTGCACACCAACGGCGAGCGGCTGGAGGCCGTGCAAATCGTGGGAGCCACCACGTCGGGCTACGTGCAGGTGAACCCCAAGCTCTCCTTCCAACTCCCCTCCCCCACCGGCGGAATGGAATCGCTCATCAAGATGCTGCCCGGCACCGCCTCAAACAACGAACTCAGTTCCCAATACAACGTGCGCGGGGGCAATTTCGACGAGAACCTGGTCTTCGTGAATGGCATCCAAATCTACCGCCCATTCCTCGTGCGCAATGCACAACAGGAAGGCATGAGCTTCATTAACAGCGACCTCACCGGCAATGTCACCTTCTCGGCCGGTGGCTTCGATGCGAAATACGGCGACAAGATGTCATCCGTGCTCGACGTCGTTTACAAGGAGCCCACTCAATTCGGCGGTTCCGTCTCCGCCAGCCTGCTCGGCGCCACCGCTCATGCCGAGGGCAAGGTCGGCAACTTCTCCTTCCTCGTCGGATTGCGCTTCAAATCCAACGCCTACCTGCTCAAATCGTTGGAAACGTCCGGCAATTACAAACCCCGTTTCTTCGACACGCAGTTTCTGCTCAAATGGGATGTCCACCCCAAGCTCTCCATCAGCCTCTTGGGGAACCTGTCGCGCAACTACTACCTCTTCCAGCCCGACAGTGTGAACAAGAACTTCGGTTCCGTTGACCAGGCAATGAAACTGCGCGCCTTCTACGAAGGGCAGGAGGTGGATCGCTACCAGAACTATCTCGGTGGTCTGACATTCCTCTACAAGCACAATGATAACAACCAGTTGCGATTGATTCTGTCGTCCTACTACTCCAAAGAGAGCGAGACCTACGACATTCTGGCGCAGTATTGGCTCAATGACATCCGATTTGGCGGCGACGGCGAGGTGGAAATCGGGGACTTGATGGGATACGGAAGTTACTTGGAACACGCCCGCAACAACCTCTCTTCCGTGGTGAGCGCAGCCGATCTCCAAGGCACCCATAACCTGCCGTTCCGCAACAAACTCGAATGGGGTGTGAAGACACAGAACGAATACATCCGCGACCATATCAAGGAGTGGACGATGCTTGACTCCTCCGGCTACACGCTGCCTTACATCCCAACCACGCCTGGCGAGATTGTCGTGCAGGGGGATCCCGCCCGCCTGCTCGATTTCGGAGAGAACAACTACTTGGTGAGCAACAACACCCTGAACACCTGGCGAATCACCGGTTTCGTGCAGGACACGTGGAAGATCGACAGCGACAGTGCGAACCGTTTCACACTGACCGGCGGTCTCCGTATGCACTATTGGACTTACAGCAAGAGAGAATTCACCGTGTCGCCAAGGTTGGCCTTCCTCTACAAGCCTCGCTGGCGGCAGGACTGGCGGTTCAGTCTTCGCACAGGACTTTACTACCAGCCCGCATTCTACCGCGAGATGCGCTACCCCGACGGCACACTCAACCCCGACATCCGCTCGCAACGGTCGGCACAGGTGGTTGCCGGCGGCGAATACCGCTTCATGATGTGGCGACGTCCCTTCAAGTTCACCGCTGAGGCCTATTACAAATACCTTGACCGGCTAATCACCTATAATGTTGACAATGTGCAGATTATATACAACGGTGAGAACAACGCCAAGGGCTATGCCGCAGGATTGGATCTGCGCCTGAGCGGCGAGTTCGTGCGCGGCCTCGAATCGTGGTTCTCGGTCTCACTGATGAGCACCATGGAGGATGTGATCGGCGACTACACGACAGACGCCGACGGCAGCCAAGTGGAGGTGGGTTACATTCCGCGCCCCACCGACCAGCGGGTGGCCTTCAACCTCTTCTTCCAAGACCATATCCCGAGTTTCCCGCAATTCCGCGTGCACTTAAACTTCGTCTTTGCCAGCGGACTGCCCTACGGACCTCCGAAAGCCGAACCCGCAATGCGAAAGTTCCGCACCCCCTGGTACCGCCGCGTCGATTTGGGACTCTCGTTCATGCTCCTCGAACAGAGCCGCGACCGCATGAAGCACAAATCGGCCTTCCTGCGGAGCATCAAAAACGCAGGCATCTATGTTGAAGTCTTCAATCTGTTAGGCACCTATAACGTCTCTTCCTATATGTGGGTGACGGACATCTATAACTACCAGCGCCCGATCCCGACCTATCTCACAGGCCGGCTAATCAATGTGAAGCTGATGGTGGAATGGTGATGTCAAACATCAAACAAAAAAGCATTTCATGAGGGGACGTTCTTGTGGAGCACAGGGGCAATGAGCCCACAAATCATGGTAGGCGCGATTCATCGCGTCCGAGACCTGTCTTAGTAAGATTGGAATCCCATTCTCCCCAAGGAGAAAGTCCTGGGGATGGTAAAATGACAATAATCCTTATCAGCTTTCCACCGCGGCAATCACCGCCTCGGTGCGCTTGAGGGTTTCCTCCACGCCGAGAAGGCCGATCATGGTGAAGAGCTCGGGGCCACGGGCGGCACCCACAAGTCCGATTCTCAAGCTGTTGAGCACCGCACCCATGTTCCACTCGTTGACCTTGATGTGGTCAATCACACGCTCTTGCGCCGTCTGCGGGTCGAAAACCTCATCCTGCTGCAGCATCTGGAGGATGACACGCAACTTCTCGCCCGTGCCCTCTTTCCAACGCTTCTTCAGATCCTGGGCACTGTATTCCGTGGGGGCCACGAAGAAGTAACAAGCCTGCTCCCAAAAATCAGGGATGAAGTTGAGGCGATCCTTGATTAGGTCAATGACCTTCAGGAGATAATCCTCGGTATATGTAATACCCTTCTCATTCAGGATTTTGGAAAAGTACGGCAGCAACTCCTGCGCGGATTTCATCTGGATATACTCGTGGTTGAACCACTTGGCTTTGTCGAGGGAGAACTTCGCGCCGGACTTGCTGATTTTCTCCAACGAGAAGAGATCCACCATCTCGTCGAGGGTGAAGATTTCCTGCTCGGTGCCGGGGTTCCACCCGAGAAGTGCAAGCATATTCACCACCGCGTCAGGCAGATAACCGCTCTCGCGATAGCCCGAGGAGACATCACCGCTCTTGGGGTCATGCCACTCCAACGGGAAAACGGGGAATCCGAGACGGTCGCCATCGCGCTTGCTGAGTTTGCCGTTGCCGTCGGGTTTGAGCAGCAACGGCAGGTGGGCGAACTGCGGGGCCTCCCAACCGAACGCCTTATAAAGCATCACGTGCAGCGGGGCCGACGGCAGCCACTCCTCACCACGGATCACGTGCGTGATTTGCATGGTGTGGTCATCCACGATGTTGGCCAAGTGGTAGGTCGGCATTCCGTCTGATTTGTACAGGACCTTGTCATCCAAGAGGTTGGAATTGATCACCACCTCGCCGCGAATCAGGTCGTGGACATGGATATCGGTATTTTCGGGGTATTTGAAGCGAACCACAAAAGGCTCGCCGGATTCCAAGCGTGCTTTCGTCTCCTCCGCACTCAGGGTCAATGAGTTGACCATCGACATACGGGTGGAAGCATCGTACTGGAACGTCTTCTTCTGGCTCTCGGCCTCCTTGCGTTTGGCATCCAAAGCCTCGGGCGTATCGAAAGCATAGTAAGCCCAACCGTCGCGCACCAGTTGCTCGGCGTAGGGTTTGTACATCGGCTTGCGCTCCGACTGTTTGTAGGGTCCGAACTCTCCGCCGATGCCGACGCCCTCGTCGAACTTCAGCCCCAACCACTGGAACGCCTCGATGATGTATTCCTCCGCACCTGGCACAAAGCGGGTCTGGTCGGTGTCCTCGATGCGTAGCATGAAGGTGCCGCCGTGCTTCTTGGCGAAAAGGTAGTTATACAATGCGGTGCGCACGCCGCCGATGTGCAGCGGTCCCGTGGGACTCGGCGCGAATCTGACTCTGGGTTTCCTATTTTCCATAAAACGTTTTTTTCTTAAAAGGGCGCAAAAGTACACAATTTTTGCATTGAAAAAAATTGTACTTTCGCAAATTCATTATAGTGTGAAATTTGGGTAATTATAAATTTATAACAAATTAAATATCAGTCAAATATGGCAATGCAAGACAAGATCAACGAGCTTTTGTCCTTAAGAGAGAAGGCTCGTTTAGGCGGCGGTCAAGACAAGATTGACAAACAGCACGCCAAGGGTAAATATTCCGCGCGCGAGCGCATCCTGATGTTCCTCGACGAGGGCAGCTTTGAGGAGTTCGACATGTTCGTAACCCACCGCTGCGTGAACTTCGGCATCGAGAAGGACAAGTTCCTCTCCGACGGTGTGGTGACCGGCTACGGCACAGTGAACGGCCGTCTGGTCTATGTTTTCTCCCAGGATTTCACCGTGTTCGGCGGTTCCCTTTCCGAAACCTTCGCCGCGAAGATCTGCAAGGTGATGGACCAGGCCATGAAGGTCGGCGCGCCCGTCATCGGCTTCAATGACTCCGGCGGAGCCCGTATCCAGGAAGGCGTCAACAGCTTGGCCGGCTATGCCGAGATTTTCCAACGCAACATCCTCGCTTCCGGCGTGGTGCCGCAAATCTCCGCCATCTTCGGTCCCTGTGCCGGCGGCGCGGTCTATTCCCCGGCCCTCACCGACTTCATCATGATGGCCCAAAACTCTAGCTATATGTTCGTCACCGGCCCGAAGGTCGTGAAGACTGTCACCGGCGAGGACGTGACCACCGAGACCCTCGGCGGTGCGACGGTGCACTCCACCAAGTCCGGCGTGGCCCAGTTCTCCGTCTCGGACGAGGAGACCGGTATCGCCCTGCTGCGCGACCTCATCGGCTACCTGCCCTCCAACAATATGGAGGAGCCCCCGTACGAGCCCACGGAGGATCCCATCAACCGTCTGGAGGACAGCCTCAACTCCATCATCCCCGACAACCCGAACCATCCTTACGATGTGAAGGACGTGATCGGCGGCATCGTCGATGACGGCAAGTTCTTGGAGGTGCACGCCACCTACGCCCAGAACATCGTCGTCGGTTTCGCCCGCTTCAACGGCATGAGTGTGGGTATCGTGGCCAACCAGCCCAAGTGCATGGCCGGCGTGCTCGACATCAACGCCTCCCGCAAGGGCGCCCGCTTCGTCCGTTTCTGCGACGCCTTCAACATCCCGATCGTGACGTTGGTCGATGTTCCCGGCTTCCTGCCCGGCACCGGCCAAGAGTACGGCGGCATCATCCTGCACGGCGCGAAGCTGCTCTACGCTTACGGCGAGTGCACCGTGCCGAAGGTCACCGTCATCCTGCGCAAGGACTACGGCGGCGCCTACTGCGTGATGAGCTCCAAGCATCTGCGCGGCGATGTGAACTACGCATGGCCGACCGCCGAGATCGCCGTCATGGGCGGCAGCGGCGCAGCGGAGATCCTCTACGGCTCCCAGATGAAGAAAATCGAGGATGCCGGCGAGCGTCAGAAATTCCTCGACGAGAAGGTCGAAGAATACCGCCAGAAATTCTCCAACCCGTATGTGGCTGCCCAATACGGCTACATCGACGACGTCATCGAGCCGCGTAACACTCGCTTCCGCGTGATCCGCGCCCTCGAGTCACTGCGTAACAAACGTCTGGAGAACCCGGCCAAGAAGCACGACAACCTGCCGTTGTAAAAGGAGCCGACGCTTCCAAGCGTCGCAACGAACCGTAGAGTCGTGCCCTGGCGCGTCTCTACAATATAAAAACTAAAATTCAGAGATTTATGAAATCGATTTACAAATATATCTTCACCGTTGTCGCGCTGTTCGCCGTCACCGCCACCTTCGGGCAGTCGGTGCACGACCTTCGCCTCAACGAGATGATGATCAAGAACGTGGATAACTATGCCGACGAGTATGGCCGTCACGTGCCGTGGGTGGAGATCTTCAACACCGCCTACAACACGGTCAACATCACCGGCTGTTATCTCACCGATGACACGACGGGTCTGGCCGCCGCCGGCAAGAAGGGCGGCGAAGTCCCGGCCCGCTGGTACCGCATCCCCACGGACCAGAAAATGTACATGCCCCAGCGCAGCTTCCTGATTTTCTATCTGGACGACTCCCCGCTGTACGGTCCCTACCACGCCAGTTTCTCACCCGAGAAGTCGAAGACCCACTACATCGCCCTCATCAGCTCCAACGGCAAAGAGCTGCTCGACTTGGTGGAATACCCCGTGGAGCTGCGTGACACCTCCCGCACCTACGGCTACCTGCTGGACGGTGTGCGCGACCCGAAAGCCTTCAAGCAGGGCAAACGTCAAGAAGGCGAACTCGACTATTTAGGTGAGTTCACGCCGGCATCCTCCAACGAGACGGGCGCGAAAATCTCCAAACAGGACAAGCTCAAACGCGACGACCCCTACGGCATCGGCATGGCCATCATCTCCATGGCGGTGGTGTTCACGGCACTCATCATGATCTACATCATGTTGAAGATTTTCAACTATGTGAGTCGCCGCAGCACCCAAAAGTCCAAAGCGAAGACCGCTGCAACGCCCGCCGCTGCGATGCCCGCAAAGGCTGGCGATGAGAAGGACGACATCGTTGACGGTCCGACTTGTGCCGCCATCGGTACGGCCCTGCACCTCCATTTCGGCAGCATGCATGACGAGGAGAGCGAAATCATCACCATCAACATGCCTTCCAAGCACTATTCGCCATGGGCTCAAAAAGAACTCACTATGAAGAGAAATCCCAGAAGATAATCACCAAAATCAGAAATAAAGAATATGAAAACCTATAATTTTAAGATTTACGGAAATAAATACGCCGTTGAAGTCGGTGAATTAGACGACAACATGATTGACGTGACCGTGAACGGCACGCCTTATAAAGTGGAATTAGACATGGAGCTGAAGCCCAAGACGGTGAAATCCGTCGTGAAAGTGGCTCCCGCGCCCAAGGCTGAAGGTGCAGCACCGGCACAGAAGGTGGCTCCCGCCGCTCCCGCCGGTGGTGGCGGCACCCTCACATCCCCGCTGCCCGGCACCGTGCTCGACGTGTTCGTGCGCCCCGGCGACGCCGTGAAGGTCGGCCAACGCCTCCTCCTCCTCGAAGCCATGAAGATGGAGAACAACATCGACGCGGACCGCGACGGTGTCATCAAAGAGGTGAAGGTCGGCAAGAGCGACGCTGTCATGGAAGGCCAGGTGCTCGTGGTTTTCGAATAAGGAATTTCATCATCATAAAAGATTGAGATTATGTTAGAATTTTTCAAAGAAGGATTATTGCAATTCCTGAGCTATTCCGGCTTCGGAAACTGCACCTGGGGGCATATCATCATGATATGCATCGGCCTGGTGTTCATAGCTTTGGGAATTATCAAGGAATATGAGCCGCTGCTGCTCGTGCCCATCGGGTTCGGCATCATCATCGGCAACATCCCGTTCACCGACGGCCTTCAAGTGGGTGTCTATGAGAACGGCGCCGTGCTCAACTACCTCTATTTCGGTGTGGTCAAAGGCTTCTATCCGCCGTTGATCTTCCTCGGCATCGGGGCGATGACGGACTTCTCGGCCCTGATTTCCAACCCGAAGCTGATTCTGATCGGCGCGGCCGCCCAGTTCGGTATCTTCGCCGCCTACATCACCGCCTTGCTGCTCGGTTTCTCCCCGATGGAGGCCGGTGCTATCGGTATCATCGGCGGTGCTGACGGTCCTACCGCCATCTTCATCTCCTCGAAGTTGGCCCCGAGCATGATGGGTGCCATCGCCGTGTCGGCCTACTCTTATATGGCTTTGGTCCCGGTGATCCAACCCCCGATCATGCGCGCGCTGACCACCCCGCAGGAGCGTCTCATCCGCATGAGACCGCCCCGCGCCGTCAGCCATCGCGAGAAAGTGCTCTTCCCGATGATGTGTATCCTGCTCACCGCCTTCCTCGTGCCCACGGGTCTGCCATTGTTGGGTATGCTCTTCTTCGGCAACCTGCTGAAAGAGAGCGGCGTGACCAAACGTTTGGCTAACACCGCCTCCGGTCCGTTGGTCGACATCGTGACCATCCTCATCGGTCTCACCGTCGGTGCCTCCACGCAGGCCACCAACTTCCTGCGTCCGGCTTCCGTGCTCATCTTCGTGCTGGGTGCCTTCTCCTTCGTGATCGCCACCGCTTCCGGCGTGCTGTTCGTGAAGTTCTTCAACCTCTTCCTCAAGGGCGACAACAAAATCAACCCGCTCATCGGCAACGCCGGCGTCTCCGCCGTGCCCGATGCGGCGCGCGTCTCCCTGGTGGAGGGTCAGAAGTACGACCGCACCAACTTCCTGCTCATGCACGCCATGGGTCCGAACGTGGCCGGCGTCATCGGCAGCGCAGTTGCAGCAGGTATCTTGCTGAGCTTCCTGTATTAGTTATCAGTTAGTAGTTAAGCCACGGGGACTGTCTTTGACAATCCCCGTGGTTTTATTATATGTACTATAATACTTAAAGCGAAAGTGGAGAAGCAAAATAAAATAGAGACGCATAAATTTGCGTCTCTACCTTGTTGGTGTCGGGGTGAGAAGACTCGAACTTCCGGCCTCTACGTCCCGAACGTAGCGCGCTACCAACTGCGCCACACCCCGTTCCGTTTTGCGGGTGCAAAAATACACTTTTTTTGAAATAAAAAGACATCTTGATTTTTTTTATTTTTGCAGTCTAAAAAATATCGATTATGCGAATCCATCACATCCTCTTTTTCCTGTTTATGGCCACCTTGGTCTCTACCCAATCCACTATTGCACAGACAGTTTGCTGGCCATCAGGCGACACATTGATCTCCGTCGAAACCTGCAACGCCCTGTTCTACGACTCCGGCGGCCCCGACTGCCCGCAGGCACTTATCTTCTGAAATCCGGCAACGCCACTACAAAAGTTGTCCGAAAGTGACCAAGCCCGCATTTTTTTTGCAACAAATTCGCACCCATTTCGTTATCGTGTTAAAATCTACGCCAATGAGGAAAAAACTATTTGCAGCCTTACTGTTGACAGTATTGTTTTGTATCTCACAAAACGCTATAGGTCAGAATATTATCATGGGTTCCACCCCATTAGTGTCCGATATCGACGACCAAGTGCGCGACTTCTATGATCCGGGCGGCTCTCCCGAACAGCCGGGAGCCAACCAGGACCCGAACGGTTTTTTCGCCGAAAACCTTCGCGACACGATGACTCTGCGTACCAACATGACGGGCACCATCCTCTACGTTCTGTTTGAGGAGTTCGCCATGGACGACGGTGACACGCTTTGGATCTTCGACGGTCCAAATGTCAACGCACCGCTCTACGGAGTTTACAACCTAGTGCAAAGTCCGGGCGAGGTGTTCGCCTCCGACCGCATGATGACCTTCGTGTTCCACTCCAACAATTCGCACATTCCGGGGTTGCAGGCTGGCTGGCATGCCAAGGTTTATGCCTACTCCACCACCCCGGAGGTCTATGAGTGGCCGCAATATTACAATACCA
This sequence comes from uncultured Bacteroidales bacterium, assembly GCA_900319925.1. Lineage (GTDB taxonomy): Bacteria > Bacteroidota > Bacteroidia > Bacteroidales > WCHB1-69 > F23-D06. The sequence goes on along the minus strand of ONQE01000026.1, from coordinate 45,512 downwards.
TCAGTGCCTTGACGTGCAGCTGCTATTTTTACGACTCCGGTGGCCCGAACGGCAACATCGCTTCCGTCGATGCAAACAACTACACCACGCAAGGTTATGCCTCGGACATCTTCGCCGATTTCATTTCCCCTGCGGGCACCCACGTCAAATGCGAATTCTCCCAGTTCTCCGTGAACGGCGTGATGCAGATTTGGGACGGTCAATACCATGACCCCGACAAACGGCTCATCGGCCAGTTCTGCACCTCCACACTCGACGCAACGACCGGCAACAAGCCGCCCGTCTTTTTCTCCACCGGCAATGCGCTCTCTTTTGTCTATAAGGGCGCGAACGGCGATATGCAGAAGCCCGGCTGGGCGGCGGAGATCTCCTGCGTGCCCGAACTCTTCGAAAGTCCCGACGGCAGTGCCTGCCCTTCGGTGACCAACGATGTGGACTCCCTCTACGCGGACATCTTCGACCCGGAAAACAAGACCATTCTTTGGGACTGCGACATTCCCATCATCCTGCTCAAGGCCGGCGTTATCGCCACCGGACAATACACCAGCGACTACTCCGTGAAACAGATTCCCTTCGAATCGCATATCTTCGAGTTCACAGAAGGAACGAATATCGGTGCCAACTCCGACGACCACTGGCAGAGCGGCGTGCAACTACCCTTTACCTTCACCTTCTTCGGGAAACCTTACACCACCGTCTATCCTGGCACCAACGGACTGATTTCCATGAACCCGCAGTCCGGCTTCTGCGAGTACGCTTATCCCCAACCGCCTACTTCCCCGCCGTATTCCGCTATTCCCTTTAAGTACAAGAACTGTATTTACGGTGTTTATGAGGATATCGACTGCGGATACTTCAACACGTATTGTTATAATACGATGGGTGCGGTCCGTACCGGCGTGTTAGGCAGCCCTCCTTGTCGCGCGTTCGTGTTCAACTACCTGAATGTCGGACTTTTCGGACATCATAGTAGCCCGAGCAACTATAACACCTACCAAATGGTGATTTATGAGGGCACAAATATCATTGATGTGTATATCAAACACAGGGATTGCTGTGCCTCCACCAACAACTCCAATCATGAGGGTATCGTAGGATTGCAAAACAACACCTCTTCGCAAATTCTGCTTGCACCGGGACGCGGCATGACCAGCTGGACTGCCGACGAAGAAGCCTGGCGTTTCACCCCCGTCACACCGTTGGATGAAATGGGCACCTTGCGCTGGTTCGTGAACGACACCATGGGAACGCCCTACAGTACCGAAAAGATGATTACGGTCAGTAAGCCCAACGAGCCCGTCACCAAATACATTTCCGTCTATCAGTTCACCAACGCCTCCGGGCAGCACTTCACCCTGATGGACACCACCACCATTCTCGTGAAGGTTCCCCAGGTGCACCTCGCCTCCTCCATCGGCAACAACTTCATCTGTCCGGGCGACCCGGCCACCCTGTCGGCCACTTTCACGGGTTATTCCGACATTCTTCCGGAATCCTACCTCTGGAGCACTGGCGATACCACAGCGACCGTCACGGTGAACCCGCTGGAAAGCACCACCTACACACTGACGGTGACATTCAGTAACCGCTGCGACAACAAGGACACCGTGCGAGTGAAAATCACGGAGTTGGAACTGCCGCAAATCTCTGGCACCGACAGCGTATGCCAAGGCTATCCGGCCACGCTGACGGCCTCGCACCCCACCTCCAACTCCTTCCACTGGAGCAACGGACAGAACGGCGCCACCATCACGGTCACCCCGCAGGTCACCACCCTTTACACAGTTTCCGCCACAATGGAGGGTAACTGTACGGTCATCGACACCTTCACCGTCCATGTGCTGCCACTGCCCACACCGTCGTTCATGGCCGACCCAACTGAAATCTACGTGGAGAACAACATCGGAACGGTCACCTGCACCGACCTCTCTCCCGCCGAATACCATCTGAAATGGAACTTTGGCGACATCTTCTCCAACGTCAACGAAGTGGAGAACGTCAGCGAAGTGACCCACGACTACACCCACTCGGGTTATTACACGATCACGCTGACGGCCACCGACTCCGTCGGCTGCGTGGACTCCACCAAAGCCAGGGTCTCTGTCGAGGTGCCCTACTTCTTCTACATCCCCAACGCGTTCACCCCCGACGGTGACGGCATCAACGAGACCTTCGCGCCGAGCGGCGAGGGTGTCGATCCCGACCAATACTCGATGCAGATCTTCGACCGTAGCGGTGTACTCATTTTCAGCACCCGCAATCCCTACGACTACTGGGACGGCCGCAACAAATACGGCCAGATGTGCCCCGAGGGTGTCTACATCTTCATCATCCGCTTGGTCAACCTCAACGGTGACGATAAGGAGTACACCGGATCGGTGACGCTGGTGAAGTAATAGATAATGGATAATGGATAATTGGGGTTGCTCGTTACTACTCTGGATAACGGGCAACCCCAATTGCTTTTAAACAGGCTTCTAACGACGACGAATCAGCAATATCGGTCTATTTCGCCGCAAAATGCCTGCAAGTCTTGAATCCGTAGCAATCGGTGTAATTCCTCTGCCGTCATGCCCGTGAACTCCGCAAAATAGTGCCACAGTTCCTTGAGGTTGGCTAAAGTGCCGGATTCGCCACGCACGGGCAGCAGTTCGGTCACCAAATCTTTGTGGAAGGCACGAAAGCGAGTGTGTTTGTCTCCTATAGGCAGTCCCTGGATCTCCTCTGCCAAGAACGGGTTCCGCAAGAGGCCGCGACCGAGCATCCATCCGGCCATATCCGGAAAACGCTTCGACAGCCGCCGGTAGTCCTCCACAGTGAACACATCCCCGCTATAGACAATCTTATGTTGGGTAAGCCGACAGCATTCCTCAAACAGGTCCCAGTGCGGTGTACCCTCATAGAGGTCGTCGCCGAGGCGCGGGTGGATGACGAGGAAGTCGAGGGGGTAGCCATTGAGCCGCCGGAGGAGCTCGCGACCCTCATCGGCCGAGTGCAGTCCGAGGCGCATTTTCAATGACAGCTGCAAGTCCGTTTTCGTGGTGATTTCCCTGACGATGGCCTCTATTCTATCGGGATGCGGCATAAGCCCGCAACCGCGCGTATGGCGCACCACCGGAGACGACGGACATCCGATGTTGATGTTGAAACGTTCGTAACCGTACTGATCGTGGAGCATCCGCATCGTGTCCACAAACTGCTCCGGACGATTGCCCATCAACTGAGGTACAAGCGGTTTAGCAATGTTCAGCTCGGGAAAGATGTCCTGCCAGACCCGTTTGTTGAGTTTGCCGAGGTCTTGTGCGGGCAGAAAGGGGGCCATAAAAAAACCAATCCCGCCGAAATGACGGGATAGGGTGTTTCGAAACGTACGGGAGGTAATCCCGTGCAGGGGCGCAAGCCAGATCTCCATCGGCATTAGCGAATCATGACTTTGCGAGTGTCCGAGATTCCGTCGCCGTTAAGACGCAACAGGTAAAGGCCTGTGGCACAATAACGAGTGTCGATGGTGATGTCGCCATCAGCCTTGCCGGCCTGGATTGTCTTGCCCGTCATATCGGTCAGCGTCCACTCGTAAGGGAGAGCATTGTAGGGATGGACGCAGATCCGGTCGGTGGCGGGATTGGGATAGACCTTGCCAGGAAATTCGTTGTAGCTGTCCAGACCGTCAGGGTTGTAATTGAGTGCCACATCATCGACATAGAGCACGGAGCTGCTGTTCATCTGGGTGGCGGAAGTAAAGATGACCATAATGCTGTCGCATTCGGCTCCCGGAGTGTTGAAGTTGACACCGATTTGGTAGTATTGGTTCGGATTTTCCGGAGCAAAGAAATCGAAGGCATAATCCACCAGTTCTCCGTTCTTCTTGGTCATAATGAACAAGGCCATCTGGTCTCCCTCCTGGGGTTGGTATTTCACCCATGCCGTAACTGAATGCGGCGTGGATTCGCAGGGGACACCTTTGGAAAACACTTTGAAGAACGTCGCCAGCGCGGAAAGGTCAAGCGAGTCAAGCTGCTCAACAATATTGCCGATACCAGCGGAGTCCTGGAGCATATTGAAGACGACCAAGGCATCCTCAAACGGAACGCTGAAACCTTCCGACTCACCGGCCTGAAGGAAACCGGGCAGATTCATCGTGTAAGAGATGACGCTACTGGTAGCATCGGCGGACGCCACCTTGATGGCGGAGTTGCCAGTGTGTGCATCCGAGGTCTGCTCGCCGAAATGAACCTCCAACGGAATGTTCATGACACCAGTGAGCGAACCATGGATGTCCACCGTCCAATTCACGGGTTTCCCGTATGACCACAGCTCGAAATCGCTGTTAAGAATAGAATTCTGCGCCTGCATACCCAGCAGACCCATCATAATAATACTAAATGCTAAAAATTTTCTCATTGAATATTGATTTTTGATTTATGACGTATGACTTATGACTTGTGACGTATGACTTATGACTTTAACCCTTAAACCTTAACCCTTAAACCTTAACCCTTAAACCTTAACCCTTAAACCTTAACCCTTAAACCTTAACCCTTAAACCTTAACCCTTAAACCTTAACCCTTAAACCTTAAACCTTAAAGCACCGTAATCGACCCCCTGTGATTGGAGGAGACGCCTTCGTAATCAACGATATAGAGCGTATAGGTGTAGGTGGCGCCGCTGAGGATTTTACCGTTCACCGAGCCATTCCACTGGAAGTCCTTGTTGGTCGTATGATAGACAATCTCACCGTTACGGTTATAGACGGTGAACTCCAATTCCTGGATGAGGTTCTTCTGCGGGATGCTGAAGTAGTCGTTGATGCCGTCCAAATTGCTGGGCGTGATGGTGTTGGCCAAGTTGAGGAACGGCTTGCAGGCCGGGATATTGATGGTGCCGGGCGGGTCGGAGACGCAACCTTCGTCATCGACGACCACCACCGAGTAGTTGCCCGGTGTGGTGATGGTAATGTTCGGAGTGGTCTCTCCCGTGTTCCACTTGTACTCGGCCACCTCACTATCCGTCATCGCCGACAGCGTAGTGGTGAACTCATCGCAGTAGTCAAGGTCGAACACGATGGAGACTTTGGGCTTACGGATAATCAGGGTGATGTCAGCAAGACTGTCGCAGCCGTTCCACGCCCTTCCCTCATACGTGACGCGCCTTGTGCCTTCGGTTGACCATGTCTGGGTATCCCCGAAATACTCGGGGTCAAAGACGTACGGCAGCTTTTCTTCACAAGTGTAGATGGTGTCGCTCCCGAACGAGTTTTCAATAGCCGACAAGTCAAGCTGAATCGTCTTAACCAACGTGTCGAAGCACTTCCTGGCAGAATCGGAGATGGCGATTTTAATGGTGGCGATGCCGTTCTCGTCATACTCCCCGTCTATGAACGTGTGTACGGGGTCAAGTTGGTTGAGGTTCCCGAACGGGATGAAATTGCCGTAACGTTTCACCCACCATTGGATATGTTGGGTGGGTTGGATGACGGTGTCGTATGTGCCGCCCTGGGATGGGGGAATCGTGGGCGGAGTCATGACATATATGGTACTGGAGTCATAGAAATTGACGGTAAGGTCGCAATTATCGAAACTCTGCTCGTAACGGAACTCTGGTATGACATAATAGGATTTGACGTGCGCCTCATAGATAAAGGGGGCACCCGTGAAGGATATCATTTCGCAACGGTAGTAGGGGTAGATTTGGGTCAGATTACGGTTGAGGTATACACCTGTCAGTCCCTCAGGCGTGACTCCGGGCACCGGATCCGCTGTGAAATCCCAAAAGTGAGTCGCAGCATCTGCGGAATCGTAGCCATAATGCCACACGTAGGTGTCCGGGATAAAGCCGGCAGGCACGGAGAGGTGGATGTCTTCGTCACCACAGGCGTCCACCTGCATCACGCCGGGAATCATCTTGGCGGTGAAAAGTCCGTAGGCCCAGTGCGCGGTGGCACTGCAACCGTTCGTGTATATGCGCAGTTTCACGGACTTGTTGGCAACGAAGTTCCCGTCTGCGTCCACATTCTGAGAAGCCTGTTCGTTCAGGTTGAAGGCTATGGGTTTGTACTCGAACCATTTGACTGGCCATGTGCCGCTGGTACCGCTGGTCTGTGTGGAGGGGCACTCGCGGTAAGGGAATGTGGTGGGCGTGGCGTATCCGTTGCTGTTTTGCCCGTTCCAATAGTAGGTGGTGATGCCGTAGTCGTTAGCCGGGTTCCACGTGTCATTGCCGCCCTGGCATCCGCTTGGCCATGCCAAGAATCGGGAATAGGGCCAGTTGGTGTTGGGCACGGGGTTGGCTGTGTTTTGTGAGTTTTTCGTAGGATAGTAGCCGAGGTTCAGCAGCTGGCCTGTCTCGCCGTCATAGACTTCGATATAGAATTTCGGATTTCGGATGGAGCCGCAGCCGGTTCCGTCGCCATGACCGTCTGTCTTATTCTGGATGGCGAAGGAGAACATAACCAACAACGTGCTGAGGGTGTCCGTAGGATAGAACCAGTACTCTATCTGTGCAGCGTGGTAACAGACGCTTGTCTCGGATCCGCAGCCGATGCGGATGACCGTGTCCTGGTGATCGGTACTGCCGTCCATGCTCCACAACGGCGGCATATAGTTCTCATGGATGTAGCTGGCACCGTTATTAATCGTGTAACAACGGCATGGATCGGGCGTGTTACTGGTGATGATAGCATGGGAGGTGTTGTTGCCGGATCCCTGGGGGGTTGTGCAGATCGTACTCGGATTTTGGTACGAACTGCTGTATTTCATCTGCGCGTAGGGGTGCTGCGCGTCTCCCAACGTGTTGAAGTTCAGCGGTCCCATGTTCATGTCAGGCCTCCACGCCTGATATTGATAACCTTGGCCGAAACAGATTATCGCTAACAAATTGATAACCAGAAAAGTGTATATTTTCTTCATATTATATGGTATTATTCTTTTTTTACCCTAACGAAATTCCCTCCCAATTGTTGCAAACTTTTTATCGAAAATTTTCATCCGCCAGCCAACGCATCACCGACACGATTTGCGGCTCCTCATACCTCTTCGACAACTCGGCGAGAATCTCCTTCGGAGACTTTTGAAGGCGCTCGAGTGCTTTGACCTCTTCGGAGATCCGCTCGAAATCCCGGTTGCGAACCTGATGAATCCGATTGCGGCGGCACACATCGCACCCGCCACAAGGCGTGCTGTCCCACTCCCCGAAATACTGCAGCAGCAACTGGCTCCGGCACACATTGTCCGTCTTCACGTAGTTTTCCACCGCCGCAAGCCGTTCCTCCGCCTTCTCCTTCCTGAAATCGTAGATCTTCTTGTCGAAATAGAGATACCTTTCGTCAATTCGGTCCTTCAGGAAGACCAACAGCGGAATATTACTCAAGGGTTGATACGAGAGAATCTTTTCGCCTCGCAACGTCTTAAGCTGCTCTACGACACTTTCTTCCGTGGTTTCCAACCGGTTGGCGAGGATCTGCTCGTCAATGTCGGTATATTGGGTGAAAACGCCGGTGTAGGAGCGCAAGATGGCGGTGATAAGCGGTTCAAACTCCGGCTTTTCTTTCTGATACCTCAGCAGCTGGTCGCCGTCGAGACGGAACTGCAACTGCGATTTGTCGCGCAGGTGCTCGGAAACGAGGATGACACCGATGTTCTGCAGCAGCTTGAGAGCGCTGAAGTACTGGGTGGCATTCATCTTCACGGTGCGGGCGTGCTCTTCCATAGAGAAGGGGAAGACTTTGCCCTGTCCGTTGCCAATCTCGATGTGATACCCCTGGCACAGCTCGCGATAGACCTCGCGCACACGGTCGAGCTCGGGGAAGGTGAACGTAAAGTTCCGTTTGAGCTGGGCGATGTCGTTGTGGTCGTAGAGCAGAATGGCGACGGCGGGCTGCTCGTCCCGTCCGCCGCGCCCTGCCTCCTGGAAGTAGGCCTCCAGGGTGTCGGGCAGGTCGATGTGAACCACGAACCGCACGTCGGGTTTGTCGATGCCCATGCCGAAAGCATTGGTCGCCACCATCACACGGGTTTCGCCCTTCATCCAGCGCTGCTGTTTGCGGTCGCGCTCGCGGGGGTCGAGGCCGGCGTGGTAGTGGTCGGCGGCAATGCCGTGGTTGCGCAGGAACTCGGCCGTCTCCGCCGTGCGTCTGCGGTTGCGCACATACACGATGCCCGAGCCAGGGTAGCGGTCCATAATCCGCAACATCCGGCTGAGCTTGTCCTCCTCGTTGACCACAAAGTAGGTCAAGTTCCCCCGCTTGAAACTCTTCTGGAACACATTCTCGGTCTTGAAGTCCAACCGTGCCTGGATATCCTTGACCACCTCCGGGGTGGCCGTGGCGGTGAGCGCGAGAACCGGCGCCTTGGGAAAGACTTTACGGATCTGCGCAATCTCGAGGTACGGGGGCCGGAAGTCGTAGCCCCACTGCGAGATGCAGTGCGCCTCGTCCACGGCAATCATCGCGACGGGCATACGGGCGAAGTTGACCTTGAAACTCTCGGTCTGGAGACGCTCCGGGGAGACGTAGAGGAAGCGGTACTCGGGGTCGAAGAGGCAGTTGTCGATGGTAGCCTGGATCTCGCTCTGCCGCATGCCAGAGAAGATGGCTCCGGCTTTGATGCGGCGATCCCGAAGATGTTCCACCTGATCCTTCATCAGGGCGATGAGCGGGGAAACCACCACGCAGAGGCCGCCCTTCACGATCGCCGGCACCTGAAAACAGATAGACTTGCCGCCACCCGTAGGCAGTAGCGCGAGGGTGTCTCGACCCTCCAACACCGACAGGATAATGTCCTCCTGCAGCGGCCGGAAGCGGTCGTAACCCCAGAATTGCTTCAGCACCTCGTGCGCACGCGCACTGTAATCAATCTCCGTTGCCATCGTCATTAAATGGACGGCAAAGATACGATTTTTGCGATTCTCGAGGACAAATCCACGATAAATCGGATGGGCAAGGTCGTCCCATCTTCCCTTCCAAAGAATGTAAACATCACTATCCAAGGATGTTATAAAAAAAATCAAAGCCATGTCGTAGAATCAAAAAAAAGTGTACTTTTGCAACCTCAAAAAAAGGCGGGGTAGCTCAGTTGGTTAGAGCGTCGGATTCATAACCCGGAGGTCTCGAGTTCAACTCTCGATCCCGCCACAAAAAAGATGACTGTTACAACAGCCATCTTTTTTTTGTATCTTCGCCACCTCTTTTTTAAACATTGAATATCATCCATAGTCTATTGCAATATGCTGAAAATGAAGAAAGTACTAATGGTTTTGTTGGGCGCGGCCGTTCTGTTCGCGGCCTGCGACCGTACCAAGAAATCCACCACGGAGACCCCGAAGGCCACCGTCGTTCTGCCCGCTTTCGACCACGATTCCGCCTACGCCTACGTGAAAGCGCAAACCGACTTCGGGCCGCGCGTGTTGGGCACAGAGGCGCATGAGCGCTGCGGCGACTGGCTCGCGACGACGCTGCGCGCATTCTGCGACACCGTTTACAGCCAGCATTTCACCGCCAAGACCTACGACGGGAAGCAGTACCCGGGCACGAACTTCATCGGCAGCATCGCACCGGAGAAGTCGAAACGCATCGTGCTGGCGGCACACTGGGACTCCCGCCCCTTCGCCGACCACGACCCGCTCCCCGCCAACCGTGAGACCCCCATCGACGGGGCCAACGACGGCGCCAGCGGTGTGGGCGTACTCCTTGAGGTTGCCCACCAACTGCATGAGAACCAGCCGAATGTGGGGGTCGATATCGTCTTTTTCGATGCGGAGGACTACGGTCCGCGGGAAAGCGAGCACGTCCCCGGCGACTGGTGGGGACTCGGCGCGCAACATTGGGCGAAAAACCCCCATATTGAAGGATACACAGCGGAATACGGCATCCTCCTCGATATGGTCGGCAGCCCCAACGCGCAGTTCATGCAGGAACAGTTCTCCATGCGCGACGCCCAGGAGGTGGTGCGCAAGGTCTGGTCCACTGCCTACGACCTCGGCCACGGGCAGTACTTCCAGAACAAACCCGGCGGCGTGATTACCGACGATCACTACTACGTCAACAAGTACGCCCCGTTCAAGATGATCGACATCATCCACTACGACGCGGCCTCGGGCACCGGCTTCGACCCCGTATGGCACACCGTGAACGACAACATCCAGCACATCGACCGGAACACACTCGGCGTGGTGGGCACGACATTATTGCAAGTCATCAAAAACGAATAACCTACAATGAAAGTCTTCAAATTCGGCGGCGCCTCGGTGAAGGATGCCCCAGCCATTGAAAATCTGAAAAACATCCTGCAACGTTACGACAACGAGCAGTTAGTGGTGGTGATTTCCGCCATGGGCAAGACCACCAACTTTTTGGAGAAGGTGCTCGACGCCTACTGCCACACCCCGGAAAGGGTGCCCGCTTTGGTGGCGGAGCTCCGCGCACAGCACGAAACGGTTTCGGAACAGCTCATGGGCGCCGACAACCCCTTCCTGCCGCACTCCGAACGACTCTTCACCCTGCTGACCGAGCAGCTGCAACGCCCGACCTCCGACAATTTCGACTACGACTACGATCGCATCGTGAGCTTCGGCGAACTGCTCTCCACCACGTTAATAGCCACCTACCTGAACACTCAAGGCATTGAAACGCAATGGCTTGATGCGCGACAGCTCGTCCGCACCGACAACATCTACCGCGAGGGACACGTCGATTGGGCCGTGACCGAAAAGCTGGTCCGCAACACCATCCTACCCTACTTCCAGAACCGACCGCACGGCATCGCGCTGACGCAGGGCTTCATCGCGGGTACGGCCGAAAACCAGACCACCACGTTGGGACGCGAGGGTTCCGACTACTCCGCCGCCATCATGGCCTACACGCTGGATGCCGAATGCGTCACCGTATGGAAGGACGTGCCCGGCATCCTCAACGCCGACCCGAAACGGTTCCCCGACGCCGTCAAAATCGACACCCTGACCTACCACGAAACCGTGGAGCTGGCCTATTACGGTGCCAGCGTCATCCACCCGAAGACCCTCAGGCCGCTGCACAACAAGCAGATACCCTTGTTCGTGAAATCCTTCTTCCATCCCGAGAACGAGGGCAGCAAAATCTCGCAAGAGGCTGAATCCGTAGACATTCCGTCCTACATTGTGAAAGACAACCAGCTGCTGATTTCGGTCTCCCCGCGCGACTTCTCCATCATCGGCGTGGAAAACCTCTCCAAAATCTTGGACATCCTATCCGACTACCGCGTGAAAATCAACCTGATACAGAACTCCGCGCTCACCTTCTCAGTCTGCACCGACAACGTTCCCATGCGGCTCCAGCCCTGCATCGATGCCTTGAGCAAAGAGTTCGTGGTGAAATTCAACGACGGCATCCGATTGGTGACCATCCGCCACTTTGATGCCGATTCCGAACGTGTTGTGCTGGATATGTTCCGCGATGAAGAGGTGCTGATACGCCAGAGCAACCGTCACACCATCCAATTGGTGCTGAAATAACGACTCGCAAAAAAAATATAGTTGACCATTGACTTTTTTAAAACAAAAGTGTATTTTTGCGCGGTTAAAAATTCGAAACAATTAATCACATAAAAAATCAAAAGTATGAAGAAAACGTTACTTCTTTTAGTCGCGGCGATGCTGACCACGATGTTCGCCTCCGCGCAAGTCTCCGACACCATTGTGTCCACCACTCCCTCCAACAAGAACGTCGTGCTGGAGGAATACACCGGCGTCAACTGCACTTGGTGCCCTGACGGCCACAAGCGCGCAAACCAGCTCAAGGCCTCGCACCCCGGCAGAGTCTGCCTCATCAACATCCACCAAGGCAGCTTCGCGGCGAACACCTACACCACACAGTTCGGCAACGCATTGGCAAACCAAACCGGTTTGGACGGATATCCTTCCGGAACGGTCAACCGCCATGTCTTCTCCGGCAGTGTGACCGCCTTAGGCAGAGGTGACTGGGCCAGTGCCGCCAACACCATCCTGAACCAGTCATCTCCGGTGAACATCGGAGCTGAAGCCACTATCGACTGGAGCACCCGCACACTGAATATCCGTGTCCAGCTCTATTACACCGCTGCCCAGACGGTGACTTCCAATGCGCTGAACGTTGCCATCATGCAGGACAACGTGCTGGGTCCGCAAGTGGGCAAGGAGAAAAACCCCGACCAAGTGGTGGGCGACCTATACATGCACATGCACATGCTACGCCACCTCATTACTGGCCAATGGGGCGAAACTATCGACAACCTCGCTGTGGGAAACTTGGTGGAGAAGAATTACGAATATGTGATTCCGGAGCAATTGGGTTCACCCAATGCCATCGACGCTCTGCTTGAGGATCTTACCGTGGTTGCCTTTGTCTGCGAAGGTCACCAGGAAGTGCTCACCGGCATTGAAGTCCCCATCCAATTAAACAACGTGCCAGCCATCGGCGGCCGCATCTTGAGAGTGATTGACAACGGCGACCTCTCTTGTGCCAACACCGCTTCCACCAGTTTTGACTTCAGAAACCTCGGTTCGTCCGCAATCACGGGATTGAACTACTCTTACACGGTTAACGGAACAGCGTTCACCGGCTCTTGGACAGGCAACATCGCCCCCATGGCATCGGCAATAATCGCCATGCCCACCATCACCGTCAACCTGAACCAAAACAACACGGTTCAAGTGGAAGTCACCAATATCGACGGCACAGCTGTCACAACGTCCCCGAAATCACTGACCTTCAAGAAGAGTGTCTATACGGGTGGTGGAAATATGGTCTTCAACCTGAAGACCGACAATTACGGTTCTGAAACAACCTTCAAGATTTTCGGACCTGACGGCGCGGTTGTCCTTTCCGGCGGTCCTTTCTCGAACACCTCCACCGTGCATACTTTCGCGTTCAACCCGCCCGTGGTCGGTTGCTACAGACTGGAAGTGTATGACCAATACGGTGACGGTATCAACTCCGGCTACGGCAGCGGATATTTCGAGTTGCTCAACGGGGACGGCAGCCGCATTTTCCGTGACAACGGCAATTTCGGTTCCCAGGCCACCTATTTGATTGATGTGAGCGTCCCTGCCAGTATCGAGGAGGTCACGATGGAGAACACCACCGTCTATCCGAACCCGGCCACCGATGTGCTCACCATCAACAGCGGCAGCCAAGTGCAACGCGTGGAGATCTTCAACATCCAAGGCCAGCTTGTGAAGGCCGAGGCCGGCGATGTGCACACCATCTCCGTGAAGGATCTCGCCAACGGTCTCTACACCCTGAAGCTGACGACCGAAAACGGCACCTCCATGCACAAAATCATCAAGAAGTAAAGGTTACATAACCCTTTCCGATAACAAAACGGGACCGACAGCAATTGTTGGTCCCGTTTTCTTTTGGCGAGCCGTGGGCCGTAGTGCTATTGTTTTGCAATCTTGCGGATGATTTCGCGACCATCCGCGGTTTTAAGATGGAGGATGTAGGTACCGGAGTACAAATCGTGAACATCCAATTTAACGCTCCCGCTCTGCAGGGGCGAATAAGGATTCGTCCTGACCATACGGCCGTTGACATCGTATAGAGCGATGTTGGCGATTTCCAAATCACCGCTGATTTCTACCGTCACGAAATCCTTTGCAGGGTTGGGATAAAGGGCAATGCAACTCTCGTAATCCTCGATACCGACCGTCTTGGTCAGCTGCACATTCTGGAGAACGGTCTGCCCGTCCGCGACTTGGGTGACAATCGTTTTCGGAAGATAGCCGTCCGCCGAATAGGTGACCGAGTATTGTCCGGCCTTGATCGGACGGTGATAGTCGCCGTGAGGCAGCACCGACTCCACGTAGGAGTGGTCCAGATCGTGGTTAGCAATGTAGACGAGCGCCTCCAACGGCTCGCCCGTAATCGAATCGGTGACCGTCCCGTGGATGCCGTGACGCGAATCGTCGATGAAGTTCAGCAGCGAGGAGCGGATATAGCCCCAATAGCTCGGCAAATAGTTGGTTGACAAAACCTTGTCGTCAGACACCTCGATCGTGACATGGCGGGTGCCGAGATACCAGTTGTGGTAGTCCTGCATAGAACCCTCAATGACGTACCAGTCGCCTCCCGGCGTGACCCCGTCGTCCTCCTCGTTCATGTAACTGCTGTTGTAGTGCTGGCACGTGTCGGCGAAACGGTGGCCCACATACTCCCACCACGCGGCATCGGCGTGGCTGTGCTGCCACGTGGTCCACGTGTCCCACGGATAGTTGAACACCTCCGCACCGCCGTGGAAGTTGGCCGCAAGCGTGAAATTGTGCGCGGCCATAAAGGTCATCATCGCCTCCACCTCGGGTTCGTAATCGCTTTTCGCAGGCTGTCCGGCATGCGGGAACGAGCGGTTAAGATCCTCATAATGGCGGTTGTAGCGGATGGAGACGGGCGATTCGTTGATCTGGTTGTTGGAGGTGTAGTAGGTGCCATCCGGATTGTGCAGGGGGCAAATCCAGAGATCCACCTGATCAACCAGCTCCGTGACGCGGCTGTCCGTATTGTAATTGGCAAGCAGATAGTCGATCAGTCGCAGCATCATATAGTAACCCACCACCTCATCACCGTGGATGGTCGAGGTGTAGAACACCGACGGCTTGCCCTCGTGGTCGCTGAGGTTGTTGCTGATGTGGGCGCAGAGAATGCGGTGGTGCGCAGGCGTTTCGTACAATATCGTGTCGATCTCGCAGAGCGACGGATAGCGTGTCCTGAACGTATCCATCATAGCAAGATAGGTGCTGTACGTGGGGTAACGTCTCCAGGTGGAGGTCATCTCGTCGTAATTCTGCGCCATCTGCACGTATGCACGGGAACGCGGTGCCACCGTGTAGGGGATGCCCAACGCCCGGAAAGCGTCGAACTCCTTATAAGACAAGCTGATGCGCGTATCGAAGGTGTTGTCGGCATGGCGTCGCACCTTGTCCACGGAAAAAGTGTGCGACAGCGCCTGTAGCGTGGCAGCGTCCAAGACGGTCTCCACATACGTGGCTGGATAGGTGAGCGCGGTGTCCTGGGCGGAAAGCGTGAGGGTCACGGCGAACAAAACAATGGAAAGGATAAGTTTAATACATTTCATAACAATTTCATCTGCAATTAATTAATATAATCAAATCATCCACAAGGGCGGATGGCAAAATTAAGAAAATTGAACCAAAAGGGCGCGGCTCGCGGCCACGCCCTTACTTTATATTCTTAATGCACTTTCTGTCTTAAGGGCGGAGGGAGGGACTCTCTATTCATCAACACCCTTCTGCCCAAAATCTTCACGGTTTCATTTAGGCAATCATCATTAGGGTTCCGGATAGACTATCGTTTCGCCAGTGATTTCACCGTTAACACCACAGGAAGTGTCGGACACCGTGATGAACGGCGTAATGTTGACAAATGCATACCCACTCTGAAGCAACATCGGCAAAAAGTTCTGGTATTCAGCAGGAACTAAGCCAAGCAAGTTAGCGGAAATACTGAGTTGAGAGGTGGTCAATTGCACATTCACTTGCGTAGTGGCTTGGTCCACCGTAATTTCATAGGTAATAGGATCAGCATTGGGCATATTAACATCTGCTACAATATGGTAACCGTAGCTGGTGACAACGCTCAGATCCGCCAAGTCAGTAACGGGAGTGGTGATGGTGAGATCGCTAAGGGTGATGGTTTCTGGCAGATTCGAAGCACCCATGCTCGGGCATTCAACAGAAACAGTGGGCTCCGTGTACTGAGAGTATATGGTTACACCATCACAATTATCATCGGAAAGGGTAAGCACAACTCCAAGTGTCTGTCCCGGATTAAGGGTGACTTCCGTAAACGGAATAGAAACCGTAATGGTTTTGTTCGTTTTATCAAGCACTAAGGATTGATTATTAAGAGGATTATTAGTTTCGCCCATAACTTCACCTATAAAGTAGACACCACTGACCGTCTCGTTGCCGGAACCGCCTGTGTAGGGAATTTGAACATAATAGCTATTGCCCTTTTCCAAATCAAGCTCAGTATATTCAGTATTCGGGCATTCAGGAACGGGTTCCTCTTCGGGTTCCTCAAAGTACTCGCCGGACATGTCGATATCTTCACACCCTTGATCGGAAAGGGTAAGCGAGACATAAAGGTACTCACCCTCTTCAAGTTCGACATTCGCAAACGGGATAGTAACAGTAATGGTATGTTCAGTCTTATCAAGCCACAAAGTTTCATTCAATTGGAAGTCAATTTCTTCGGTATTACTCGTGGTATAGTAGTATCCACTGACCGTCTCGTTGCCGGAACCGCCTTCGTAATCTATAACAGCATAATAACTATTGACCTTCTCCAACCCGAACACATTGTCGGTAATCATCGGGCATTCAACGTCGGGTTGCTCAAACTCCACCTTGCGAATGCTGTACGCCATCTCGCAATCCGTCCCTGGCATGTTGATTCTAAAGGTCACAAGAATAGAATCATATATGTCACCTGTAACATCTACGATATCTGCAACATACGTAATGACTCCCTCATTACTCACATAGTTGGAATAATCAGCTTGATCAGAATTATAGCTAATTATTTCAGGATACTGCATATGAATATTTCCTGTGGTAATATGTTTCGTGGTAATAATGGTAAAAGCATAAAATTCGTTCGGGTCATAATTGCCCACCTGTGCAGTGAAAATATAGGTGTTATTGGTGGTACCGGGTTCCGCATTGATTTCTCCCATCGTCGGGCATTCAACAGGGGCGGCGGGAGCCTCGTAGGCGCCTGAGATCAATGCGCCGGAACAGTCAGGATAATCGATACTGATGTTAATGTTAAGAGACTGACCCTCGCTCAATTCGCCGGAAAGGCCCGATGCATTAACCGGAATGTGAACGAAAATCGTATTATCAGTAACATGATACATATCACCATTCAAGTCGTATTTGAGGGGAGCGATCGTATAAGGCGCAGTATAATATTCTCCATTCACACTCACATTACCAGTTCCTTCGAATTCGAACGGAATTTCAGCGATGTACTGGCCGTTCTCCAAGGTGACCTCAAACTCATCATCTTCAAACGTCGGGCAATCATCCGTTGAAACGGGCGCAATCGGGAAGGTAGCGGGGAAACCAGTGACCGTGACAGGGTTTCCTTCGCACGTGGTGCCCATGGAGGGGACGAACGTGAGCGTGGCGGGTTCACCGAAATCTGCAGCCACTTGATTCCAAGAAAGCGTAATCTCCTGCCAGGACACCTGGCCAAGAGTCACGGATACACTAATATCATTTCCACTGTTGTTGGCAGGCGTGTAGGTCTTGGAAACGCCAGCGTCGGAAGTAACATTCCAGCTAACGGAGTTCTCATTCACGGAACCGGAAGTGAAGTCATTAATGTAAGCAGTGACCCCGATATAGTCGAGAAGTTTCTCCGCTACAGGAGAAATTTCATAGGCCGGGCAATCCGTCGCAGGCGTGAACGGCACACTTTCACTCCATTCGACACCATCCATTGCACAGTTAATAGCGACCTTCAAAGAGATTGTAATTTCACCAATTTGGCCCAACTGTCCAAGGAAGTTGTCATCACGACCTTGAATTTCAGCCACAAAAACGCCATCCTCCGTGAAATATGCATAAACATATTCAGGATTGTTAATGGCATGATTGACAGGATAGTTATGCCCAGGGGTGGTATAATAGGCGTAATAGGTAGCGTTGCCAACCATATCATCATCGTAATCAATGATGGGTGTGGAGATTTTCAACGTGAGTTTACTAATATCGTAATGGTAACTCGTGGTGTTCTCGTCAATGAATTCGATGGTGGGGGTGCCGATGGTCGGGCATTCGGCAGGAGGAGGCGTAGGAAGTTCCTCGCTGTTGATCTTGATACAACGCACGCTCACCTTGTCGAATGAAGAAATCTCCTTGAACATGGGTTCGTCGCAGTAGTAGTTGAACTCACAGCAGATGGCCTTGTTGGCCGTTGAGCCGGCCTTGTCGGTCCAGAAACGGGTGTTGCTGAGCAAATCCTGGAAAGCGGCGATGCTGCTGAGGTAGTAGCCGGCGCCGCGGAGATTGAAGCCGGTAGAGGGCTCTATGCCGCATTTGCCGGTTGTCCAGGTGGTCGCATCCAGATCTTTTAGGTAGGCGACATTGCTTCCAGCAGCGACGAATAGACGCTGGAAATCCTCCACGGTCGGGATGGCCCAGCCCTCAGGACAGATACCCTGGGTGCGTTCGGAAGGATTCACCGGCGGGATCGGCATCGGCATCATCAAAGCGGGGCCGGAGCCGGAACCGCCTTCTTCGCTGCCCGTTTCGGGTTCTGCCGCCACGGCAGCATACCAAGTGTAGAGCATGCCGAATTTGTCTTTGTAGGTATCAGGATCATTCTTGTAGGCAACGACATCCGCAATATCGGTAGTGGCCTTCACGTTCTCCTTGAACCAGCAGTCGTAGCCGACGCGCACCACCGGATAGTCGTAACCGTCGAGGGTGACCGCATCCTCACATTCGGGGAGGACAACATTGACCTCTTCGACAGCGGTGGTGATAGGATTGCCGCACTCGTCCTTCAGTGTCCACGTAATGTTATGCGTACCTACACCCAGCGGGTTTTGGAGGTTGTTCTCAAAAGTGTAGGGGAGATCGCTCGGCTCGAAGCTGGGAGTGCTCGTAAGCGTGACGTCCATGGTGGCAGCACCGTAAGGAAGCGTGAAGGTCTCCGTAGTAGGATCAATGGAGAAGGTGACGGTCGGAACGGTAACCTCGATGTTGACGGTTTCCGTATTGCCGCACATATCCGTCGCAGTAGCCGTAACGGTCGTGGTGGCATCAATCAGCGAGCCGGCGGCAGGATTGATGTTGATGAGGGTCACCGTATTGCCGCAGGTGGTGGTAATGGCGCTGTTCACAGCAGCAGCCAAATCATCTTGGGAGGGGACGTAGTACTTGCAATTCTCAGCGCTCTTGACAGCCTCCATGCTGCTGATCGTACCAATTGTCATCGTGGGCGTGGTGGTGGTGAAGCTGCCGGTCTTAACGGCGCTTTCACAGCCCTTTTCATCCGTCACCTTGAGGGAGTAGCTGTAAGTCTGTCCGCAGTTGGGCAGCGTGGCGGTGACGGTACCCGTGGCAGTGCTGCCCGTGGCGTTTCCGCCCCACGTGTAGGTGTCGATGGCTGCGCTGGAGGTGATGTCCGCTTGCAGTTCGTATGAGGTCTTGCCCGGACAAAGGTCCGTGGGAGCTGTGATGCTATTGACCACGGGAAGCGCACTTTCCGTGATGGCCGCGGTGGCCGTGTTCGAGCAACCGTTCGCATCGACGCCAGTGACCGTGTAGTTGCCGGTGCCCGTGAGGGTGGCCGTGGAGCCGTGCTCCGCATCGGTAATGGTCAGGCCATCAGCCGGGGACCAGGTGTAGTCGACGGCGCCAGTGGCGGTCAGCTCAACGGTGGCACCTGCACACTTCTCAAGGGTGTAAGCGCTCTCACCGTTGATTTTCACAGTCGGAAGCGCTTTCTCCGTGACGGTCACGGTAGCCTCGTTTTCGCAGCCATTGAGTGTGCCCACGACGGTGTAAGTTTCGGGAGCGGTGAGGGTGACGGTAGCCGTAGTGCCGCCATTGCTCCACAAGTAAGTATCAGCGCCAGAAGCGGTCACTTCAACCGAGCCGCCTGCGCACAGCGAAACGGCAGCTTGGAGCTCGTTATTGATTTTCACGTCCGGAAGCTCCTTGACCGTGATGTCATACGTGTTGTTGGAGGTCATCCAATCGCAGCTGGAGTATTTGGCCAAGTAGCGATAGCTGCCTTCCTGCACCGGATCGAGGGAGACCATATAGGTGTAGCCTTCGGCACTGGGGATGTCCACCCAATCGCCATTCGAATCTTTCTTCTGCCACTTGACGCTGAATGTCGCATTCGGGAGTCCGGCGGCATTCGGGTGGGCAGTCAGAGTAGCTGTGACGGCCACATCCGCGCAGTATGCGCCAGTCTGATCGCCATCCGCAGTGAGGGAGCCCGGGGTAAGCGTGCCCGGGTTGTCTAACGAGAGGACGTTGGAATAGACGTCCCCGCAACCGTTTGTCCAAGCTCTGCGGAAATAGAATGTACCCGTGGCATTGGCATCCAACAGAGTGGCCATGGCGGTCAGATCCGTCATGGGAGCGTATTGAGCGCTGTTGGCATTGGGAATAGGCGCCCAGGTGTTCTGATCGAGGCTCACCTGCCAGGCGTAGGAGCCGTTGATGCCGCCCGCGGCGGATGTCGCATTGTTGAAGGTGTAGATCGTTTGATTGTCACAAACCACGATGTCGGGCTCAATGGTACCCGGGGTCGGGTCGTCGGAGATCGTGACCTTTTTGGTGAATTTGTTAGCACACTGGCCCGCGGCGGGCGTGAACGTGTACGTGGAATCGGAAGTACTGTACGCCCAAGTTCCCGTGATGCTATTGTCGGAAGTAGTCGGGAGGTCGTCTACTGCCGGGAGAGTGCTTGCACAATATCCGTCATTGAACAAGGAGGCGAAAGTCGGATCGACCCTATCGTTCACCGCCACGGTGATGTTGCGCGTGTCGGAGGCTGTGCAGGTACCCTTGGTAATTGTCACCTTAATGGTGTATGTGGTAGTACTGGTAGGTGTAACCATATAATTTAAAGAAGTATTTGTGCCGGCATTGTAATTGTTAACAGACCATGCATAACTGGCGTTGTCGTCAACGGACTCCAGCGTGGCGGACAGAAAAGAGGGTCCGCCTACGCAAACCTCGCTGGCTGAAGCCGTAGCCGAAGCGATGGTGACGCCGCAATCCTGACACTTGTTCACCTCAATGCTTGCAGTGCTGGTGATTTGGCAGGTGTGTGAAGCGTAGTTGTGCTTGTCCGTCACCGTCGCTGAGTAAGTGGTATTGCTGGACGGGCTCAGATTGGCGAGGGTTGAGCCCGTTGCTCCCGTGTTCCATTGGAGCGTGTTGGTGAAGAGGTAGTTGGAAGTTGTCGCTTTCAGTGTATAAGGGCAGGTCGTGGATTGGTTCTCAATGCTGACCGTAAGCGGCTCGCTTTTCTCGGTGTAGAACCATACGCGGACGAAGCCGTTGGCTCCGCGACCACCAGACTTATCGCCTTGATATCCTTTCGTACGAGCACCGCTTCCACCACCGCCGGGATAACCGCCAGTATCGCCATTTCCCCAACCGGAGCCACCATTCTGGCCTGCTCCTCCATTACCACCTTTGTACCACGTGGAGACAGAGGAGTAGTTGTTGGATAACCCGTGGACACTTCCACCGCCACCGGCACCAGAACCGACTCTGTCATGAAGACTTCCTGCCTCAGAATCTCTGTTGTCGCAAACTTTACCACCTCGTCCACCTGAGTGGTTTGCATCACCACCAGAGGCCGAGCCGCCGCTTCCACCAGTTCCAGTTGATCCAGTTCCGTGTATATCGCTTTGACCCGGCTGGCCGCCGCCGGCTGTGATGCTACAGCCTGTACCGGTCACCGTGGTCGCACCACCTGCCGCAGCAGGACCACCACCGACACCAATCGTGATGGTGTAATTGCCAGACGGGTTTGTGACGTGCTTACGGGCATACGCGCCGCCGCCACCGCCAGTACCGGTACTGGTGTGATTCGGTGTCAATATCGACGGTGCAACAGCATTACCGCCGCCGCCGCCGGCACCGATAGCCTCAATGTAGAGTTGGGTGCAGTTGGCCGGCACCGTGAACGTGCCATCGCTGCTGTAATCGCGATAGCACCATCCGCCCCAGTTGGTCTGGGCCGTTGCCAAACTCGCTATCGCGAGGCAGCAAACGAGGAGGAAAAATCCTCTCAAAAGCGTAGTTACTTTTTTCATACTAACTGTTTTTTATTGTTATAAATATTTATATACGTTCTATTTTTGACATTCCTTTCCAACCCTTCAATCTCGTTAAACGCTAATTATCAGCATAATACAAATTTACTCAACATACCTAATCAATCTGCAAAAATACATTTTTTTTTACATGAGAAAAAAAATTCTGCAGAAAACATAGTTTTTTTTTACCAAAACCTAAACTTCGGCTATTTTTGGTTGAGATATGCCTTTAAATCCGCAGCCTTCTTCGGACCGATGACGGCAGCCAATTCGGGCTCGGTGGCGGCTTTGATTTTCGCGACACTCTTGAACTCCCGCAACAGCTTGGTCTTCAACACCTTTCCGATACCCGGAGCGTCATCCAACACAGAGGCGATGCTCGTTTTGGCGCGACGCTTGCGGTGGTGGGTGATGCCGAAACGGTGCACCTCGTCACGGACGTGCTGCAACAGCTTCTGCGCCTCCGAACGCTTGTCCATATAGATCGGATACTGGTCGCCGACCTTGTAGATGTCCTCCAACCGCTCGGCGATGCCCACCATCATGAAACGGTCCTCGATGTGCAGCGCCTTCAAGGCGTTCCAGGCAGAGGTCAGCTGCCCCTTGCCGCCGTCGATGACCACCAAGTCGGGCAACGGCTTGTTCTCCTCCAACAGCCGGTGGTAGCGACGGTAGATAATCTCCTCCATGGAGGCGAAGTCGTTGGCACCGACCACCGTCTTGATGAGAAAGTGTCGGTATTCGCTCTTCGCAGGCTTGCCGTCGATGAAGCAACTCATGGCAGCCACAGGCTCCTCGCCCTGGGTGTTGGAGTTGTCGAAACACTCGATGCGGCGCGGCAACGTCTTCATCCCCAAAGCCTCCTGCAACGACTGCAGCACGCGTATATGGCGACGGTCGGGATCGGCGAGGTCCTGCCGCTTCCGTTTCTCGAGCATATAGAAATGGGCGTTATGGAGAGCCAGCTCCAGCAGCTTGCGCTTGTCGCCGCGCTGGGGGACCTGCAGATTCCACTCCTCGGGGACGAGCTCGGGGGTGAAGGGCACCAACAGTGTGGAGGAGAGACCTCCCACACGGTCGCGGATTTCGAGGATGCCGGCCCACAGCGCGTCCTCGCGAGTCGTCTCCATCCGGTTGCCGACCTCTAAGGTGTGCGCCTGCACCACCGCACCGTCAACAACCCGCAAGAAGCTGACGTAGAAGCAGTTGTTATCCGCATCCTCCTCCATCCCGAACACATCCATATCGGTGAGCGATGGGTTCACAACCACCGACTTCCCGATGAAGTTCTCCAAGGCCTCGATCTTCCGCTTCACCTCGCCAGCCTGCTCGAACTTCCACTCGTCGGCGTAGCGCATCATCTCGTCGCGCAGCTCCCGGATCACCTCCTTGCGGTTTCCTTTGATAATCTGCACCGCTTTCGCAATATTCGCTTGATACTCCTCCGCCGTGATGAGCCCGCAGCACGGGGCGGCACACTTCTTGATCTGGTACTGCATACAGGGACGGTCGTTGTTCCGAAGTATCTTGCAGTTGCGTAACGGGAACATGTCGTGGATCAGGTCCAACAGCACGTTCATCTGCTTCACCGACGAGTAGGGTCCGAAAAGCTGCATCGTGGCCGAATCGGGGCGGCGCGTCGGGAAAATCCGCGGGTACGTCTCCCTCGTGACCGCAATCCACGGGTAGGTCTTGTCATCTTTCAACAGGATGTTGTACTTCGGCTTGAACTGCTTGATCATGCTGTTCTCCAAGAGCAGAGCATCCCACTCACTATCGACCACCACCGTCTCGATGTCCCGGATTTTGGTCACCAGCATCCGCACCTTCGCCGAATCGTGGTCCTTGTTGAAATAGGACGACACCCGCCGTTTCAGTCGCTTGGCCTTGCCGACATAGATGACCACCCCCTTGTCATCGTAGAAACGATAGACACCCGGTTTCTCAGGCAGGGAGCGCAGAATCAGTTGGATATGCTCATTCATGGGGAAGGCTGCTATTCTGGATTCTACATTCTCGGCACCGGCATCACAAAGAGATCCTCGGGTTTTCGCGGACGATAGATGTCCAACCAGCGGAAACCTTGCAACTTGCGGTCTTTTTCCTCCATCTTCTCGTCAGGATGGACATACCCGTTCGGCGCATCGTAGTAGCGTATCTGCCGTATATGGTTGCTGTCGAGGAAGATGCGCATCTCGCTCGTAATGGACGTGTTGACGCCCACTAACGAGCTGTCCTCCTCTTGGATATAATAGACACATTCCGCATTCCCCACAATGTCAACACGTTGCAGGTTCTTATGCTCCAAATGGCCAATAATGTTCAAGCCCTTGATTTGGTTGAACTCCGTGTCTTCGAAGAGACCGCCCACAATGAACCCCGACTTGCAGAGTTCGATGGTGGAATGGACGGAGTCGAGTATGGTAAACCGCACCGTGTCGCCGGAAAGCTGGTAGTTATCAGACCAAAACACCGGATTGTAATACATCACCAACAGCGAATCTTCAACATTGTAAACCATGGAATCGCAAGCGCCTTGAAGATCCTTATGCTGGAATTTGGTATGGAAGAAGGCACGCAGGAGCGTAGGATTGGAGGCAGTGTCGAAATCCACAAACAACGTGTCGCAGTGCAGGAAGAGCGTGTCGTAGTTGTCATCGATATAGATCAGGAGGTTGCTGTCCGTGGCAATGGAGGTACCGCCCTTCTCGTGATGCTCGAGATAGTTGCCGGCGACTATGAGGTTGTTGGCCGTGTCGATGAAGCGGGCGTGGTTCCAAGCCCGACCGAACCGCAACTGCTGGTCGTAATAGATGCTGTCGGCGAAAAGCTGCTGTTTCTCCCCTAAAAGCTGGACATTGCCATAGAGGATGGAGATATCGGTCTCGGTATTGTACAGGCCGCGGTCGGTGAAAATCGTGTTCTCCTCATTGACGAGGTGCGTGGGTGAGATGAAGTAGGCTATCTTGCTGCTGGCGTTGTAACGCAGTGAGTCACAGTCCATCCGATAGGTGCTGCTGCGCAAAAGGACGGAATCGTGGAGGTAGGCATCGTCGCTGTTGGTGTAGTATCGGCCGATGAGGCTGGTGAGCGTGTCAGGTAGTAGCCGCAGTCGATGTTGAGGTCGTAGAAGAGGCTGTCGGTCAGAAGGTAGGACTTCCCGTTCTCGAGCCGCACCTTTCCGGCGAGCACAGCCTGCCGGAGGTCGCCATTATAGGTGGCGCGGTGACCGTGCAGGTGGATGGAATCGCTGATGACGAATCGGACGGGGTTGCCGTATGCGACGATGTAGTTGTCCGCCTCATAGAGGTAGGCACTGTCGCAGTAGCCTATCACATTGTCCTGCTTGAACTTGACATTGCCGATGAGGCGTTGTGCGCCGGGGTAGGCATCCTCGTCGTAGTAGCCCATATCGGCACGGTAAAGGATGCGCCGTTCCCCCTGCCCGCGCATTTGGCCAAGACACAGCATGACCAAGACCACTATGGCGAATGTTCTCCGCATGGATTACTTCAGCAGGGTGGAGTCGGTTTTGTCGGCAATGATGCGGTCTTCCTTGAAGGTGATTTCGCGCCACACCGCGCCGGAGGGGGTGTAATAGAGCTCCGCACCGTCCTTCTGGTTGTGTTTGTAGTGGGTGGTACGCTCGGGGCGGCCGTTTTTGTCGTAGAACGTCACTTCGCCGTCGCCATTATGGAACTCACCGTTCCCCACAGGCACGCCACGCTCGTCGTAGTAGTTCCAATCGCCGTCGAAGAGATCGTCCTTGAAACCTCCCTCAATCTTGAGGCTACCGTCGAGGTGGTAGGCTTTGTGCGGACCGGTTTTCTTTCCATGCAAATAGGTGTATTCCTGACTTTTACAACCGTTGGCCGTGTACATCACCTCCAGCCCCTCGATGGAATCGTTCACATAGACGCAGTAGGTGTCCAAGGCACCGTTCCTGTAGTAGCGGTGGAACTCGCCGTTACGCTTGCCGTTGCGCATCTCCACCTCCATTTCCACGATATTGGGGTTGTCATAGTAATAGATAGTCTTGCCGTGCTCCTTTTTCCCTTTGTATTGGATGACGGACTGGACACGGCCGCTGGGGTATTGGGTGGTTTCCGTGTGGGTGCAGGCCGCGAGAAGCATCGCGGCGGCAGTAACGAGGATGATGTTCGACAGGATTTTCATACCTTTATTTATTTGGGGCGGCAAAGATACGATTTTTTCGGTGCCGACACTTGCCGACGAAAACCGATTTTTTCTATTTTTGCGCCTTTAAAAAAGAATCACTATGCAAACGAGAATCGCAATTATCGGCTACGGCAACATCGGTCAGGCCGTGGAACAGGCGGTGTTGGCCGCCGAGGACCTGCAGTTGGCCGGAATCTTCCATCACAACGACAATCTGGACAACATCGACGCGGACGTGGCGGCGTTGTGCACGCCCACCCGCGAGGTACCCGCCTACGCGGAGAGACTGCTCCAACGCGGCATCTGCACCGTTGACAGTTTCGACATCCACGGGCAGATCGGCGACCTGCGCGCCCGGCTGACACCTGTGGCGACGGCCCACGGGGCGGTGAGCATCATCGCCGCCGGCTGGGATCCGGGCTCCGACTCCGTGGTGCGCGCCCTGCTCACCGCCATCGCCCCCAAAGGACTCACCTACACCAACTTCGGCCCCGGCAGAAGCATGGGGCACACCGTTGCCGCCAAGGCCATCCCCGGCGTGAAAAACGCCCTCTCCATGACCATACCCTTGGGCACCGGCATACACCGCCGGATGGTCTATATCGAGTTGGAGGAGGGAGCGGACTTCCACGAGGTGGAACGGCTTCTGCTCGCCGACGACTACTTCGCCCATGACGAGACGCACGTGGTGGCGGTTCCCTCCGTGGACGCCCTCAACAACGTGGCCCACGGTGTGCATCTGGAACGGCACGGCGTGAGCGGCAGCACCCACAACCAGCGCTTCGAGTTCAACATGAGCATCAACAACCCCGCACTCACCGGACAGGTCCTGGCCGCCTGTGCCCGCGCGGCAGTACGCCTGCGCGACCAGCAGCGCTTCGGGGCCTACACGATGATCGAAATCCCGCCCGTCAGCCTCCTTCCCGGAGACGCGGAAAGATGGGTGCGCGAGTTAGTGTAGTAGTTTATAAAATTTGTATATTTGCGCCCTTAAATCTGACGAGATTATGGCAACAACAACAATTTTGTATGCGGCTCTAACAGTGGGACTTACAGGTCTTATCGCCGCTGTGATTCTCTATTTCGTGTCGAAGTTCTTCCACGTGGAGGAAGACCCGCGCATCGACCTGGTGCAGGCGTGCCTGCCCAACGCCAACTGTGGCGGCTGCGGTTTCGCTGGATGCCGCGCCATGGCGGAGGCCATCGTCAAGAACAATGACCTGAACGTGGCCTACTGCCCCGGTAGCGACACGAACAAAATCGCTGAAATCATGCACTTGAACGCGGTGCTGCATGAGCCGCAGGTCTCCACGGTGCGCTGCAACGGCACCTGCGAGCATGCGCCTATGAAGTCGTTCTACGACTCCGCGCTCACCTGCGCCTTCGCCAACACCCTGTTCGCCGGCGAGAAGGCCTGCCCCTACGGCTGCCTCGGCTGCGGCGACTGCGTGGCGGCCTGCCAGTTCGACGCCATACACCTCAACCCTGAGACACACCTGCCCGAGGTCATCGAGGAGCTCTGCGTCGGTTGCAAAGCCTGCGCCAACGCCTGCCCGCGCAAAGTGCTCGAAATCCGCGACAAAGGCAAGAACCACCGCCGCGTCTATGTGGCCTGCAACAACAAGGAGAAAGGCGCTGTGGCCAAGAAGAACTGCTCGTCAGCCTGCATCGGCTGCGGCAAGTGCGCCAAAGTGTGCCCCTTCGAGGCCATCACCGTCGAGAACAACCTCGCCTACATCGACTACCACAAGTGCAAGGCCTGCCGCAAGTGCGTCGACGAGTGCCCCTCCGGCGCCATCCTCACCGTCGGCTTCCCGCCCAAGAAAGAGGCCCCGAAAACCGAACCGCAACCCGAAGCCGTGGCTGAGCCCGCCCAAGCGTAAATAAAAATATTCATTGAGCAGCCCCGGCAGGGGCAAAAGCTCGGTAGCCCGGCACAAGGCACAGCCGCAGGGCCGGGGAAACAGTCAAAGTCAAAAGTCAAAGTAAATGGAAAATACAGTCGCATCCATCGAACAAAGAATAGAGGACAACATCAAAGAGAGCGCAAGGGAAATCAAGAAGCTGAGCCGCAAGACGTTCCACATGGGCGGTGTGCACCCCGACGCCAACAAGTTCGCCCACTCGGCACCCGTGGAGACCTTCCCGCTGCCCGACGAGGCCGTCGTCTATATGACCCAGCACCTCGGCTCCCCCGCCACCCCCATCGTCCAAAAGGGCGACAAGGTGAAGGTGGGACAGCTCATCGGCAAGGCCGAGTCCTTCGTCTGCGCCAACATCCACGCCCCCATCTCCGGCACCGTCGTCAAAATCGACCAGGTGGCCGACATCACCGGCTATAAGAAACCGGCCGTGGTCATCAAACGCGAAGGCGACGAATGGGACGAGAGCATCGACACCTCATTGGACATCATCCACGACATCAAGCTGAAGACCAAAGAGGAGATCATCGAGCGCATGAAAGACCGCGGCATCGTGGGTCTTGGCGGCGCCTGCTTCCCGACCCATATCAAATATATGTTGAAGCCGGAGCAGAAGTGCGAATACCTGATTGTCAACGCCGCAGAGTGCGAGCCCTACATCTCCACCGACAACCGCGTCATCCTGGAGCGTTGCGAGCAGTGCATGATCGGCATCGAGATTGCCCTCATCGCGTCCGGCGCCCCGAAAGCCATCATCGGCATTGAGGAGAACAAGCCCCGCGCCATCGCCAAGCTGATGGAGACCGTCAAACGCTACCCCAATATCGAGGTGCAGCCGCTGAACATCAAATACCCGCAAGGTGCTGAGAAACAGCTCATCAAAGCCATCACCGGCCGGAGCGTGCCCAACGGCGCCCTGCCCATCTCCGTGGGATGCATCGTCAACAACATCACCACGATGTACACCATCTACTTGGCCGTGCAGAAGAACAAACCGATCGTGCAGACCTACACCACGGTCTCCGGCCGCTCGCTGCGCCCCGACCAATGCAAGAACTACCGCCTGCGCATCGGCACCCCGATCCTGAGCGTGCTGCAGTCGGTGGGCATCCCCGAGGACACCGGCAAGATTATCTCCGGCGGCCCGATGATGGGCAAGGCCATCGCCAACCTGGGCGCCTACACCGCCAAGGGCATGTCCAGCCTCTTGTTCATGAACGAAGAGGAGAGTGCGCGCGGCGAGGTGCACCCCTGCCTGCACTGCGGTAAGTGCGTCAGCGTCTGCCCCATGGGACTCGAGCCCTACATGCTCCAGACTTTCACCGAGCTGAAACGCTGGGACGACACCGAGAAGTACGGCATCATGAACTGCATCGAGTGCGGCTCCTGCGCCTTCATCTGCCCCTCCAACCGCCCGATCCTCGACATGATCCGCGTCGGCAAGGCCAAAACCGGCGGCATCATCCGGGCACGAAACGCGAAATAAACCCAGAACATCGATCATAGAAAAGGAGCCACCCAAACGGATGGTTCCTTTTTTTATGGGATAACCGAATTACTATGGGATAACCGAACTACAAAAAAACGGCAGTCGGGTTAGAACAGTTCAAACAAGGCAGCAAAGAAATTCCCGCACTGCCAATGGTCAAATTCTTCCAAGCGCCCCACCGGCCAGGTCTCCGTCACGTCGTGCATGGTAATCTCGGCGTACTGGCTACCGCTACGAAGGGAAAGCCGGTCACGAATGATCAAATCATCGTACTGCTCTCGGTTGGTAGCACCTGCTTCGTATGCATTCACGTCCGCATAAACCCGCATAACCAGAAGACCGTCCGCCCAATGGTACAGATTGTCCGTGGCAGCCCCGCTCAAGTCAAAGTTGATGTAATTGTGAATCTCCGCGGGATTTTGGGCATTGTCCACATACCGGTACGTGCGGAAAGCATAACGTCCGGATCCCTCGACAAGACAGCGGCAATCGTTCAAATCGGCGGGAATCACCCCAGACTCGGGCTCGATGGTGAGATGATAGTAGGGGATATAGTCGGCACTGGAAGCCATCCCCTCCTGAACACCGGTCTCCACGCTCCACTTGTTCCCGATGTGTCGTAACGTTATCCTCACGGAGTCCTTTCCGAACGGAAGCATATCCCGAACCAGTCCGGATTGGTCATAATCCACCACCGTCCATTCGGCGTTAGGGGCCGAGAGCAACGTTCCGCCCGTCTGGATGCGACAAAGGGTGCGTCCATTGAAGACAATCTCCCATTCTTGGTCGGAAATGGGGCGCAGTTTACTGTAGGTAAAGTATTTGTCTTCGATTGCAGGACGTTCCTCCTCCGGTGCCGAAAGCCAGGCGTTGAGATGGAGCGCTGTATTCGGAGTGGACATCAGCGCCTGATAGGTGGCCGCCTGCCAGTAGCTCGTGAGTACCATACCGTTCTCGTTCAACTGCTTGACGGAATTATCCTCCACCTTGCAGCTGTTCAGGAGGGCCGTCAACAAGATAGCTATGCTTAATATCAAAGATATCTTTTTCATACTGTCATGATTTTAAGGTTATTGTCTTTTCTTTCCGTTAAAACGGTAACCGAAGCCGGCCTTGGCGAATCCTTGGAAGCCGACCCCGAGTTCCGCAAAGCCGAACCAGCTCTGACTGCCGGCGGAAACGCCGAAGAGGGTCACCTGGAAGGGTAGCCGGACAAAAACGTCCTTCTCGTTGTAGGCTTCCGCCACACCGATCCGCAAGCCCGACGTGAAACCGCTGTAGAGGGTGACGTGCTCGCGGTTGAGGTAGGAAAAGCGGATGGAGGGCATGATGCTCACCGAATTTTCGCGATACTTATAGACCGGTTCCTCCGTATAGATGTTGCGGGAGGTGCCGAAGAAGCCGCAATAGGTGATGTCGCCGCCGAGCCACAGCCACTTCAGAAGCCGGAAACGGTAACCCAACGTGATGGGCGCCGAAGTATAGACATCGGTGTAGGTAGGAATGTCCAACCAGGAGGTCATGGTGTTGCCGGAAAATTTCTCCATACGGGTTCTGTTCGCCATCGTCGGGTCGCCGACCGCGAGCGAGAACTCGTGCCGGTTGAACGTCTGGCGCCAGTCGGAGCCGTCCCCTTGCGCAAACAGCCCCATCCCGAACGGCACACACAACAATAACAGGAATAAACTCTTTTTCATCATCTTACGAATTATAAAACGCTTCATATCTATTCTACTAAACGAAAACACATCAAAAATATTGCACTAATCACAATTCACTCACAATTCACCAATCACAATTCACCAATCACAATTCACCAATCACAATTCACCAATCACAATTCACCAATCACTATTCACCAATCACAATTCACCAATCACAATTCACTAATCACACTAATCACAATTCACCATTCACTATACAGATGCAAAAAATCAAAAAGGTTACATTTTTTTCGAAAAAAAAAATCTCACCTTTAAAAATAGTATTTTTGCCGCGCGGAACGGTTCCAAGGAAGGTGAAGGGAAGCGGCGTCATTGTTCGGACCAATTCGGACCGTCTCCCGTTGTTTGAATTTTATAATTTTGCGCGTCTAAAAAATCCTGTATGAAGCCCAACGAAACCGAAATCCTGCAACTCCGCGAAATGGTGGAGGAGTCCGTGTCGCGCAAGATGAAGACTCCCGCCGACTTCCAGTTCCTCACCGGCGTGATCCAGGAGCGCTGCAAGGAGACCTTGGGGGTGACCACCCTCAAGCGCATCTGGGGCTATGTGGAGGGTTACGACACCACCCGCTACTCCACCCTCTCGGTCCTCGCCCGTTGCGTGGGTTTTCACGACTGGGACGATTTCCTGGCCAACCACGACCGCGCGGGCGAATCCTCGAACCCGGTGTTGGGCCGCGTCCTGCATCCCGACGAGATCCCGCAGGAGGGTTTTGTGCGCATCGCCTGGTCGCCCGACCGCCGTGTGCTGCTGCGCCATCTCGGCGAAGGGAGCTTCATGGTGGTGGAGAGCGAGAACTCCAAGCTCAAGCCCGGCGATTCCTTTTCGTGTTCCTGCTTCATCCTCGGGGAGCCGCTCTACCTCGACAACTTCGTGCACGGCAACAACGCCCCCACCCTCTTCGTGGTCGGCAACAAAGGCGGGCTGACGGAGGTGCGGCGGGAGCGGGAGTGACGGCGAGCACTCCCCGCCAAAATCTCCACGAACCGAAAAAAAATCAGTTCGCGGAGGAAAACGACCCCCTAAAACTCCTCCGCGAACAAAAATTTTGTATCTTCGCGGAGAAATAAAACAGGGGCATTATGACAGCAGAAATCATCGGAAGAAAGAAGGAACTTACTGATTTACAAGAATATTACGATTCTCGCGAGGCAGAATTCATCGTAATTTACGGCAGGCGACGCGTGGGGAAAACCTTTTTGGTCCACCATTTTTTCCAAAATCGGTTCGATTTTTGCGTGACAGGACTCTCCCCAATCGAATCCGACAACATCAACCTGAAGGAACGGCAGTTGGAAAACTTCCAAACGGCTCTGAATCAATATGGGATTCGGGAATACGAGAAACCTTCGGATTGGTTTGAGGCCTTCAACAACCTCCAAGACCTGTTGACCAATGCGGACAACCAAGAGCGGCAGGTGGTTTTCATTGACGAGCTGCCATGGATGGACACTCCCTCTTCCGGATTCATCACCGCATTGGAGCATTTCTGGAACGACTGGGCAGCTCACAGATCCAATCTGATGTTCATCGTTTGCGGTTCCGCCACCTCATACATCATCGACAACGTCATCAACAACACGGGGGGCTTGTACAACCGCATCACTCATCCGATGTTGATATCCCCTTTCACCCTGTCTGAAACGGAGTCGTATCTCAGCAGCCGGGGCTTCGCTTACGACAGAATCGAGATATTGCGTTGCTATATGGTGATGGGGGGCATCCCTTACTATCTGCGACAACTGAAACGAGGGAAAAGTCTCGCGCAAAACATTGACGAGCTGTTCTTCAGCCAGGGTGCCCCCTTGTCCGGTGAATACGACCGGCTGTTTAGTTCCTTATTCAAAAAGCCGGAAACCTACAGGCACATCATCGAAATTCTTGCCGGCAAAAAGGCAGGGTATTCGCGGACCGAAATATGCGCATTGTTAGGCAAGAAATGCGGCGGTGACATCAGCCGTTATCTCAGGGATCTGAAGAACTGCTTCTTCATCTCCTCATACTATTCCATGGACAAGAAAAGAGACATAAAATACAGGCTGTGCGATTTTTACACCTTGTTTTACTTGAAGTTCATCAAAGGGAAGGAAGGACTGGACCCGAGGTTTTGGTCTCACACCATCAACACCCCTGCGACACAGGTCTGGAACGGTCTCACTTTTGAGCTGATATGTTTGACCCATGTGGAGCAAATCAAGCGCGGCTTGGGAATTTCCGGAGTCCTTTGCAATGCGTTCTCCTGGTGGGACCGGGATGCACAAGACGCCGGGGCTCAAATAGACCTGGTGTTGGAACGCGGCGACAGGGCCATCAACCTGTGCGAGATCAAATTCTGCGCCAACGAGCCGTTTCTTATCACCAAGGACTACGCGGACAAGTTGCGCCAAAAGGTGGCCGTCTTCAGGGAATCTGTGAAAACGCGCGCCACCATCCTCACCACCCTGATCTCCACGTTCGGAATTGTCCCGGGCAAGAACAGCTCCGTCATCCAATGCAGCGTCACCTTAGACGACCTTTTCGACTGATAGCACCCTTAATTCGGACCAATTCGGACCAAACCACCAATCGGTTTAGATATTATTTTTGCGCTGTGAAATCACCGAAGAGGGATTTCACGGCGTTCTTTTTTTTTCTGCTTGGGTTTTGCTAGAACCTCTTTGACGACAAAGACAGGCCGCGCCTTCTTTGAGGAAAGCGGTTGCACACCTAAGCAGCTGAAAACAACAATTTCAATTAATAACAAAAGAATAATTCATCAACAAAATAAACCAATATGACAGAAAAGAATATCTGCCCAAAAGGGCTTTTATTTCTTATTTTAGCGGCTGCATCCTTCGGATTGGCCGCCCAGACCGTCACCCTCACTTTCACCGCAAAGGACGCTGCAAACCATTATGTGCAGCTTAACAGGGTTATCATAACCAATCTGACCAAGAGCTGGCAGGAGACCATTTACTGGCCCGACACGGTGCTGACTATGCAGAACGGCACGGACATTGACGACCACACTTTGGACGGCGGATTCGTTCTGTCGCAGAACAATCCAAACCCCTTCAGTGGCACTACTGAGGTGAGCCTGACAACAGTGGATGAAGGCAAGGTTGATTTGGACATCAAGGATATGAATGGACGCATCATAGAGACACAAAATCTTGTATCTCTACAACCGGGAAATCATCAATTCCGCATTTCCTTGTCCACCGCGGGTACTTACGTGATGACCGCCCGCCAGAATGGGAAGACATCCTCCATCAAGATGATTTGCAACGGCGGAGGTGGTAGCAACACATTAGACTATCTTGGCATGGTACAGACCATTACCGTCGTGTTGAAATCCAGCACTAACAATCCTTTCAATTTCGGCGACCAAATGGAATATGTGGGTTATGCCTTCATTAACAACACGGAAGCGGAGAGCCAGCGCATCACACAAGCGCAGGGATCGTCGCAATTATTCACATTGCAGTTTGCGGAAACGCAAATATACTACATGCCAACAGTCTCCACCAATACAGTAAGTGGCATCACGTCTAACGCAGCCACTTGCGGCGGCAACGTAACCAGTGACGGCGGTGCGGCCGTTACGGAAAGGGGTGTTTGCTGGAGTTTGTCGCATAACCCAACTATTAGCGGTGACCATACTACGAATGGCAGCGGAACGGGTGCTTTCACCAGCAGTTTGACTGGACTTTATGCCGGCAGAACCTATTATGTGCGGGCATACGCCCGAAACAGTGTGGGCACATCGTATGGCAACGAGGTGAGTTTCACAACATCAGCCACTTTACCAGAGGTAACAACGGGTACGGTGAGCAACGTTACAGGAAACTCAGCCTATTGCGGGAACAACTATGTGAACAGTGTTGTGGCTGCTCCTGTCACGGCACGAGGTGTATGTTGGAGTACTTCACAGAACCCAACTCTCAATGACAGCCACACTTCAAACGGCAGCGGTACCGGCAGTTTTGGCAGCAGCATCTCAGGGTTGGCTGCAAACACAGTCTATTATGTGCGGGCGTATGCCACCAATAGTGTAGGGACAGCGTATGGAAATGTGGTGAGTTTTACGACCTTGTCTATGGATGGGCAGCCTTGCCCAAATGCCGCAACCCTCACCGACATTGACGGAAACACTTACAATACCGTGCAGATTGGTGACCAATGTTGGATGAAAGAGAACCTGCGAACCACGCATTATGCCGATGGTGTGTCCATACCAGTAGGCAACATGAGTGGTGAAGGCAGCTATATTCTGCCGTACTATTACATCCTTTCGTATCAGGCACAGCTAGGTTATGGTTATCTGTACAATTGGCCTGCTGTGATGCATAATGCTTGTTCCTCTAATGCAAATCCAAGTGGTATTCAAGGTATCTGCCCTACTGGGTGGCATGTTCCCAGCCTTGATGAATGGTGGCAATTGAGTTCTTATGTGGGCAGTCAAAGCCAGTACCAATGTGATAATTCTATCGCTAAGGCTTTGGCTTCTACAACGGGATGGCAAAATAGTTCCACCAGTTGCGCTATAGGCAACAGCCCGTCCACAAACAATGCTACCGGTTTTTCGGCCGTTCCGGCAGGTGAGTGGTACAGTTTGGGATTCCAAGGGGCAGGCCTCTATGGGGCAGGCCAATACGCTTATTTTTGGACTTCCAATGGTACTTCTGTTGATTATGCATCCTCCCAGTACTTGTCTGCCGACAACACATACATAAGTGGTAACTCGAGTTATAAGAATTCAGGGCTTTCAGTCCGTTGTGTTCTCGGTGTTGGCAGCAACCAGACTTTGCCACAAGTCATCACTAATCCTGCTACTGGCATTTCTTCTGTTTCTGCCATCTGCGGCGGAACTGTAACAGCTGATGGTAACGATACCGTCTTTTCCCGTGGAGTGTGCTGGAGTACATCGCATAATCCTACCCTTAATGATAGTCATACCACGGATGGCAGTGGCACGGGCGGTTTTACAAGCAATATCACGGGGCTTGCCGCTAACACAACCTATTACGTGCGGGCGTATGCCACCAACAGTCTGGGTACGTCATACGGGGAACAATGGCCTTTTACCACCACTTCTGGCACCACTGGACAGGGTGGTCTTCCTTGTCCTGGTGTTCCAACCGTGACTGACCATGAGGGCAACGTCTATAACACCGTGCTGATCGGAAACCAGTGCTGGATGAGGGAAAATTTGCGTACCACAACTTCGCCGAGTACTGGAACTTACCTTATTCCGGATGTCAATTCGGTATGTACGTACACGGGTAAGCAGGCACGCTGGTACAACAACGAATCCGCCACGTATGCCCCGATGAAATACGGATTGCTCTACAACTGGTATGCGGCGGTGGACACGTTCAATACAATGTTTGGGGAGACAAGTGTGAATACAGATCCCGCTAACCAGATGTCGGTGACGTTCACTGGCCACCGCAGGGGCATCTGCCCCGTTGGGTGGCATTTGCCTAGTAAAATGGAGTGGGAGCAAATGGCCGATTCTGTGAGTAGCCAAAGCATTCATTTATGCGGTTACGAAAACAGTATCGTCAAGGCATTGGCGGACACGGTGGGATGGATCACCGAGAATGGCTACTGCGTGATAGGCAACGATCTTTCTGCCAACAACGGCACGGGCTTTTCAGCCCTTCCCGCTGGCTACTATAGCTACAACGGCTACAACGCTGTCGGTGGCGACACCCACTTTTGGAGTGCTACCGTACATTCTGATGATTCGTATGGAGTATACCTCTATGACTTCAGCCTTTACTCCAACAATATCTACTGGCAATTGAGTTTCGGCAGCATACGACAATGCTATTCCGTCCGTTGCATAAAAGACGAGACGGGAGGTGGTGGAGACACCACTTTTGTCTCCTTTCCCACCGTATTCACCGCTGCGCCCAGCAACATCACAACCAACTCCGCCACTTGTGGCGGCAACGTGACCGCTGACGGCGGTGTATCTGTGACCGCCCGCGGGGTGTGTTGGAGTACTTCGCCCAACCCTACGGTAAGCAACAACCATACCACCGACGGCAACGGTACCGGCACCTTTACCAGCAGTGTTACCGATTTGTCTCAAAACACCACCTACTATGTGCGGGCCTACGCCACAAACAACGCGGGCACGGCGTATGGCAACCAGGTGAGTTTCATGACAAATCAACAAGTTTCTTGCCCTAACACACCTACTGTCACTGACTATGACGGAAACGTTTATAATACGGTGCAAATCGGAAACCAGTGCTGGATGCAGGAGAATCTCCGCACTACGCATTACGCGGATGGCACTTCCCTATCTTCAGGTAGTTCCTCCTCAACAGCCTACCCCTATTATTTCTATTATTATCCAGCAAACAGCAGCAGCACTATTTCCACACACGGTTATCTTTACAACTGGGCTGCGGTAATGCATGGGGCTTCTTCCAGCAATGCCTCTCCCTCCGGCGTGCTGGGTATATGTCCCAACGGGTGGCACGTTCCAAGCGACGCGGAGTGGAGTGAACTGGAAAACCATGTCAGTAGCCAGAGCAACTATCTGTGCGGCAACAACAACAACTTTGTCGCCAAGGCGTTAGCCTCAACCACAGGATGGACTTACAGTGAAAACCAATGTGATGTGGGCAACATGCCGTCCAGCAACAACGCCACATGTTTCGGGGCGTTGCCTGCGGGCTTCTACATCAATGGTAATGGTTCTTGCAATTTCGGCTACACCGCCGTCTTTTGGAGTTCTACCGAGTCCAGTGGCTTTGACGCGTACCGCCGCCACCTCTTCTACAATAGCGCCTACGTAACCAGCATTACCAACAGCAAGAACCAGGGCTATTCCGTTCGCTGCCTCAAGGATTAAACCTACCTTACACAAAAAGAATGGTGTGGTGGCATTTACGCTTTTCCCTATAGATGATGAAGAAAAATATATAAAACATGAGGAACGTGTTATAGGACAGTTTTATGTATTCTCTACAAAAGTTCAGGTTACTAAGGGATAATCTCGACAACTTCGTGCACGGCAACAACGTCCCGACGCTCTTCGTGGTCGGCAACAAAGGCGGGTTGACAGAGGTGCGGCAGGAGCGGGAGTGAGTAAATTCGGACCAATTCGGACCAAGCCGCCAATCGGTTAACATATTATTTTTGCGCTGTGAAATCACCGAAGAGGGATTTCACGGCGTTCTTAATAATTTAAAACATACAGTTATGGCAGCAAAATCAGCAATTTCGGGTGAATACATCATCCAAAAGGAAGAAAGCGGAAGCATCGTGGTCTATCGCATTTATGACAACTCTACGGCGGCTCTTCGTGAAATAGCGGCAAAGGTCGGCTTCGAATACGACAAGGAGTGGACTGTCCGTCAGTTCGGAAACAAGCTCATCGATTTTATCAACAAAGACAAATAGTCTCCTGTTTTTTGGGTTTGTTAAAAACACTCTGTTGTGGCGTATATTTATGCCATAATATGTAATAACAGTCTAATACCAATAAACAGTATTTATTCGGATGGTCATCATAGAAACATTTGCAGACGGAGTGAAGGTGACGGACAGGCAATACACACGCTTCTTCGGAACAACGGATTCAAAAACAGAGATGGTTGTGGTGCTGAAGCATAACCTATATCGAATCTGTGAGCGCACAAACGGACACCTGCTTCCTGTCTGCATCATTCCTGCAGAGCAGTCTATCCTCATCCGCTCTTCAACAAACATTGAATTGACAGAAGAATAGAGCAAAAACTGTGGCACCGGTTAAAGGGTTCCTGCTGGTGATCACTATAGTTCATATATGGATCCTATTATTTAGAACCTTGCGATGTATAGGTAATCGCGTAAGATATGGCTTTACATGATATTTGTGATGAATGGAAAATCCTTTTTTTGGACGACAAAATGAATATAATCCCCAAAGAGAGGCGTTTCAGGATAAAAACAGAATTGGAAGAGCGAATCAAAAAGCTCCAATATGGTGATCTTCGTTATGCGGATGATTTTAAATTAAGTTATTATGACACAGATGAGCACCTTTGGGGTGAGCAATATTCCATCCCCGAAGGTTCTCCTTTCCCAAAAGCGCAAAAGGATATTTTGGAGTTGTGCCAAAATTATGCACTCGAAAATCATTTGAATGTTATGGTGCAAATCTTCAATACGGCTACCGAGTATGGTAAAGAATTGATTATTTGGATGCAAGCAGCCGTCCTTTTCGGACAAACATCAGAAGCGGATGCCAAAGTGTACGAAAATATTGACGGTGAATTCTTTACAGATATAGATTTTGAAAATGAGACTAATGAGGAGGAAATCCAAGAATACTTGTGGGACACGTTAATGGACAATTTTGACGAATCCCCATGGGAGAAGGATGAAGACAATGAGTTGACCGAAGATGCAGAGAAGCTGTATAACAAGTGTTTTGCTTACACAGCAAAGGCATTCTTCTATGATTTGTGGTTAGACGAACTGTCTGCTTCTTTCCAGCAATATATTCCCAAGAAATATACGGAAGAAGTGACGGAGGAAAAGACGGAAATAATCATCGGTAATGAAATAACAGGCCTGAATCCATTGGTTGGCGATGAGCCTAAGATTCTCATTCTCGGCACTATGCCCGGAAACAAATCCCTCGAAACCGGCGAATATTATGCTTCCCACACCAACAGCTTCTGGAAATTCATGGAACAAATCTACAATAAGGGCAAAAAGTTCCAAAACTACAATGAGAAGGAGGAATGCCTGAAAGCCAACAAGGTGGCCGTGTGGGATCTTGCGCATCAGTGCGAGCGCGAGGGATCTGCGGACAAGAATATGAAGAATGTGGTTTACAATAACCTCGAAGGGTTCCTGAATGAGCATCAAACCATTGATCTTCTCGTGTTCAACGGCAAGAAAACATTCAAGGATTTTGAAGAGCATTTCAAGATTGAAAAGAAGTGTGCGACCGCTCCCTCCACAAGCAACGCCTATCCGATGTCCTTCGAGAAAAAATTGGAAGGATGGAAGGAAGCGCTTGGCTTCAAAAAATAGGACAACTAAACCGTTTGTCATTTTGAAAAAGTGGGGTCTCGAAAGCCCCACTTTTTCAAAATCAGCCGACATAGAAAAAAAGTACTGTCAGTGTATCGTCATCATCGTGTTTTTGTCTAACGGACTTCGCAAAGGCATAATGAAACGATTGAATTGTTTAACATAGAAGTCCTTTGAATATTATGGTTGGAAAGTATAAATTGATAGATAAACTTAAAGATGCATTCATCGTGGAAACCGAAGACGAGGTTTTCTACGATGCGGATATTAGCGACAACGGTACAAAAAACACTTTTATCAGCAATATTGAGAAGCAGATGAAGAAAGAAGAGATCAAAATCTTAAGGTCTCTCAATTATACTGACGCAGACTCTTTTGTTGATTATTTGGAAAAGGATCCAAATGGCATCGCTTTGCGAGAGCGTATCACAAGAGCAGCGTATTGTATGAAACATGGTCCGTTCAAGACACATGTTCCCCGACAACTCGTTTACTACAACGATTGTATGGATTTACATTATGAGTATTTCACTGATATTGTCATTTCATAGTTGGTCGCATCAACACCTTGAGAGGTACAGGTAATCTCACTAACAATTATGGTTTTACATGACATAGTTGACTTTTGGAAGATCATTTTTCTGGATGACAGAATGAAAACCCTTCCTCAGAAGGAATTGATTCTGATAAAAACAGAACTGGAAAATCGGATTAAGAAGTTACAATACAACGATATCCGCTATTCGGAAAATTTCACATTAGAACTCAAAAATGATGTCAGTTTTGAGATTTCTGAAAAACTTCCTGCCGGTATACCCACACGGAGATCCATCGATGATGTGCGGCGCACCTGCATCAAACTCGCGAAAGACAAAAACGTGAATGTCCTAATGCAATTGCTACTAACCGCCACCGAGTCTGGTAGCAATGTCAGCATCTGGTATCAAGCCACATGCATTGACGGGATGCCAACGCTAAGCAAGGCGAAAGCGTATGAGGATGATGGAGTGTACTACAATGACATTCTTCATCATGATGAGGTTGACCTGTTTTTCATCGAAGAATATTTGTTTGATGAAATTAATGACAATATGGATGGGTCTCCGTGGGGAGAAATAGACGATGACGGCAACTACGCAGATCAAGAACGGTATGACAGAATGTATGCCCACTATATGAACATTTTCTTCCCCTCTATGTTAAGGGAGGATGACAATTTCGACTATTCCTATTTCAAAAAGTATCTCAACGACTAAGACAGGAACCAAATTCTATATTTTTATTCACACAAGAAAATGAATAAGATTCTTTACATTTACGGTTTCGGGTCAAGTCCAAAATCCACCACCGCCAGAACACTCGGCGAGCTGTTGCGCTCTTCGGATATGGAGATTGTCACCACTGAATATAGCCAGGAGGAACCGAAAGTCGGGTTAGCACAATTGGAGAAATTCATTAATGATGAAACACCTGACGGAATCGTCGCCTCCTCGTTGGGCGCATTTTTCGCACTTGTCCTATACCCCCCAGTTCCGAGAATTCTGATAAACGTGTGTTTTAGGCCATCTGTAGAACTTCCCAAACTCGGCTATGACGGTTCAAAATACAAACCCCTTGAGGATTATCTCCAAAGAGAATACCACGATCAAATGCCCTCCTACCTGTTTGAAGATGTGACATGCCTGTTTGGCACCAACGATGAATTGTTCTCATACAAGGACGAACTTTCGATGTTGTTCCCGACCTACACGTTCAAATGTGGCCATCATCCTGACAAGCGGGCATTGAC
The DNA here is from genome assembly GCA_900319925.1 of uncultured Bacteroidales bacterium. Taxonomy (GTDB): domain Bacteria; phylum Bacteroidota; class Bacteroidia; order Bacteroidales; family WCHB1-69; genus F23-D06. The sequence goes on along the minus strand of ONQE01000026.1, from coordinate 3,559 downwards.
CGAGATGTTGCCGCATATTGTGCACAGTGTGAACCATCCGTTACGCTGTTGATAAGAAAAAAGGCATACCAGTTCTTCTGCATTCCCGCCGCAGTGACGGCTGTTGTCGAACTGTTTTGATCAAAAACACATCAACATTCAACAAAGCGGCAAAAGCCCTTTTCCTGAACGAGATCATCGACTTCGAGAAACAGGAACAGATCGAAATCGCAAAGGCCAAACTGATTCTCAACATGGCTCTTGTGGATGGCAATACAGGCGTTCCCAAGCCCTTGCACCGTATATGAGCCGTATCAGAGAGCACGCAGGCTCGCGAGTTCTCCGTGAGTTCTCCGTGAGTTGTTCGATAGTTCTCCGTAAAATTACGAAGAACTATCGAACAACTATCGAAGAAGTATCGAAGAAGTATCGAACAACTATCGAAGAACTGACGTGCCTGGTACGACGCTGACAGGGCGCAAGAGCGATGCTACTACTTGCGAAGGGCTTGCGAAAGACTTGCAATGTGGGAGGTTGATACCGCCCGACATTTTCGCCACGCGAAGCCGTAAACGAAAAATTTGTACCTTTGCCGCGATAAAACCGTCCGTCATGAACACCGTCCGCAAATACCCCGTGGGAATCCAGACCTTTGAAAGGCTGAGAAAAGAGAACTACCTCTATATCGACAAGACAGACTTGGTCTGGAAGATCACCAAGGAGAGTCCTTTCGTCTTCCTCAGCCGGCCGCGCCGGTTCGGCAAGAGCCTGCTAACCACCACGCTGGACTCCTACTTCAAAGGACAAAAAGAGCTTTTCGAAGGACTCAAGATTATGGATCTGGAGACGGAGTGGGAAGAACACCCCGTCATCCATGTGGACCTGAGCATAGCAAAAGCGGAAAGTTCGATCGAGGCATTGCGAGAAACCCTGATGTGGATCTTGAGGCCTCTGTGCGAAATATATGGGAAGGACGAAATGGAGACTTCTCCTGGAAAAATGTTCAGCGGGCTCATCCATCGCGCCTACAATCAAACCGGCAAGCAGGTGGCCGTCATCATCGACGAATACGACGCACCGCTGTTGGACAAGCTCCACCTTCCGGAATTGTTGGACGGATTCCGCGACGTGATGCAGGAGTTCTTCATCCAGCTGAAGGCGAACGAGGCGATGATCCGCTTCTGCTTCATCACCGGCATCACCAAATTCTCGCAGCTGAGCATCTTCTCCACCATCAACAACCTCACCAACATCTCTATGGATTCTAAATATGCGGCCATCTGCGGCATCACGGAAGAGGAACTGGTCACCGACATGGCCCCCGACATCGCGATGCTCGCGGAAGAGTACGAATGCACGCCCGAGGAGATGCACGACAACCTGAAAAAGCAGTACGACGGTTACCGCTTTGCCAAAAAGTCTCCCGACATTTACAATCCGTTCAGTCTGCTGAAATGTTTCAACCAGAGGGATATCGCCAACTACTGGTTCGAGAGTGCCACCCCGACCTTCCTCATCCGACAGATGCAGCACTACCGCACCGACATCACCACACTGGACCGCATGGAAGAGCCGTCTGACGCCTTCGACTGTCCCACCGAAGCCATGGAAACCGCCCTGCCGCTACTCTACCAAAGCGGTTATATCACCATCAAGGGTTACGATCGCGAGTCGGACATCTACACCCTCGGCATCCCCAACAACGAGGTCCGCTTAGGCTTCACACGAGGGTTGCTGCCCACTTACATAGGCATTGATGGGCCCATTGTGCAGAAAGGCTTCGCCCTGAAACTGTGGCAAGCCCTGAAAAAGGACGACATAGACCTTGCCCTGAAGGAGATGAAGGCCTACTTCGCCGGACTGCCTTACGTGGAAGGCTTCCAAAAGAAGTTGGCGGAGGTGAAGAACTACGAAGGGTTTTACGAATGGTCGCTGTACCTGATCTTCTCGATGCTCAACGTCTATGTGCGCACCCAGGTCAAGTGCGCGGGCGGCCGCACCGACGTCGTGGTGGAGATGCCCGACACCACCTACGTCTTCGAACTGAAGGCGAACGGCACGGCACAGGAAGCCCTCGACCAGATCAACAGCAAGAACTACGCCCTGCCCTACGAAACCGAAGGCCGCAAGGTCGTCAAAGTCGGCGTGGCCTTCGAGCAGGAGACGATGACGGTGGGGACGTGGTTGGTGGAAGAATAGCGGGTTTGGAAAACATTTCGGACTTTATGGCAAAGAACCTATCAGCATCACGGCAGGCATTTTGTATCACGTTGATAGTGTGCCTTTTGTCTATTGTCTTTAGACCTCTTCTCTATTCCCAAAACGACATCACCCCCAACAGCAACCCTCTCGTCGAGATGCGCTTTGTGCCGTCCTGCACGCCCACAACCGACGCTTCGACCGCACAAACAAGTTCTGCCCACGTCAAGGGATTCTACATCGCCAAGCACAAGGTCACGCGGCGGCTCTGGAACGAGGTCATGGGTACCCACCCGGACGGAGAAGCCGACGACTACCTGCCCGTGACCAATGTCTCCCGCGACGAGGTGCAGCTTTTCATCTTCTGGCTCAACCAGAAGACGAAACTGCACTACCGCCTCCCCACGGAATCGGAATGGACGTGCGCCGTCCAGACGGGCTTCCTCCCGGACGTGACCCCCTCCTTCTACCTCGGTGGCGACGATGCTTCCACGGGATTCCGACTGGCGATGGATTACGATGGCGGGGTTGATAACGATTACTTAGACTTAGGCAATGATGATGAGGAAGCTGTGTGGAGCAAGGAGGATAGCGTCAGGATGGCGGGGAGCACTCCCCCACCCTCCCAAACAACCGCCAACGACACCACTAAGGTCTCTATTCGGGCCCTCCTCGCCGCCGAGAAGGCTGCCGAACGACAGGAAAGAGCGGCCAAACGGAAGGCATTCCTCAACACCTACCCACTGACCACGTTCTTCACCCTTAATGCCGCCTACACCTCCATGCCACAATGGTCCTTCGGGTTCAAGATTGGCACGGTGAAACGCTTCGGCTGGTACCTCAGCGCGATGACCAACTTCAACTACAGAGGGGCTTTCTCACCCTTCGAGGAGGACGGGCATTACGTCCTCACCGGCGTTTCCAAGACCACCTACCTCGAAGGCCAGTTGGGGCTGGTCGTCCGCCCCCTTGAACTGTTCTCCCTCCATATCGGTGCCGGATACAGCTACCGCACTCTCAATTTCGAGAGCGACCAGGGCTGGCATTATTACCCGAAGCGGAACTATTACGGTCCCACCGCTTCGCTCGGCGTGATGTTCCACATCCGCCATCTCGCGCTTTCCGCCGAAGCCACCGGAATGTTGTACAACCTGAACCCGATTAACGATGTAAGATGCGCTTGGGGCGTACGGATGGGGGTGGGATTTGTGATTTGTGATTTGTGAATTGTGAATTGTGATTTGTGATTTGTATGATGATGACTATCATTGAACGTAATAGATTGTTAGACGTTATCGTGGTGGCTTTCTTTGCGGTCATCGGATTAGCCATGATCTCTTGCGGGAAGGATCCTGTTTGTGAGCAGGGGGACTACCTCTAC
>ONQE01000055.1 GCA_900319925.1 uncultured Bacteroidales bacterium | reverse complement strand
GATTGCAACATCGTCCGTGCCACGAGGATGCGGTTTGCAGTGGCGCGGATTTTGGCGGCGGCGAGGAGATTGTCGATAGAAGCGTCCATTTGTTATGATTGCATAATGTTGAGGTTTCGCCGCAAATTTAATCCTAATTTCTGTCTTAACAAAAAAATACCGAAAACTTTTCCAGATACGCTGGAAAAATTTTCGGTAATTGACGATAAATTTTCGGTAATTAACGTTCAAAAAAATTGACGTATAAAGAGTAGTTTATCGTTTTGCGCCCTTTGCGCCGGCAGTGAAGCCGCCGCCCATTGCGAAGATGTTTTGGTCGAAGCTCGACAACATCTTGTGCTTGGCTTCCGATTCCTTGACGGCGATATTGATGATTTCGTCGAGAACGTCCACAAACTTCTTGCCCGTAGCCTCCCAGAGGTAGAACGACAATGAACCGGGGATGGCGTTGATTTCGTTCACGTAGATGTCGCCGTTCACCGAATCGCGCATAAAGTCGATACGGATAATGCCAGAAGCGTTCATCTCCTTGAAAGTCTTGATGGCGAGTGCCTGAATCTTCTTTGTGACGTCTTCGGGAAGGTCGGCGGGACATTTGCGCTGCGAACCCGACATACCCTTGCTGCCGGCGGATTTTGCGCCGCCAAATTTGCCGCCCATCTTCATGCCTTTGCTGCCGCCCTTTGTTGCGCCGCCGCCCATATATTTGTCCTGATAGCTGAGGATGTCGCCGCTGCGCAGAGGCTCTTCAAGTACCGAGGCGTGGCAGTCGTGGTAACTGCCATATACCGAACAGTTGATTTCTTGGAGATTCTGCACCATCTTTTCGATGATGATTTTGTCGGTGAACTTGGCTGCGAGATCCACGGCGCGGTCGAGTTCCTCCTGCAATGCCGAGGATAGTTTCCTAAGCCCCGCTTGCACGGCCGTTTTGATTTCCTCAAACAGCTCGGGATGCCGCTCCATCTCCTGGAATTGGAAACGCAGGTAGTCGGCGTTCTCCATGACGAAGTCGAAATGCTTTCCGATGATTTCGCTCAGTTTTTCCAGGAGGCCATTGTCCGAATCCGTCCAGCTGACGAGGATGGCTTGCCGCAACAGGTCCATTTTCTGCTGCACCACGCATTTGAATAGCTCCTTTTTGGTCTTGAAGTGATAGTGGAGCAGGGACTGGCCTATGCCGGCTTTTTCGGCGATTTCCATCGTGCGGGCTCCGTCATATCCTTTCGCCACAAATTCCTCCTGCGCCGCCTTTAGTATGGCGATTTTTTTGCTATCTTTTTGCTTGTCAGACATATATACGTATTTCTTTGAGAGAATACTGACAAAATTGTCAGGATGCAAAAATAGTAATATTTTTGATTGGAGCTTTTTCTTTGTTGTGGGGTGAAAACTATTTTTTAGGGGACTTCTAATTATTTCTCCCTGACTAACAGCTTCTTATGAGCAAAAATCCGCAAAAAAAACACACGCGAAATTTCCGTTTTGGCCAAGTAGCCGTCTCTGAACTTTTTACACTGAAAACTTCCCTCAACCCATTGTCATTCAAAGAATTATTTGTATATTTGCCGCAAATTAGAAAGGACAATGAATCAGACCAAACCAACATACAAACAGCAAGGTAACGTCGGGCTTTTCGACAGCGACGAGACAATGGAGAAGCTCAACTTGAGCAGTTGTTCAATGAATTCTACGCTTTTCTGGAGGAGAACAACCTGATCTTGCATGAGGGCACCATGATAGACGGGAGCTTCGTGGAGGCACCGCGCCAGCACAACACACGCGAAGAGAACAAAATAATCAAAGAAGATAGGGGCGGCGAGTTGTGGAATTCGGAAGAGGGCGACACCGATTGCCCCCCCCCCTAAAAAGAAGAAAAAATCAAAAAACAGACCGAACTAAAAGAATATTATGTAAATTTGCAGCGTCATATTTTCAGATTTTGTTCAACGGACCTCGCATGGTCTGGAGATGTGGCGCGAAAATGGTAAAAATAGAGGTCCCCTTTATTTTTGCATTCTGAAGATGAAAGGGTTGGGATTTTACAAAAAGCCTGTCGTTTCTATGAATGTTCGTTATGTTGCTTTTTCGCTTTTGCTGCTTTGGGCGTTTTTTCCGGTTTTTGCCCAAAGTCCGAATCTCTCAGTGCAGTTGCTGACGGGGACGCACATTGACACGGTGCTGAACCTTTATCTGGCTGGAGAAGGGGTGCAACTCTCAAATGGGAGGTTCAACAACCATCAAGGAAATATAAATTCCAACCAGATTGGGGTGTTTCATCGGAATGGCTTTACGCAGTTCCCTTTTGAATCAGGGCTGGTGATGTGTACGGGCAAGGCGACGGTGGCGCAGGGACCCAACAATTCCATCAGTGCTGGTATTACGGTGACCGGCAGCTATGTGGAGCCCTTGTTGACTCCAATGGTTTCTGAGGACTTGTATGATTGTGCTTCTTTGGACTTCGACTTTATGACAAACTCGGACACTTTTGTTTTCCGTTACATTTTCGCCTCGGAAGAGTATTGTGAGTATGTGAATTCGCAATATAACGATATTTTCGCCTTTTTCTTGACTGGGCCGGATCCGGTTACTCATGTCAATACCACAAAGAATGTGGCTATCATTCCGGGTTCGGTATCCGCTGCCAATCCTAACGGCATCCCAGTGTCCATCAATAACGTGAACCACGGGTATCATGAAGATGGGTTAGGGCCGGGTTCCCAACCTTCCTATTCCCAGTATTTTGTCCACAATTCGGCTACCAACGGGATTCAGTTCGATGGTTATACGGCAGCTTTGGAGGCGGGCAGTCCCGTCCAGGCCTGTACGAACTACCACATGAAACTGACAATCGGTGACGTGGGGGACGAGAACTATGACTCGGGGGTGTTCCTTGAGGAGAATAGTTTCGAGAGTGTGCCTGATCCCTCGTTGTCGCTGTCTGGGTTCTATTGTCTTCACGATGACATCGTCTTCAATTTCACGGCGCAGAATGTCGATTCGGTGCATCTCATCACCCCGTCGGGCGACACCCTTCGGGAACAGCCATTTGTCATACACGACGCTTTGGTCTCCGACACCGGTTACTACTACCTATGGTCTAAGAAGGCGGTGGGGTGCAATGGCAACCCATGGGTGTCTGACAGTGTCTTTGTTTCAGTGAGAATTCCCTGTGTTTCTGCAATTTGTGATGGCCCGAAAGTCTGTGCCGGGGATGTGGTTTCGTTTTCCTATTCTCATGATACGATTGAGGGACCGTGGGTCGGCTATGTCGGAACCTCGCAATTCACCCTCAATCCTCCTGCCACGCTCCCGCACGACACTGTCATCTCTTACCGGTTCAATATGTATGATGACTATGGCTGTCATTTCGACACGACCGTGAATGTGCAATACATGGCTTTGAAACATTCCTTTGTTGACACATCGGCTTGCGAGAATTTTCTGTGGGGCGACACCCTATGTCAAACAACCGGCACTTACAATAGAACCTTCACTAGTGTGGGAGGTTGTGACAGTTTGGTGACACTGTATTTGGCGATTCACCATCACGAGGCAGTTGCGGATACACTCGTGCTGGTGGAGAACCAGCTGCCATACTATTTCGCCTCCGCCGATGTAACTGTCTCTTCCGATGCACCCGCTTTCCAGCAGTTTGTCTATACGCTGCCCACGCAGTACCAGTGCGACTCGGTCATCACCCAGACGGTGTTGGTGTATTATAACGTGGAGCAGACTTTTGATACGGCGGTATGTGAGTCGGATCTTCCGTTGGAGTGGCGCGGGCACCTGTACGCGGAAGAGGGGACTTTCACGGACACATTGTTGACTGTGTGGGGATCGGATAGTGTGAATGTTTACCAATTGTTTGTCAATCGGAAGTTTGATATCGTTCTGAACGACGTAATCTGCGAAGGGGATGGCTATACAGCCCAAGGCTTTGTGATTCCCGAGGTGGAGACTGTTGGCGTGGATTCTTTGGAGCGGACACTCTTCCTCCAGTCGGCGGATGGCTGTGACAGTGTGGTGCAGCTGCATTTGGATGTTATGGATACGGCATTGTCCATCGTCTCCTTTACGGAGGATTTCTGCGAGAACATGTCGGCGGAGCTGATGGTGGTCACCGGTTTCGAGGACTACGTCTGGAACACGGGCGAGCATTCTCCGAACATCACGGTGACCGTTCCTGGTGTCTATTCAGTAACTGCCTCGGGGAACAGCTGCCGGGCGACCGCCCATATCCTCGTGGAGGGGTGCGATCTGCAGCTTGTCCTCCCCAACGCCATCACTCCCAGCAAAGGTGACGGTCTCAACGACGGGTTCGGCATTCCCGAAATCCTGCAGCCCTTCCTTTACGATTTTGAGATCCGTATTTTTAATCGTTGGGGCGAGCAGGTTTTCTACAGTACCGACAAGTCCTTCCGGTGGAACGGGGAGGTGAAGGGGAAGCTGTTCGTCGATACGACATACAACTACATTATCCGTTACAAAAACTTCAGCGGTAAGCCATACGTGCTCAAGGGAGGCGTCACGGTGTTATAAGCCCGCAGGCATTGGCAGGCCGTTAGGTCTGCCGGGCTCGGTAGGGAAGAACGACCGCGACGGGACACGCACGCCGGTAGGTGTGCGGGGAGGCTGACGGGCTGCGAATCCCTAATTTATGAGGTCGTTTTGGGACACCTCGCCCCGTCGCGGAGGCTGATTTTGAGAGACGATTCACCCCGTGCTCCACCTTGCCGAAAGACAGTCTGCAGACAAAATGCTATCTTTGCGGCATGTTTGTCGAGAAGAAACTGAACAAATCGGGTAGCACCTCTGTGCGCATCATGCAGAAAGTGCATGGGAGACGTAGGTGCGTCAAGGTGTCTTAATCCTGAAAAAAAGGGAGCCCTTTCCAGACTCCCTTTGCAATTGTCATAAAGAATTTACGTAAGATTCGCGAGATTATCTCTTCACCACGAACGGTTTGGTCACCATTCCGTCTTCCGTGGTCACGCGCACGAAGTACATGCCGTTGGCCAGGGAGGAGATGTTGAGGATCGTGGTTTCGCCCGCCATCGGGACGGTCTGCACCAATTTGCCGTACACATCAAACACGTGCAGATCCGCACCTAATTGTACATTATACATTGTACATTGTACATTGACGAAGTCATTCGCCGGGTTGGGGAACACCTTCACGCTTCCTGCAAGGTCGTGGTCGTCGATGCCGACGGTGATGGTCAGGTGGAGGGTCACCACCGAGTCGCAGCCGTGGACGGTCTGGAGGGTCTGGGTGTAGTCGCCGGAGGCGCAGTATTCGGTGCCGTTCCAGGTGTAGCAGGAGTCGGGGCAGGAGACGGTGAACTCGGAGGTGGCGGGCTGGTGGATGGTCAGGTGCAGGGTGACGACGGAGTCATAGCCCAACACCGAGTTGAAGCTACGGGTGTATTCGCCTGATGAGGTAAGCACCTCGCCGTTCCAGTCGTAGCTTTCGCAGGCCTCCACTGTCACATCGGTGGCGACGGGCACTCCGTTATAGACGATGTTCGAGCGTGCGCCCGTGAAGGTGATGTCGCGGGTCTCTTGCACACAGTTGCCGTCCATCACGACCTCGATCTGGTAGAACAGCGCGTCGCCGGCAGGGTTCTGGTCGGTGAAGGAGGTCAGCGTGGAAGGCATCGTCTGGATCAGCTGTAGGTTGTTGTTTGCCGTGCCGCGATAGAGCCTGTAGCTGGCGAACTCGAATCCTTCGTAGGGTGTCCAGATCAGGTTGTAGCTGTTGCCGAGCCCTTGGTTGATGGTGAGATGCACGGTCTTGTGGAGTGCACTCATCGGGGTCTCGCCGCCGCAGGTGTCGGCCGCCGTGATTTTGTAGCGCCAAGCCCTGACGGACGGGTCGGCGGTGGTGTCCGCGTATGCGTTGCCACTGCCGGCGGGGATGACGGCGAGCGGTTCGAAAATGTTGGCCTGCCCGTTCTCGCGGTAGAGACGGTATTCGGCGACATCGGTGTCGGCGAGCGGTTCCCAAACCACGAGGTTGTGCTGGTCTTCCACCCCCACCATACAGATGGCCGGGGTCTCTTCGATTTGCACGCTGCTACCTACCTGCACCATCTCGGAGACACCCTCGCAGCCATAGACGTCCGTGGCGGTGACCCAGTAGAAGCCGGCTTCGCTGACGGTGATGGCTGGGTCGGTTGATCCCGTGGACCATGCGAAGCTGTTGTAGAGGCCCGGCACCGTCAGCGTGGCGGATCCGTCCCCACAGGCGGCCAGGCTGCCGGTCACGGAGATCACCGGCGTAATCGCGGGAACAATCGTCAGATGCAGCGTCACCACGGAGTCGCAGCCGTTGGCGGCGGCGAAGGTCTGGGTGTAGTCGCCGGAGGCCGTGTAGGTCTGGCCGTTCCAGACGTATGCCGTGCAGGTGGAGTCAGCAAACTCGATGTGCAGGGTATCATTCACGGTCAGATGCAACGTATCGACCTGCGTGCAGCCGTTTGCGTCAAGGTGCTCGTGGGTATAGTCACCGCTGACGGTATAGGTCTGGCCGTTCCACTCGTAGGAGCCACAGCTTTCAGCGGTGACAGCCGTGTGCACCGGGTTGTTGACGGTCAAGTGCAAGGTTACGATGGAGTCGTTACCGTTGACTGCCGTGAAGCTTTGTGTGTAATTGCCCGATACCGTGTAGGTTGCCCCGTTCCACGTGTAGCTGTCGCAGCTTGTCGCGTTGAACTCCGTTGTGATGGCATCCTCCAAGGTGAGGTGCAGGGTGATGACCGAGTCGCAGCCGTGGATGGTCTGTAGCGTGTAGGTGTAGTTGCCGGACTCGCAGCGCGGCGTCCCGAACCACATATAGCAACTGTCGAACGCTGTGATGTAGAGGTCGGATGAAGCGGGCTGCCAGACGTTCACCGTGACAGAGGCCATATTGCTGCAGTTGTTGTCGTTATAGCCGATTACTTGCCAATTCCCCGCCGTATTGACCGCTATGGCGGAGTCGGTGCTGCCGTTGCTCCACATGTAGGATACGCCGCCCGTAGCGGTAAGCGTAGTGGATTCGCCGGCACAGAGGTTCGTGTTGCCGTTGATGGTGATGACCGGCGGCTGGGACACTAAAACGGTGATGGAGGCGGTGCTGAAGCAGCCTTCCGCCGAGGTGCCAATGACACTATATTGACCGAATGTGTTCACTGGGATGGAGGCGTTCGAGCTGCCGTTGCTCCACATATAAGTGGCGGCTCCCGTGGCGGTGAGGATAGTGCTGCCGCCGGGGCAGATGGCGGTGTTGCCCGTGATGGCCACTTCCGGTAGCGGGTTCACCGTGACCGTGGCGGAAGCTGTGGCAGAGCAGCCCTCCGCGTTCGTAGCCGTAACGGTATAGAGGCCGCTCACGGTAGCAGGGTAGGTGTTCGTCGTGGTGCCGTCTTCCCACAGGTAGCTCACGCCGCCCGTGGCGTTCAGCGTGGCGGTCTGCCCTTCGCACACCGTGGTGACGCCTGTGATGTTCGGGGTCGGCAGCGGCAGGATGGTCAGGTGTAGCGTGACGACAGAATCGCAGCCGTTAGCCGCAGTGAAGGTCTGGGTATATTCCCCGGAAGTGGTGTATGTTTCATCGTTCCAGGTATAGGAGCCACAGCTTCCAGCTGTGGTATCGGTGTGCTTGGACTCGTTGACGGTCAGATACAACGTCACCACGGAGTCGCACCCGTTTGCGGCGGTGAAAGTTTGCGTGTACTCGCCGGAAGTAGTGTAGGTGCTGTCGTTCCAGGTGTAGGAATCGCAGGCGGTGGCTTCGACAAGATTAGTTACCGAGGGGTTGATGGTGAGGTGGAGGGTGACAGACTTGCAGCCGGATACGGTGTCAATGTACGGAACTACATCTCCGGGATTGTAGAGATGCTCAACACCGTATTGGTCAGTATAATAGTAGTTGTATGTATAATTCCCTGTTTCCGCATCATATTCTTCGTGAACTTGCCAATAATTCCATCCTCTTGGCAGGAAGGATATGAAGTTGCCATCCGCGTCATCATAGCCCCATGTAAAATAAGCGCTGTTTTCATAATAAAGTTCCCGCACAACCGCAAATGTTGTATCTGAATTCATTGTATAATCGCCCGATTCGGTATAGGTGATGCCGTTCCAGGTGTAGCTGTCGCAGGCGGTGGCGGAGATGTCTTCTATCAGACTGGGTATAAAGACAAGATTCCACTGGTAAATTGAATCACAACCGTGACTGTTCGTATAGTACTGGTAATAAAAGCCAGATTTAGTGAGGGTATCGCCAGAGACAAAAATCTGATGCACTTCTCCCACGTTATTGTCCCAATATGCATAATAGAGTGAATCTCCCTGCCAGATGTGGCGACCACAAATGGTGTCCCAAATCAAAACATAGTCAACAGGATAATAATTTTCATGTATCAACACGGTAGAATCACAGCCTTGTACCGATGTGTAGGTGTCATAATAAGACGCACTTACATAATCATTCTCTGCCCAATACTCTTTGCTGATTGAAACCGGAGTCTCGCCAGGGTAATAAGCGGAAAAGAATATTGTATCAGAATAAGGCATATTGAAGCCATACATTGAATAAATATCTTCTATCATTGAATTTGGAGCATTTACAAGAAGATATCTATCCGCGCCGCACATTGTTTCGGAAATCTCTATGGTGTCGGTCGGCGGCATGGTGAGATGCAGGTTAACCACAGAGTCACAGCCGTGGATGTTCTGGAGGATCTGGGTATAATCACCAGAGGTACAGAAGGTCTCGCCGTTCAAAGTGTAAGAAGTGGTCGCCGCATCAACGGTGAGTTCGGTGGTGTCGGGATGCCACACAGTGACGGTGACGGAGTCGGTGGAGGAGCATAAGCCCGAAGATACAGTCACCGAATAAACTCCGTTCGAGTCCACTGTCTGTTGGTATATACCGGATCCGGTAGCACCATTGCTCCAGAAATAATAGTAGTATAGGTAATCATGGGAATAGGGATTGGTTGAAGAAACCAACACATTGTCAATCTGCACATTGTCAATCCAAAGATTATTGCCATATCTGCTTGTGAATTCAAATTTGACCAATACATCATACATGCCTGAAAGCATGGATAGATTGACAGAATCCTTTCTCCATTTGTCGTCAGTCGGGAAGAATTCTTGATGGTCAGGACTTAATGTGGCAAGATTGGATCCTGATTTGGAATACAAAACATTCCAACTATTGCCATTGTCTATAGAATAAAGTACCCGTAACTGATCTGCCTCGCCCGAATAGCTTCTGTAAGCAACATCAAAGCTAAGGGTTGAGGGCTCACTATTGTTAAAATTCAGGCTCGGCAACCTTAAATCCACAGACATACCCGAATTGAGTTGATAGCAAGGGAATAGCACAGCCCTTCCATGGCTGCTGTTCTCCAGTTCATAATAACTTAGCAAGTTAGTATAGTTAACACTCCAATTGTTAGGGAGGCCATTGCTAAAGTCCTCAAACAATTCGGACTCGTACTGGCCTAATGATACAGAGAGTGTGGTGCTTTCGCCCTCGCAAATGTCGGTCGCACCGTTGATGGTGAACGTCGGATTGGGGTAAACGTAAACACGGAAATAGCCATTCGAGGCTTGGCATCCAACGGAGTCCGTACCCCAGACTCTGTAAAGACCTTCTTCCTTCAAAACAACGCTGGCTGTGAAGCACACCGTATCATCGTCAATGTATCGTCCGACAGCATCATCCCAATGGTATGTTGTCCACACGTAACTTTCACCCCCGGATGCGGTGGCTGTCACAGAGTCTCCCTCACAAATGTATGTGTCTGAATAATCAACGTCGATTTGGGCCACCGAGTGATAGGATGCCCGTATTATCGTGTCTTGTGTGAGGTTTATTGTAAATGGGTTGTCGTTACTTATGTTGTCCCAATCATTTGCCGGAGATTGAAATGAGGCGAACGTGTAGCAACGTCCAGGAACCGCTTCTACCACCGCTTGCGGGTTCTCCGCAGTGGGTTCTTGCAACACAACAACTTGGCCCAATGCTGTATCAGAAGGAGGTATAATCGTTAATGTGTATTCCCTGAAGTACGCCACCAATGTGGTGTCCTGCGTGAGTGCAACCGTGCGCGGGTTGTCGGTATTGCCGTCGCCCCAGTGATCGAAGACATAGAAAAAGTTTGGCGTAGCCTCAATGACGGCAGGCTCGGTGCAGGTGCCCTGCGTGGAGACGTGGACGGTGCCTTGGAGGGAATCGGCGGGGATGGCGGTGAGGAGGTAGGGTTGGAGGGTTTCGTAGATGTTGTAGAAATAGGAATTCGTACTGGTGGAGGAATAAGTCCACGCATTGCGATAAGCCTGTGCACTGCCGCAAGGAACATAGACGGGAGTGTTGCGGTTGACGCTGTTGAACGGGTGGGTGGAATTCAATGTTAGAGTGGGCGGTGTAGCATTATACGATGTGATGGACGTGAGGCCTGTGCAATTGGAAAATGCCCCGTATCCGATACTTTCCACAGAACGCCCAAGAACGAGTTTCGTAAGGCCAGAGCAGCTGGAGAAGGCAAATGACCCGATGGCCTTTACGGAATCAGGAATGGTCAATGTACCCGTGATTTTGTTCTTTCCACTGAACACGGATGCAGGAATGTACTTGACATTCTCACCAATATAGAGGGAGGAGATGCTGTCGCAATTCTGGAAAGGGTAATTACCCACAAAACAGCTGTCAGCATTGTACGACACATACTTTATGTGGGAGCAACCATAGAAAGCGCCAGTATCAACAAGAGAAACATTTTCTCCGATAACAAGTGAATCAAAACTGGTCCACCGAAAAGCATAATCTTCAATGGTTTTGACCGTATTCGGGATGAGCAACGTTCCTGTTAGACTAGAACATCCTGAAAATGCAGACTTTCCAATATAGGAAACGAAATCGGGAATCACAAGGTGCCCTGTCAGGTTACTACAATTGTAAAATACATGGTCAGGAAGCACTCTCACATTTTCTCCGATAGTGAGCGAGGTCAAATTGGTCAGTCCCTGAAAAGCCGGATAGTTTGCGTTTCCAGCAACGATACAGCTATCCGCATTGAAAGACAAGGTTGTAATTCCGCTGCATCCGTGAAAGGCAGATGAATTCGACCAATTGTTTCCTGACAAGATTTCACGCACGGATTTGCCTATTACAAGGTTTGTCAAATTGCTACAACCTTTGAAGGCACAAATTCCTATGGAGACAACCGAATCGGGTACAATCAAAGCTCCTTGTAATCCCGTAAGACCATTGAATGCGTTTTGTGGGATTACTTTCACATTGTCACCGATAACCAATGAGGACGGATGTGTGCAGCCGTCAAAAATGGTACCCGTATTACTATAACCATTGCTATAGGATCCAATGGACATGCAGCTGTCAGCATTGAACTCCACGTATGACAAACCACTGCAATTCTTAAACGCACTATTATTGATAGATGCGACTGATTTTCCGATAATCAAGGAATCAATGTTAGCACAATTTTCGAAAGCATAGTCACCGATTATTTTAACCGAATTTGGAATGTTGACACATCCTGTTATCCCTGAACAATTGTAAAAAATATAATTTGGAATAATCTTGACTTTGTTACCTATAGAAATTGACTCAATATTTGGGCAGGTAGAAAAACGGGCATTTTCACAACTATCTGCGTTAAACGCCACATACGACAGATTTGTACAGTTTCTAAATGCTTCATACATAGAAACCACAGAATTCCCAATGATTACAGAATCGATACCTGTACATCCCATGAAGGCTTGATCGCCGATGACCGCAACAGAATCAGGAACAATTATTGTGCCGCGCAGTCCGATTAAACCCTTAAATGTTTTTTTGGGTAGATATTTAACATTATTACCGATGAGCAAGGAGATTATGTTGTTACATCCGGCAAATACAACAGCATCGCCACTAAAATTATAATAGTTCGAATTACCTGTAGAAAAAATACAACTATCGGCGTTGAAAATGACGTTAGTTAAACTGTGGCAATTATAGAAAGCAGCACTGCCTATTGAAACCACCCCCCGGTGGATAGTAATAATAGAGGTGATGGAATCACACTGTGCGAATGCGTTTGAAGGAATTACCTTGACATTTTCCCCAATATAAAGTTCTCTAAAGTTGTTACATCCATAGAACACAGGAGCGTATTCGGTGCCCTGTGTTAAGGTGCTTCCATAGTAACCTCCCATGTAAAGACAGCTGTCTGGATTAAAAAAAACCGTTTTAAGATTTTGACAATTTCGGAAAGCCAAGTCCCCTATATAGGAAACAGACTTTCCGATAACAAGGGTGTCAAAACCAGTGTTTTCAAAAGCGCCGTATCCCACAGACAATACCGAGTCGGGAATAGTCAATTTGCCAGCCAATCCTGTAAAACCATTGAATGCACCATACGGTATATATTTTACATGTTCGCCTATGCTCAGTGTCGCAGAGTTAGTGCAACCGTTAAATGCAGAACATGTTGTGCAGCTGTCTGCATTGAAATTCACGTGTGCAAGGCCGATGCAGTTTTGGAAAGCGTAGCATCCAATAGTCTGAACCCCTCTACCAATAGTTAGCGTGTCAAGGCTGGAACAGCCATTAAAGGAATGGTTTCCGATCAATGTGACGGAGTCCGGGATGACGAAGGAAGTTATGCTGCTACACCCGTAGAATGTGTATTGTCCGATTGTCTTCAAGGTATTCGGAAGCGATAAAGATGTCAAACTGCTGCAGTTGTAGAAAGCATAGTCGGGTATGTTTCTAATACTGTTGTCGAGAATTAACGATGCAAGGCTGCTGCATCCATAAAAGGCATAGTCTCCTATGAACGAGACAGAATTCCCCATAACCACAGCGGTGAGTCCTGTGAAGTTACGAAAAGCGTTTGCCGGAATGTTTTTCACATTGTCGCCGATGGTGAGCGCGGCGGGACCCGTGCAGCCGGAAAAGACAGGATATGGAGAACTTTCCATGCTTGTGCAGCTGTCCGCGTTGAATGTGACGGAGGTCAGCCCCGAGCAGTTTTGGAAAGCAGATCCCCCGATGGTCTGCACTGCGTTGCCGATAGTGAGCGAGGTCAGCCCGGAGCAATTGCTGAAAGCATATTGACCAATGGTCATGACGGAATCGGGAATGACTAACGTGTCCGTCAAGCCTAAGCCTTGGGATGCATAGCTTGGAATCACTTTCACATTGTCACCGATGGTGAGCGTGGCGGGACCCGTGCAGCCGGAAAAGACAGGATACAAAGAACTTCCCATGCTTGTGCAGCTGTCCGCGTTGAAAGTAATGGCAGATAATCCGGCACAGTTGTTGAAAGCACTATTTCCAATGGTGGAAACATGTTATTCCACTACAGCCACGGAACGCATATGCTCCAATCGTTTTGACCGAATCCGGTATTATTGTCGAACCTGTCAAGCCTGCAAAATTATAAAATGCGTATGCAGGAATTATTTTCACATTTTCCCCGATGGACAATGTGGCTGCGGTTGTACAGCCAGAAAAAACAGGAAAAGAAGAATTGCCCATGTTAGTACAACTGTCCGCGTTGAAAGTAATGGCAGATAATCCGGCACAGTTGTTGAAAGTACTATTGCCAATGGAGGAGACATTCTTTCCTATTGTCAATGACGTTATTCCACTACAGCCACGGAACGCATATGCTCCAATCGTTTTGACCGAATCCGGTATTATTGTCGAACCTGTCAAGCCTGCAAAATTATAAAATGCG
>ONQE01000156.1 GCA_900319925.1 uncultured Bacteroidales bacterium | reverse complement strand
TCTCCGTTCTTCAATTGTTAATTTTTCCATTGTTGATCCGTTTTTGATTTGGTGATTTTGGTGTTTAAAACGGTCAACCTATTTCAGGCATTGACAAGGTGTCAGCAGGTCACCATTCATAATTCTCTAATCACAAATTACTAATTGCTAACTACTAACTACTAACTGCTAACTACTCAGAATCCCGCAAACGGCATGAACAGCGGCGGGAGCAGCAGCAGGAATCCCAGTACAATCAACGCGAGCAGGAACTTCCAGATGAACTTTGCCCACGTCGAATAGGGGATGCGGGCGACGCCGAGCACGCCGATGAGCACGCCGGAGGTGGGGGTGATCATGTTGGTGAAGCCGTCGCCGAACTGGAAGGCCAGGACGGTGAGCTGCCGCGGAATCTCCATCAGGTCGGACCATTCGGCCATCATCGGGATGGTGAGCGCGGCCTTGGCGGAACCCGACGGGATGATCAGGTTCAGCAGGTTCTGCATCACGTACATGGTGGCGGTGCTGCCGATGCGGCCCGCCCCCTTCATGCCTTCTGCCACGGCGTAGAGAATCGTGTCGATGATGTGGCCGTCTTCCAGGATGATGATGATGCCGCCAGCCAAACCGACGACCAGCGCGGCCACGAGGATGTCTTTGCAGCCCTCCAGGAAGCTGCGGACCACCTTGTCGAATTTCATCCCGAACGCGATGCCGGCGGAGATGCCCATCGCGAAGAAAAGACCGGCAATTTCCATCACGTACCAGCCGTAACCCAGCACGCCCGTCACCAAAATCAGAATCGTGAACAGCAGGATGGTGAGGATCAGGTGGTGGACGGACTTGCGGGTGGCGAAGAAGCCGATGAGGACGAACAGCGCGGCCCAAATCGGGAACAGCAGCACCCTGCGGCTACCCAAGCCCACCGTGATGTCGGTGTAGGGCATCGTGACGGCACAGAATATCAGGACGGCTGATATACAAGCATATACAAACCATGCGGAGATTCCCGACTTCACCATTCCCTGTTGCGAATCCGTGACGGCGGTCTTCTCGCGCCAATAGCTGTCGATGCTGTAGGTCAGCGACTTCTCGGGATTTTTCTTGATGTAATTGGCGTAGATCAGCGTGAAGACGATGGCGATGACCGTCAGGATAATCCAGCACAGCAGCCGGTAGCCGAGGCCCGAGAAGGTGGGCAGTCCAGACAGTCCCTGCGCGATGCCGATGGTGAAGGGGTTGAGCATCGCGCCCGCGAAGCCCACGTGCGCGGCCACGTAGCACATCAGCACGCCCGTGATGGAGTCGTAGCCCATGGAGACGGCTAACGGCACGAAGACCACAATGAAGGCTATGGTCTCCTCGCTCATCCCGAATACCGACCCGAAAAGACTGAACATCAGCATGATGGCGATAATCAGCAGGTTGTTGACCCCTACCTTTCGGAAGAAGGCGTGCTGCTGCATCCGCTGGGTCTTTTCGAGGAAAAGCCAAATGCCGCGGTTGATGGCGTCAGTTTCGTTCATCACCCAGAAAGCCCCGCCAATCATCAGGATGAAGACGATGATGTTGGAGGTTCGCTCGAACCCTTTGAAGAAGGCGGTGAAGACCTGCCACGTCTGCGGCGCGGGATCGACGCGATGGTAGGAGTCGGCCACCACCACGTTGCGCTCGTGCCCATCGACCGTAACCGTCTGACGGTCAAACTGCCCGCCCGGCACAATCCAGGTCAGGACGGCGCACACGGCGATGATGGAGAAGACGATGGTGAAGGTATGGGGGATGTTGAATTTGGTACGCATTCTGGATGGGTTATGGGTTAGGGTTTAAGGGTTAAGGTTTAAGGTTTAGGGTTTAAGGGTTATGGTTTAGGGGTTATGGTTTAAGGGTTAAGGGTTAGGGGTTGATAAAAAAGACAATTTCTTTGAGCAGTCCCGACAGGGGCAAGAGCTCGGTAGCGGAATTTATTTCAGATGTATCAGGGCGGCGGCGCCGAGGACAGCCGCGTCGTTGGATTGCAGTTCAGAGAGTTGTATGGAGATACGGTCTTTGTAGATGTAGAGCAAGTTTTCGGCGAAGTAGCGGCGCAGGGGGGCGAGCAGGGCCTCGCCGGCGCGGGTGGGACCGCCCATGAGGAAGAAGGCCTCGGGGGAGCAGAACGAGGCGGCGTTGGCCATGCCGATGGCTAGCCAATAGGCCGTTGTGTCGTAAGTTTTGAGGGCCAACGGGTCACCTGCCACAGCCATCTCGCCCACGTCCTTGCAGGTGAGCTCAGCACCTTTGAAATTGTCCGGGAATTCGCCTTTGGCAGCCTCTTCTCGGTAGGTCTGGCAGATGCCGCGGGCCGAGGCGTACATCTCCAAGCAGCCCTTCCGTCCGCAGCTGCAGAGCCGGTCGCTGAGCGGGTTGACGATGGCGTGACCGAGTTCGCCGGCCATGCAGCCGTGCCCGTGGATGAGGCGGCCATCGACGAAGATGCCGCTGCCCACGCCAGTGCCGAGGGTGATGGTCACGAAATGCTGCATCAGCTTCGCGCCGCCGTAGATGTGCTCGCCGATGGCGGCGGCGTCCGCGTCGTTGGAGAGCGTGACCGGCAGTCCGAGGATGTCCTGGAGCATGCGGCAGATCGGGATTTCCTCCTTCATCCGCAGGTTGGCGGTTTCCGCGCCGATGCAGCCCGTGTCGAAGTGTGCGTTGGGTGCGCCGATGCCGACGCCGCCGACTTCCGTGAGGCCGTTCTCCCGCAGCAGGGCGGTGATGGCCTCCGCGATGTCCAGGATGTACGGGCGGTGGTCGACGTAGTCCCAGGTCTTCAAGATCTTGTGTTGCAGCACTTTGCCATCGGGGTTCACGAGCCCGATGTCCGTATTGGTGCCGCCGATATCGATGCCAATGGCGAGGTTGTTCATAATGGGTGTTTCTTTATAAGGGAACGGTGATAAACAGGGCGCAAAGATACTTCTTTTTCGGATGCGTCTCTCGTTTTAAATCAAATCTTTCAATATGTCAGAGAACGTACGAAATCGTTCGCGAACTGATTTCGGCGCAAAGATACAACGAGGGGAGGTGTGAAAGCAAGAAAGAAAGTTGGGAAAAACTTTCTTTCATCTTTCACACTTGACTATCAATATTTTACAAGGTGCAAAAAGAAAGAATATTTGCGATTTGGCAGCCTACCTCCAGCTTTGCTCCAGCTCTACACTAAGTCTACACTTGTGATTCGCTGATTCACCCCAAGCTTCAAACGAAGATCTTGCCATGTGGCGAGATAATATATCATAACACTCGTCACACTCCTTTCTCGCCATCTTTCCCGTCGCTTGGCGAGAAAAGCAAACTTTAAGCACTTGACTTTGTCTTTTCTCGCCACATTTCTCGCCATACCACGAAATTATTACTTCGCAATTCGGTATGTGGTAGATCTACCAACGCCATCTCTTATCAGAAGTTTCAATTCAACCAAATGTTTCAATTCGCGTTCCGTTGTTCTAGCAGAAATACCGAGTTTATCAACGACCTCGCTTTTACTGTAGGATTGTCCGTCATTCAACTTGAAGAAGTCGAGCAATTTGATTTCACCCTCATCCAAATCCGCAAGAACATCACCCACCTTCTTTACCGCTTCTGCATTTCTTGGCAGCGTAAACACCAGATAAGGCTCTTGATAGCTGACCAAAGGTAGCGGCAAACTGTATTTCTCCGGCAACTCCCTCACCGTCATAAATCCAAGACCTCTTTGTTCTGCCAAATCCAATGCATCAAACACAAACATAATCTTTGGATTCCTACTCAACGATGGCGCACTAAAATTCGATATCAGATTAAGTTTGATGGGTGGTACTGCATATCCAGGCGACTTGATGATAATGGCATCCTGATTTATCTCCAGATATATTGGAGCACCCTCTATGTCATAATCCCTATGCAGGATGGCATTTTTCACCAGCTCGTTAATAACCTCTATCGGATAGTCATAGATATGTTTTCTTCCGGGCTCCGATCTGTCCAACTGCCTGCCCAACCGTTCTTCATACCAATGAAATATCTGCTCGGGCTGTTTAACAAGTGGCCCGCCAACAGTTGCGATGTCTTCTTTCCTGCCAGCAGACTTATAAGTGGCCCTGATAAAGGCATTAGGATATACCAACTGGGGGCACTTACCAAACAGAAGTAGCCCCAGTCCTGTTGGAACATATACCAACTCTCCTTTTTCATTTTGTTTTGTATCCAGCAAGCCAAGTTGTGAGAGGACTCTGAGCCCTTCTGCCGTATGGAAATCTCCTAACTTAGCTTTTTCCATGAAACCAGCGACTAGTTCTTCCGACAAGTCATCCAGTATAGTGTTTGCGACCACATTTTCCGTTTTAGAAAGAATCACCCCCTTAGGTTCTTTCTCCTCTGTCAACTTCGCACGTTCTATAGCGGCACTCAGGAAATCCTTGTTGCACGCCTCTATCTCTGCCTGCAAGTCACGGGGGTACATTTCAACTTCCACGCCATTATCGATAAGCCACTGGATACCCTTTCTGCATACTGTCGGATCAGGATCTTCGACACCAATATACACTTTGGCTATTCTAGCATTCACGATACGCTCAGCACATCCCAATTTCGGGAAATGGCGAGCACCTGGTGCACACGGTTCAAGAGTGGCAAAGAGAACATTCCCCTCAACTTTCTCCGAACGACACTTCCTTTCCAGCAAAGTGAA
>ONQE01000220.1:2463-4226 GCA_900319925.1 uncultured Bacteroidales bacterium | reverse complement strand
GCGGATACTAACCGATACAAAAAAAACATTAGTGGATCTGTTCGATACAGTACAGGTGGCTGCCGGTGCCAATAAGCAATATGCGATGACTACGCCGGATAAAATGGCTCCGGGATTCTATCGCGCTATATGTTATGTCAATGGGGTCAATGTTCGCTCGTTTGCATTCGGTATCGATCCGTTTGATATCGTTTCGGCGCCGGATAAACAACCGGATTTTGATGCCTATTGGCAAGGGGCGAAAGACCAACTGGCGGCGGTTGATATGAATCCCGTACTGAAGGAGATTACAGAGAAGAGTTCTTCCGCCCGCAAGGTTTATCTGGTAGAATTTTACTCGGTGCCCGACGGAGCTGAAGGTGATCCGGTGAAGATTCGCGGCTATTACTGCGAACCCCAAGACGGACAGCAGCATCCCGTGATTATGCACTTCTACGGTTATGATACGCAGGGCAGCAAAAGCAAATGTGAGTGTCCCCAAGGTGGTACTTCGCAATATGCCGAGTTCTACCTGTCACATCGCGGACAGTATCTCAACAACCGTCCTGCCTCCACGAAGAACCCGGGTATTACCGAGGACTGCGTGAACATCTACGGCGACTGGTTTGCATATAATTTCGGCGACAAGGACGGCTACTACTATCGCGGTGCGTTTATGGACTGTGTGCGTGCGGTCGATTTTATGGCTTCACGTCCCACCAGCGACATGACCCGTCTCTTCGCAGAAGGTTCCAGCCAGGGCGGTGCGCTCTCCTACGCAGCAGCTGCGCTCAGCAATTATCCGTTCACGGCTATCGCACCCAATGTGGCTTTCTTGGGCGATTTTCCCGATTACTTCCAGATCGTGGGATGGCCGGCAGAAACGGCCAAGCAATGTCAGAAGAAACTGGGCATGAGCGACGAGCAAATGTATGCTTTCCTCTCCTACTTCGACACCAAGAATCTGGCTACGCGCATCTCCTGCGCTGTGTTGGCTACCAGCGGACTTCAGGACGGTACATGCCCTCCGCATACCAACCTCGCTCCGTTTAACAACCTCTTGACAAGTCCGGAGAACAAGGAATATCACTTCTATCCCGAGATGCAACATGACTATCCGAAGAATTGGTATTCCATGATAATGAATTTCTTTAAAGAAAGAATGTAAATTCCCCAACCACCATGAAACAGTTTGATATTATTGCTTTAGGCGAACTCAACGTAGACCTCATCCTCAATCAGATTGAAGGTCAGCCCGAAATAGGCAAGGAGAAGTTTGCCAAACAGATGACCCTCACCCTCGGCAGTTCCACGGCTATCTTTGCCGCCAACGCAGCTGCACTCGGGGCTAAAGTGGCTTTCTGCGGTATGATAGGCAATGACAGCTTTGGCGACCTGGTTGAGACCAGCCTGCAAAAGAAAGGCGTCAACACCGGTTTTCTCATTCGTCAGGACAAGTACGCCACAGGCGCTACTATCTGTATGAGTTACGACGAAGACCGCGCTAACCTCACCTACCAGGGCGCGATGGACTATATGACCTTGGGTGATATCAGCCCCTATGTCTTCACCGAAACCAAGCACATCCATATTTCTTCCATCTTTATGCAGAGCGGCGTCAAACGCGACCTGATGAAGATTCTCACTCTCTGCAAAGAGAACGGCGTCACTACGTCTTTGGATACGCAGTGGGATCCCGTGGAGCAGTGGGACCTCGACTACAAAACAGTTCTCCCGATGCTCACCGTCTTCATGCCTAACGAGACCGAACTCAAGTTCCTTAC
>ONQE01000220.1:0-2373 GCA_900319925.1 uncultured Bacteroidales bacterium | reverse complement strand
TGCCCGACCGCATGCAGGCAGCGCTTCTCAACAAGCATGTGGTGGACTGCATCGGAGCAGGTGACTCCTTCAACTCCGGCTTCATCACCCGTCTGGCTGCTGGCGACCCGCTTGACGTTTGCCAGCAATACGGTAACATGACCGGCGCTGTCAACACTACCGCCGCCGGAGGTACTACGGCTTTCACCTCTCGCGAGGACGTAGAGAAGATAGGACGCGAGAAATTCGGCTGGAGCTAATCTCCTGCTTGTTTAACAGCCGAAAGGATATGAGAATGAAACGTCTCTTTCACATACTGATGTTCTGCGTGGCAGCTACGCTCAGCGCGTCGGCTGCCGCGTGGTACGTCCGTATAGACGGCGAGGACGGCGAGGATGGCAAGAGCTGGGATACGGCCCAAAAAACCATCCGCTTGGGCATCGACAACTGCCGCCCCGGCGACACCCTGTTCGTTGAAGCGGGTATCTACCACGAGGGCATCATTCTCAAAGACGGCGTGACCATCATTGGCGGCTGTACCGCGTTCGAGCCCTTCGACCGCCGCACGCGCAGCCATTCCGCCAAGACAATCCTTGACGGCAAGGGCCTGGGCACACGTCTCGTTACTACCGAAACAGACTGCGTCCTGCCTACACTCATCGAGGACTTCATCCTCCAAAACGCGCGCCACGACTTGCAAGGCGGAGCCGCATGGCTGCGTGGCACAATCCGTATGCGCTACTGCATCGTCCGCGGTTGCAGCGGTCTTCAGTGCGGCGGGGTCCTTATCAAAGGCGACCTGCCCGAAGCTTCCGCGCTCGGAGCCAAACTGGAAGAGTGCCTCATCTACAACTGCTCCGCCACCGGCCACTACTGGCCCGATGCCGGCGGAGTGGCCAATTTCGACGGGACACTCATCCATTGCACCATAGCCAACAACTACGGCGACCGCTACGGTGGTATTCACTCCGAAAGTTCGGTTTACAACTGCACCATGTGGGGCAACCGCAACGAGTACGGGTTTGTGGATCCCACCAACTACGTGTCCGACGAAAGTACGTCCGGCGAGAGCCGAGCTGACGAAGGTTTCGAAGACCATTTCTTCGAGAAACCCTGGCTCTCGGCTGACAACGAAGCCGAGGATGGTCCGCATTTCCGCGACCCCTCTACCTTCGCCGGAGTGCCCTTCACCGAAGCCGAAGAGGCTATCATGCTGGCAGCGGATTATACCATCGGCGCACCTACGCACCGCATCGCCGCTATGCCCCCCGCTTCTCCCCGAAGCGACCAACCGGCCGAGATAATCACGTTCCCCTATACCCGCACCATTGGAGGAAAGACCTACCATTCCGAAGACTACTCCGTGCCTTCGTTCATCGCTTTCCTGCTCGACGAGACTCGTCTGCCTGTCCCCAAAGAGGAACCTTACTGTCTCGTAGCGAACATCAACGGCGACCCCCGCACACGTATGGCTTTCAACTGGTTCACCAACGAAGGAGTAGGGGAGGGACAAGTGCAGATTGTGGCCAAGGCTAATGCCAAACCCTCGGATTTTACGGGCAAAAACGTGCTGACTATCTCCGCAGACACCATGACTACCGTGCCTTTGCATTACGCCATCTCCTCTTCGGGCATCCTCAAGAAAGCAGGACTCGACAAGCACCTGGCTTTCCGTTACGTCTGCCATAAAGCCCTTGCCGAGAATCTCCAACCCGGCACCGAATATTCTTATCGTGTCGGTTTCCCCGGGCATTGGAGCGAGATAGCCCGTTTCCGTACTGCGGAGGATAAAGCCACGGAGTTCTCTTTCATCTACATGACCGACAGTCATATCCAAAATCAGGAGTATATCGATGCGGCCCGTTTGTGCGCCGAGGCCGTAGCGAAATATGAGAAAAGCGCACGTTTCTGCGTCTTCCCCGGCGATTTCGTGGACACCGGTACGGCCAACAACAGCGCGTGGGAGTGGGAAAGATGGTTCGAAGAGGCTCTCATGCCTGTGATCATGCAAATGCCGATTGTACCTACTGACGGCAACCACGATGACACCCCGCTCCTCAACTACAACTACCATTTCAACACCGACACTTCCTTCAATCTTCAGACCCGCGTGCGTCCGCAGTTTGCCGGCATCAACTACAGTTTCACCTATGGTGACCTGCAACTGATTGCCTTCTCCGAGCAGGATTTCTGGCGCGGCGACTACAGTTATGAGACGCTCACTTCGGAGTACTTGGAGCGTGACCTGGGCGGCTGGTTCCGTCGGCAAGTGGCAGCAGCTCCCAACGCCGAGTGGCGCGTGGGACTCGTGCACAAGAACCTCTTCTCCGGCTCCGACCATCAGCGCGACAAAGAGACACCGCTCCTTCGCGCCACGATGTTGCCCGTGATGAA
>ONQE01000007.1 GCA_900319925.1 uncultured Bacteroidales bacterium | reverse complement strand
GTCAACTAAGGATGTTAGTCGTCAATACCGATATAGTTGCCGTTCTTGCCGAACTTCAGCTCCAAATCGTTGTCTAACTCTATATCGTAGCCGGCGTACTTTTTACTGATCTTGACAATCGTATTATTCGGGAATTTGGCTTTCACATATTTGGAGATGGCAGCGGGGACGATGGCAGCGGGCACCGCGCGGGTATGGCAATCGACATCCTTCCAATCGCCGGCGGCCGTGAAATCGATTTCGGTGCCGTCTGTGAGGTAAACTTCGTATTCACCGTCGTCCTGCTTGCCGGAGAGGAACTCCACGCCGCTGAAATGCTTGGTGATGAACTGCTGCGCCTTTTGGGGAAGTTGCGCAAACGTAACGGGTCTGTCCGTGACTGCATAGACATTAACAGCTGCCACACACAACAATAACACAAGTAACTTTTTCATCTTTTCAATATTTAATTACTAATATTCAAAATAGACGGCAAAAGTACAAAAAAAGTTTAATAGGGGCGACGGAAAAGATTCTACAGACATGGTTCCCCTAACGGGTCTAACTCCGGTCTAACTCCGGTCTAACTCCGATGTAACTCCGATGTAACTCCGATAAACTCCGATACAACTCCGATACTGCCACAGACATATATCCCCTGACGGGGATGTGATTCGCTGATTTTGGTTGTCGCTTTTGTGACTTGCGACTGACTTTTGTTGACTGATGCGTGCAAAAGTCGGAAGCTTAAAGACTGTTGGTTTGTATTGTTAACCAAACAAACCAACAATTTTTATCCATAACTTATTATCCATCAAACTGTTGTTTTGTTTGTTGGATTCACAGACAAACAAACTTTCCAACAATTTTTTTCTGGTTGTATCTTTGCCGTTGAAATCAGATCGCGAGCTGTTTCGAATATTCTTTTTAGTAGTCAACCAAAATTTTTTAGCATTATGGGAAAAACCGATTTTAATGGTCTCAGTCAGTGGACCGGCCGCATTGGCGGTTTAGTTTTCAAAGTTGTGAATGGCAAGCAGGTCATCACGCCGTACAAACGAGAAGTGTTCAATCCGCGCACCGAGGCGCAGATGATGAACCGTGCCAAGTTCGCCCTCGCGGGCATGATCAGCAAGATTGTGCCCAAGGAGGTGCTGGTGGGCATGAGTCCGGACCGTCGGAGCCGGCGTCCGCTCTTCACCAGCAACATCGTCCGCCACGCGAACGTAAGCGTTGCCGGCGGGGTGATCAAGGCCACACTCAACGCCAACGACCTTGTGTTCTCGCAGGGGGTGGCCGCGCCAGTCACGGTGAGCGGGGTGACCGTCACGGACGGCCTGTTGGGCGGCACGCTGGGTGCTCTGCCCGACAAGGTGGACGCCGTGATGATGATCGCCATGGTTTACGACACCACGGTGGGTCTCTACACGCGCACGGTTTACGAGGTGGTGCCCGCCGGGGAGACGGCCATCCGTCTCGACACGCAGGCCACCGAGAGCGGCAACGTGGCGCATCTCTACGCGGTGCCGATGTCGCTCACCGCAACGGGGCTCAGTCTCACCGGCGGTTCCGACGGGGCGGAGCGTTCGTCCGACGATGACTTCACGTACACGATGTTGATGCGTTCGGACGAGGGAAGCTACCGGTACGGGCGTTCGCAGTATCTGACCAGCGTTGCGATCGGGTAAGGCTGTTCGGTGCAGTGGTAGGGCCGCCATTGTATGACGGCCCTACACCACACTGCGCTCTGTCACCACACTGCGCTCTGACACCACACTGCGCTCTGACACTACACTGCGCTCTGTCACCACACTGCGCTCTGTCACCACACTGCGCTTCGCTTGTATGGTGTTACTTGCACTGCGTGCGTGTCGCCTCTCCGAGGCGGTTTGTTTTTTGACGACAACGGCGGACAACGTGGGACAATCGTTGCTTCATAAGGACTTATTTTTATGTCTATATTACTACCCCGCCCTTCGGGCACCCCTTCTAAAATAGAAAGGGTAATTTGCCCGCGCCGACACCTCAACCTTAAACCTTAAACCATAACCCTTAAACCTTAACCCTTAACCCACAAAAAAAGGGACCCCTTGCGGAGTCCCTTTCGGATATCATAACGTGCGTGATTACTTCAGAATCGTAACCTTGTAGTTGGCGACGCCCTCGTCGGTGGTCACATTCACGATGTAAGCGCCGGCGGCCACGTTGAGGTTGATGACCTCGTGGGAGCTGCTCACAGCACCGCTGTAGATCAGCTTGCCGTAGGCGTCGAAGATGCGGACATTCTCGATGTTCATACCCTCGTTGTTGAGGATGTGGACATTCTGATGCTCGGCGTAAACCTTGATGTTGTGCTTCACAAGGTCTTCGATGCCGGTGCCGTCAATCGTGGTGGCGTCGGTGTTGAAGGAGACCATGCTGGCCCACTCGCTGTGGTTGTTACCGACGCAATTGGCGCGGACCTGCCACATGTAGGTGGTGGCTGAGGTCAAACCGTTGAGCTGATAGCTGTTGCCGGAAACGTTGTTCACCGTGGTGAGGTTGCCGCTCGGGGTCTTGTACTGGATATCGAAGGAAGTTGCACTCGGGTGCGACCAGTGCAGCATAGCGGATACGCTGTCGATGTGGGTCGTGTAGAGGAACGACGGAGCCTCGCATTCAGCCGGTGCGAAGGTAGCGTTGATGGTGTGGTTGGCGGCCACATTCGTGAAGACGTAGGAGGTGATGGCACCCATGTTCACGTTGTCAATCGTCACCGAGTTGACCACATAACCGGCGGCCGGGGTGATGGTGTAGGCCTGGGAACCACCGAAGTTCACCGTGGTGTTGCCGTTCGGCGTGATAGAACCGTTGGCACCGGCACTGGCGGTGATGGTGTAGGTCTTGGCCGTCATCGTGGCCGTGATGGTCTGGTTGGCGTTGATAGCCGCGAAGGTGTAGGTGTAGATACCGTTCACATTCGGGATGTTGGTCAGGGAGACGTTGGAACCGTTCACCGTGATGGCGGTGACGTTGTAGCCCGGAGCCGGGGTAATCACGAAGGCCGGGGTAGCACCGTACAGGACAGTCATCGTGCCAGGCGTGATGGTACCGTGAGCGGGCTGGTTCACCGTAACCGTGTACTCGTTCGCGTCGAAGGCGGCGTAGATGGTGTGGTTGGCCGTGACACCGGTGAAGGTGTAGCTGGTGACCGCACCCACGGAAGCACCGTCCACGAAGACGTTGCTCACATGATAACCGGCGCTGGCGGAAATCGTGTAGGTCTGGTTGGCGTTGTAGGCAACCGTGGTGTTACCGGCAGGCGTGATGGTACCGCCGTTGCCAGCCGTGGCCGCAATCGTGTAGGTGTTCGCGGCGAAGGTGGCGGCGATGGTGTGGTCGGCATCGAGAGCCGTGAAGGTGTAGGTAGAGACCGCACCCACGGAAGTGCCGTCAACCGTCACGTCAACGATGCTGTAACCGGCATCCGGAGTAATCGCGAAGGTCGGGGTGGCACCGTAGGCGAAGGTGGACGTGGCAGGAGCGATGGCACCGTTGGCACCGGCGTTCACCGTCACCGTGAAGATGTACTGCGCGAAGGTAGCGCTGATGGTGTGGTTCTCTTCAATGCTCAAGAACGGGACCGTGAAGGTGGTCGGGGCAAGATCCTGCGTGAAATCGTAGGTGTTACCGTCGTAGGTCACGGAAGCGATGTAATATCCGGGGTTAGCGGTAATCACATATTCAGCATCCTGATGGTAGAGATAGCTGGAGACACCGCTCGGGGAAATCATACCGTTGTTGCCGCAGGTGGCCGTGATCGTGTAGGTGTTCGGGATGAACATCACCTCGTATTTGTAGTTGTCGAGGATGTTGGTCAGGGTCTCGGTGTAGGCGGTCGGATCGGTGACGTTCAGCATGACGTTGTTGCGCATGATCGTACCAATCTGGTAGCCGGCGGCGGGAGTGGCCGTGAAGGTGTAAGTGTACTCAGAATCGTAATCGAACTCAGCGCCCGGGGTCACCGTACCGTTGCCGTAAGCAGTGGTCGTGATGACATAGTGGTTCGGAGCGAAGGTCACCACCACCGTGTGCGTGCCGAAGAGGTGCATGAAGGCGAAGGTGTCGATGTTGGTGTGCTGGACACCGTCAATGACGATGCTGGCGACGTGGAAGCCCGGAGCCGGGATAATCGTGCTCAACAGGTCAGTGTAGCCAGGCAGCGTAGCCGTGTAAACGGCCGGCAGCGTGGTGCTGGCATCCACCACAAACTCGTTGTTGATGGTACCTTCACCGCCTTCCACCGTGTAGATGATGGTCGTGCTGTCGAGGTCAACATACACTTCGATATCCTTGTCCTCCATCACCGGAGAGAGCGTCAGCGTGTATTGGTTGTTGCCAAGCGGAGTGACGAATTCGGTACAGTCCATACCATTGACAAAGACGCCTTCCAGGTGGAAATGCGGCAGGATGGTGAAGACACCAGTGTGGCTGCCACCATGAGCCACCACTTCATGGGCAGGGGTGTAGATGGCACCAGGAGCATTGTCGTTATACGCCGTGACGTACAGGTTGTTCACAGCAGCATTTACATGGTAAGCGTTCTCGGTGAAGGTGACATACACATAGTCGCCGTTCTCCGGAGCGTAGGTGAAGTTGTCCACAATAGCGTTGTTCGGGTTCTCACCTCTCACCAAGACGCCGTTCACATAGATGCCGGCCACGTGGTAACCGAAGTTGGAGGTGATGTGCAGCGTGACCTCATCGCCCTCGCCGACAAAGTAGAGGCCACTGTTCGTGGTCGCCACATTGGAGACGGTGATAGAGCCGTTGCCGTCGTTGCCGACAGAGAAGCTCACAGCCTTCTTGATGGAGACATTGTCGATGCTGAAGCCGTCAGTACCCACAGAGCTCTCGGCCTTGAAGGCGACGTGGATGTTATCCATGCTCATGTACATCGAACCGACATAGTTGTAACGTTGATAATCAGCATTGTTGAAGTTGAGAGTCTCAACCAAGTAGTCATTGTACAGGTTGGTGCTCGGACCGTAGTAAAGGCTGACTTTCTCGTTGTAGAACGGGCTGTTGGCCTTGTAGTCGAAGCTGATGAGATAGGTGCCGGGAGCGTACTCCACACACGGGGAGACCGCCACATCGTTGCCGACGTTCTCATCGCTGCCGTTGTACACGAGGGCATTGCCTGTGACGGCGAACGTGCTGTTATCCGCGTTGTTGTCCATCACAGCCCAGTTGTTCACAGAAGAGGCGGGGAAGGTCTCCACATACGGGAGAGCCTGCTCAGCGGTCAGGTAGGTGACACCGGAAGTAGCCGTATTGTTATCGATGTTGGTTTCGCTCGGGATCACCACCCATGCCGTGATGACGTTGGTAGCCGCGGTGAAGGTCGGAGAAGTAGTGAACGTGTAGGTGTAGGTCTCACCATACTCGAAGGAGAGGTACGGCCAAACAGTCTCATGCACGACGGGGCCTTCGCCATTCACCTGATAGTAAGCCTCGAAGCTGGTAATGGGGCTTTCCATCACATTCTTCACAGTGATGCGGGCAATCATATTGGAAAGATCGCAGTTGCTGGGGTTGGTATAGACATCCACCAAAGCAATGTCAACCAAAGCGGGGCAGACGACCGTTGTCGTAACCTCGGTGCTCTCGTCATCATCACCGCAGAGGGCCTTGACGGCAACCGTGTAGGCGTCGCCGGGTTGCATTCCCGTGATGGTGTAGGTGGGCGTGGTGACCACAGCCGTGATGGCGTCGCCTTCCTCAGGAGTCAGGGTGATTTGCCAGGAGGTCTCATCGCCCATCGGGATCCACGTGATGGTGCTTGCGCCGTTTTCAACATCAGAGGCTGTAAGCGCCAACGGGGCGGGACAAGTGATTTGCTGACACATGGAAACGAAGAATCCATTGGTTTGTGTGTTGCTGCCGGAATAAACCGTGTTTCCGTCTGCGTCCACAATGGTGAACGATGTCTCATTCGAATAGTTACCCTGTGTCCAGTTGCAAACCATCACAGAGCCTTCGGGGACAGTCACATTATGGGTGGCGGAATAACCGCTAGAGATGGTAAGGCTTTGTGTCGTTCCGTTGCTGAACACCAATTCGATGGCGTTGCCGTTCCAGCCGTCACCATAGGAATCTTGCAAATTGAACGTAAACTCACAGCCGGAGAAGAACGTGATGAAACTCGCTTCGGAAGGATTGCTCTGTTCGTCACCACAGTCTGCGAACACTTGCACAGTGTAGGCCGTGTTGGGTTCAAGGCCAATCAAGGGATAGGTGGTGGTGGACACCGTGGCGGTCTGCCACTCGGAAGCGCTTTCTGCTTTGAATTTCACAATCCAAGAAGTTTCCGTTCCTGCAGGAGTCCAGCTGACAAGAGCGGAATTGATGGTAATGTCAGAAACAGAGACCAGAGAAGGTTTCGGGCAAGAAGATAAATCGGGACATTCGGCCGTGAAGAAGCCTTGGCTTTGGGCACCACTGCCAGTATAGGCATTTACGCCACAATCGTTCACAATTTCGAACGAGGTCTCGTAAGCGTATGAACCCGTCGTCCAGTTACAAGTCATCGTCTCACCTTCGGGGATAGTCACTAAGAAGGTGCCGTCAAAGTTGTTTGTCAGGGTCAATGTCTGGGAAGTGCCGCCGCTGAACACCACGTTGATGGCATTGCCGTTCCAGCCGTCGCCGTATGAATCATGCAACACGAAGGTGTATTCGCAAGGATTGCCGCAAATGGTGGTGAAGGTGGCCGTGGCAGGATCGGAGGTGGCGTCACCGCAGATGGAGGTAACCGACACTTCGTATTCGGTAACGGCGGCAAGACCCGTCAGGGTGACGGTAGGCTCGTTCGTCTGAACAGTCGTCCACTCGGCATCGGCGGTAGCCTTGTAAGCCACAGTCCAAGCGGTCTGGTCGGCGCCGGGCGTCCAAGTCAGGACGGCGGAGTTGTAGGTGATGTTGTCAGCCGTGAGGTTCGTGACAGGCAGACAGGTGGCATCCGCCGTGGAGGTAATGGAGACGTTATCGATAGCACAGGTGTACCAAGTGCTCTCCTTGAACCAACGGAAGGCGATTCTGGCGCCTGCGGGGAATTCACCCTCGAACTCGGAGAAGTTCACGCTGTAGTCGTTGTCAGAGGTGGTGACAGAGGGGATGGTGGCCACGACAGTGTAGCTGTTGACCGGGTCGTTGACATCGGTCACATAACCCACCGTAAGAACACCCTGGGTAGCGCTTTCCATTCTGCGCCAGAAGGAGACGGTCATCGTGTTGAGCGGATGCTCAAACGTCGGCAGGATAGCGAAGGCATTGCTGCCGGAAGAGTTGGCGTAGAAACCAAGACCCTTGCCGCTCTGTGCATAGTTGAAGGCTGAGTTCGCACCCGTATTCACGTGAGGAGCATAGTTCTTGTTCGTGTTAGCCGTGTAAGAGACCCAACAATTGGGAATCACACCTGCGGCAGAGTAGGAGCTGCCGGAATAGCTGTCGAAGTTCTCTTCGTACGGGGTAGCCATCGGCAGACACTCGGTCGTGGCAGTCGCGCTCAGAGAGTACTCGCTGACCGTGGTGCCGCAGTTGGCCTGCACATAGAATTCGAAGGAAGTGGCGTCGGCCAAACCGGTAACCGTGAACGGGTTGGTATTGGCGGCGACCACAGTGCCTGCACCGTGCTCAAAGCCGACAGGACCGTATTCGATGTTCCAAGCCTCCTCAGCGCCGCCGGCAGTCCAACCGAGCGTAACGGTGGTGGCGGTGATATCCGAGACTGTGAGCATCGTGGGAACCTGGCAATCGGGCTTCATCTCGACGGTGAAGTCATCCAAATTCCAGGAGCAGCTGCCCGTGGCAGAGGTGAAGCGCAAGGTGATGCGAGCGCCATCCGGCACATTCTCGCCGAAGGTGAACGGACCATAGAGCAGCGAGTTGGCGCGGTTGTAGCTGCCAGACTGGGCAGGAACTTGCAGCACTTCCACGAAAGTGGAGGCATCCGCAGCATCCGTGATATAACCCAACTGCATGGTGCCGGGCGTGGTGCCGGTAACCATACCGTAGTAGCTGAACTGCAGCTCGGAGAGGTTGTTGGTGTATGCGGGCAGCACCAGCGTGGACACCGCACCATTGTCACCCTTCAATTCAACTGAATTCTTGCCGGAGTGAGCGGCAGTGCTGTAGTTACGATAGATGAACGGGGAGTTGTAGCTGCTCATCTCGGGGGTAGCCCAGCAATTGTCGAATGCCAAGTTGCCGGAACCGCTATAGGCTTCGAAATCATCATACCAAGGATTCTCTTGCGTGATCGTGATCGGGCCGCACTCGGTCTGGAAGTTGAGCTTGGAGGACCAAATGCTCTGGTAGCCGAGACCGCAGTCACCCATCACATAGACATCGTAATAAGAATAGGGGTTCAGGCCCGTGAGCGTGATGTGGTTCTCACCAGCGCTCACCTGAGTGCCATTGCCGAGAGTGAAGCCGGCGGGACCGTATTCCACAGTCCAGCTGGAAGCATTGCCAGCGTTCCAAGTGATGGTGGCGTTATTCTGGCCAATCTCCGTGGCGGCAAGGCCAAGAGGAGCAGGACAGATGGTCGGCATAGTGAATTCGACCTCGGTCCAGTCGCTGGTCTCATTCTCGCCACAGATGGCTCTCACCTTAACATTATATTGTGCGCCCTCGACCAAGCCTGTGAGGTCAAACTGGGAGCCGTTATGCACATTCAGGGTGAAGTTGGTATTGTCGTCGATACCGGTGACCACCGCCTCGTATTCGTTGATACCTGCCACGGGCAGCCAGCTCACGTTGGCTGTGTGGGCAACAACTTCGACGACGATGTTTTGCGGAGCGATACAGTTGGCCACGGTGGTGAAGTCCACCTCAGCCTCGTTGCTCATGCCAATGGCACCGCAGTCGCTCATCACGCGGACATTGTAGGTCGTGTTCTGCTGCAGACCAGTCAGCTCGAAGTGGTTCTCGGTCAGGTTGACGGTCGTCCATTCGTCGGCGCCCTCAGCCTTGCAGCTGAGCACCCAAGCGGTGGCACCGCCAGCTTCCCAGTCAAGGGTAGCACCTGTGGTGGTAACGTTGCTCACGGTCAGGTCGGCGGGAACGGCACAATGCGCGTCATCGCAAACATAACCTAAGAAGTCAACCTGCATGTTCGGCAGATTAACGGCACGCGTACCAGAGGCGGTGCCAGGATGTGAAGCATAATTCTCGGGACTGCTGTCGCTTCTTCTGTACAACACACTGTTGGTAACAGAGGTGTAGCGATAGTTCAAAGACTTGTAAGCATCAGCGGTACGGGAGGTCACGACCACGAGATTGTCCTCGCCATTATAATAATAAGGAGTGGACAAGGTGAAGGTCTCCCAACCGACCGTGCTACCCACAGTACCGTTGGTGGATTCATACACCAAGGTCAAGTCTTCCATGGGGAGCCAGTCCGTGGTGCTCTCGTTGATGGCGGAAGACTTCGTGCCGAGGTAAATCTTCAAGGTATTGTAATTGTGCGTATTCGCAGTGTTCACATACCAGGACAACGAATTGATATAGCCGGGCGTCGGGAATTCGGATGCCGGATAAACCATCTGCGTCCAGGAGTTCTTATAGTAAGCGTTCATCGGGGTGGTGGAGCTGGTACTCGTACCCGTGCCGATGGTGATTTCCAACGGGGAGGATGTCAGCTGGATGCAGGGCACATAGAATTCGGAGGTGACCCAAACGCTGGCGTTGTTTGCATCGCAATTGGCCTTCACACGCACATCGTAAGCAGCCTCAGTGGCGAGGTTGTTCAGTGTGACGGAGGTGGAGGTGGCGTTCACGGTCTGCCATGCGTCGTCATTGACATTCTTGTACTCAAACGTCCAAGCGTTCTGGCTTTCGGGGGCGGTCCAAGTCACCACTGCGGTTTGTCCATCAATGGTAGCGACGATGTTGGAGACCTGCGTGCAGGTGGTATTCAGAGACACATTGTCGATGGCGGCAGGGGTCTGGACACCACCGTTGTTGTTGTTGATCCACGAGAAGACGAGGAACTTCTCACCGGCGTTCTCGGAGGTGATCAGCACCGTCTCGGTAGTGAACTCATCCACTTCGTAGAACTCGGCAATGGAGTTGCTCGGGAGCGTGCCGGCCACAGGAGCCTCGTCCATCACGGACACTTGCACGACGTCGTTCGCATCACCCATGCTTCTGAGATCGAAGGTCAGCAGAACATCGCTGGCGGGAAGGGAGACCGGAATGTAAGCATGAGAAATGGAAGCCTCCGATACATTATATTTATTAGTAACACCATTGGAGGAGGAGATGTACAGTTTGTTGTTGTCGAAGCCCTGGGCTTGGCCGATGTACCATTTGTTGGTATTCTCGCCGTTCACAATCGTCCAGAGTTGGCCCGCTTGTACTTCGTCGAAACTGCAGGTTAAGGGCAGCGTGGAAGTGACGATGTCGCTGTTATAACGCGGATAGAGTTGAACGGTGTTGTCGTATGTTGTCACGAAACCGATCAGAGAGCCGGGGGTCGCCTCAGCGAAGGATTTATCAACCGTCTTGAAGGCGTTGCGCACCACGATGGTGTTGCCATCTTGTGTGAAGTTGACGTTGGTCGCATTGTTGGTGTTGAAGGAGCCGACAGCAAATTCGCCGTCCACAAACATCACCAGCTGGGAGATGTAATTACTGGGGTTCGCGAGCACTTCCGCGACGGTCACCACCATCGGGGCCACCGGTTCGCCGGCGAGAGCTTCCGCGGTGTTCATCGTGGGAACGAGCTCATCGAGGCCGTGGTACATGCTGCGGGTTCCGACGATACCGCCGGGGATGACATCACCGGAGTGGTATTCGTTGGTGATGACAGGGTTATAGTTGTCGTAAATCAGCAGACCGCCGGTAGCATCTTTGACATAGACATAGCGGCCGGTGCGGTAAACGAAGGTCACATCGCCGGTGATCTTGAACAGGTCGGCGTTCTCAGCCGCATAGTAGGCGGCGATATTGTTGACAAACACGGGGAAGGTGTAGGTAGCGGAGACCGTGGAGCTCACCTCCTCGCCGAGGGTGGCGTACGCGGAAACCGTTGCCGTGGCGTTGAGGGTGAAGGGACCGTTGTAGAGGACAGGATCAGAGCCGTTGATGGAGCAGTAGATGTTGGCACCCGGCGTGGGGCAGGTCAGGGATATGGTCTGCTCGGTGTAGTAGTTGCCGGTGGGAATGGAGAACACAGGGGCTTCCACTGCGGGAGCGGCAGCCTCGCTGTAGGTGACGATCAGGGAGAGAACACGGAGTTGCGTGTTAGTACCTACTATCGCGTTGCTGAACGTGAGGGAGGAGGTGGCGTGCAGTCCAGTGAAAGAGTAGAGAGTGCCTTCGGCCTCGAAAGTTTGAAGTGCGCCGCCGTCAACCACAAGACCGACGGTGGGAGCATTGCTGGCACCTGTAGCGATGATGGTGAGACCCGTAATCTCGTAGCCGCTCTGCGGCACCAAGGTCATGGAGTTGCCATCACCACTATTCTTGTGGGCGTAGAAACGCAAGGCAGGAGGAATGGAGGTGTTGTAGTACGCGGGTCCGTTATTGGCCGCGTTCTTGGCACAAGTGAAGCTGATGACATCGTTGATGTCACCTGCCGTAATCACTTGAGCGTTCTCATAGCCTTGTTCCGAGAAGACAAACGTCACCTCCTCGGCAAAGGCACTACCGACTGCCATCAGCGCAACCAGCATAATGGCAGCAAGTCGCTGAACCTTACGGCCCAGTCTCTTGAAACTGTAGGATTTTCTCATAGTTTGTAGATTTTTATGAATAATAATAAATTTAGTTTGTACTCTATTCAAGCGGTTTTTATATACTTTTCACACTTTACACAAATATATATCTTACCAAGCCGCAAAGATACTTTTTTTTTAATATAACGCGGTAAAAATTTTTTTTCTTGAAAATTTTATAGCCCCAAAGTCGACGTTCAGAATACGGCAAAAAAGTGTATCTTTGCCCCCGTATAAAAAAGCAATTTCAAACCCCCAAAAAAATATCCAATAGTATGAAAGACAACATCACGATGAGCCTCAACCCGCTCGTGAATTATTTCAAGAAAAGTCCGAAGGAGTTCACCAAGGCGGACATGATCAAGTACGTCGAGGAGAACAACATCCCGATGGTCAACTTCCATTATGTGGCCGGTGACGGGCGCATCAAAACCCTCGGTTTCGTGCTGCACAGCCGCGATTACCTCGAGCAGATCCTCTCCAACGGCGAGCGCGTCGACGGTTCCAACATCTTCCCGGCTTTCATCCACGCCGGTTCCAGCGACCTCTACGTCATCCCGCGTTTCTCCACCGCTTTCCTGAACCCGTTCACGGAAATCCCCACCCTGTCGTTCCTCTGCTCCTACTATAACAACGAAGGCAAGCCGTTGGAGAACTCCCCGGAGTACATCCTGCGCAAGGCTGCCAAGTCGTTCACCGAAGTCACCGGCAACTACTTCCAGGCCATGGGCGAGCTCGAATACTACGTCATCGGCGAGGAAGACGACCTCTTCACCATCCCCGACCAGCGTGGCTACCACGAGTCCTCCCCATTCACCAAGTTCGAGCACTTCCGCGCCGAGTGCATGCTGAAGATCGCCGAGATGGGCGGCCTCATCAAGTACGGCCACTCCGAGGTGGGTAACTTCACCATGGACGGCAAGATCTACGAGCAGAACGAAATCGAGTTCCTCGTCACCGACGTGCAAGACGCTGCCGACCAGCTGATTCTCGCCAAGTGGATCATCCGCAACCTGGCTTACGAGTACGGTTTCGACGTGACCTTCTCGCCGAAGATCACCACCGGCAAGGCGGGCAGCGGTCTCCACATCCACACCTGCATCGTGGATGGCAAGGGCAAGAACCAGATGGTGACCAAGGGCAAGCTCAACAGCATCGCCAAGACCGCCATCGCGGGCTATATGACCTGCGCCGGCTCCCTCACCGCTTTCGGCAACACCAACCCGACCTCCTACTTCCGCCTCGTGCCGCACCAGGAGGCCCCCACGTCCGTCTGCTGGGGCGACCGCAACCGCTCCGTGCTCGTTCGCGTGCCGCTGGGCTGGACCCACAAGAACGACATCGTGGCTGAGCTCAACCCGCTGGAGAAGGCCGTCAACAAAGACCGCTCCCAGAAACAGACCGTCGAGTTCCGCTGCCCGGACGGCTCCGCCGACATCTACCTGCTGCTGGCTGGCCTCGTCTGCGCTGCCCGTCACGGCTTCGAGATGGAGAACGCCCTCGAATACGCCAAATCCACCTACGTTGACGTCGATATCCACCGTCCGGAGAACAAGGCCCTCGTGGAGAAGCTGGCCCAACTGCCCGCCTCCTGCTGGGAGTCTGCCGACGAGCTCAGCGCCCACCGCGAGATTTTCGAAGCCCACGGCGTCTTCGACCGCTCTATGATCGACGACATCATCAAGCAGCTCAAATCCTTCGACGACCGCAAGATCCGCGAACAAATCGTCAAGAAACCCGAGCTGATGGCCCAGATGGTGAAGGAATATTTCTACTGCGGCTAACCGATACCCTTTTCGGGACACCATATCCTAACGGAACGCGATTCTCCGCGTCCGTGCG
This sequence comes from uncultured Bacteroidales bacterium, assembly GCA_900319925.1. GTDB lineage: Bacteria > Bacteroidota > Bacteroidia > Bacteroidales > WCHB1-69 > F23-D06. The sequence continues at coordinate 23,452 of ONQE01000007.1, read as the reverse complement.
TAGAGACGGGAACTTCCCCGTCTCTTTTTTTATTCCTGTTGTAACAAAAATGCCCTTCCGTGCGACAAACCTTTCGGAATGATAAAAAAAATCATCCGCAATGGGTTTGTATTATAAAATTTGTAATTTTGCCATTCCGAAAATAGGGCAGTTATATCCACGAAATAAATCCTCTATGAAGAAAATTATACTCTTCTCGATACTTTTGGCAGCGGGCTTGCAGGCGACTCTTTTCGCCCAAAACAACGTGACGGTTCAGTCGCTGTTGGGCACGCATGTCGATACCATTCTCAAGTATCACCTCGCAGGCGAAGGTGTGGAATTGAGCAACGGCAGGTTCAACAATGCGGCGGGCAATGTGGCTTCCAACCAGATCGGTTCGTTCAACCGGAACAACTATACGCAGTTCCCGTTCGAGACGGGTCTGGTGATGACCACGGGTGCCTGTTCGGTGGCTGCGGGTCCCAACAGCTCCGGCAGCGCGTCGAGCACGGCGAACAACACCTACCACGACGCCCTGCTGCAACAGTACAACCAAGGCTACACCGTGATGAACAGCGCGGCGTTGGACTTCGACTTCCTCGCCTACGCCGACACGTTCGCCTTCCACTACATCTTCGGCTCCGAGGAGTACCCGACGTTCGTGTGCGCCAGCTACAACGACCTGTTCATCTTCCTGCTCACCGGTCCCGACCCGGTGACGGGCATCACCACCACGCGCAATGTGGCCGTGATTCCCGGCACGGTTTCCGCCGCGAACCCCGAGGGACTGCCCGTCTCCATCAACACGGTGAACGGCGGCGCCAGCAGCAGCGGTGGCAGCACCTGCTATAGCGGCACCTACTCCGCCTACTACATCTCCAATGGCAACGGCGGCGGCGCGAACGGCATCGAATACAACGGCTACACCGTGGAACTCGCCGCCGAGGGCGTCATCAATGCCTGCGACACTTACCACATGCACTTGGCCATCTGCAACGCGGGCGACAACTCCTACGACTCCGGCGTGTTCCTCGAAGGCAAGAGCTTCAAGAGCGAGCTCTCCACCAAGCTGCTGATGCGCACCACCTACTGCCTCCACGAAACCATCCAGTTCGAATACCAGGCTGAGAATGTCGATACCGTGTTTATCCTCACTCCGAGCGGCGACACGCTTTGGGCACCCTACGTCATTGAGAGCGCCGAAACGAGCGATGCCGGCGATTACGCCCTGTTCGTCCACAAGGCCATCCCCTGCGCGAACATCTGGGCCTCCGACACCCTCCATATCGACGTCATCAACACCTTCAAACCCGACCTCGGCGAGGATTCCTGGCACTGCACCGGCGAGATGATCACCCTCAACTCCAACTACGACGACAGCACCGCCGTGCTGATGTGGAACACCGGCGAGGACACTCCCTCCATCGAAGTCATCACCTCCGGCGAATACATCCTCGAAGTGGAGATGTTCAACCCCACCACGAACACCCGCTGCTGGAGCTCCGACACCGTGAACGTCAACTTCTGGCCGCTGCCGAAGGCCGACTTCGAATCCGACGTCACCTCCGGCTGCACGCCCGTCACCTGCCAGTTCACCAACCTCACCACCTCCACCTCCGACTCCATCTCCAACCTGTGGATTGTGTTTGACGAAAACTACAACGTGGTCGAATATACCGACGTGCCTGAACCCATTTTCCACTTCAATGATGCCGGCTCCTACACTGTCAAACTGGTCGTCACGACCAAAGAGGGCTGCCAGGATTCCATCACCAAGTGGAATTACATCATCACGGCACCGCAACCGACGGTCGATTTCCTCGCCACCCCTGAAATCTGCATGATGAGCGAGACCAACGGCGAAATTGCCTTTACGGCATATCTTTCCGACAACGTGGCCGGCAACACCGACAACCTCGTCTGGTCGTTCGGCGACGGAGAGCAGACCACGGGCGAGACGAGCACTTCCCACACCTACACCTCGTGGGGCGACTACACGGTGACCTTGGCCCTGACCACAGAGTCTGGCTGCGGCGACTCCGTGAGCCACACCATCGTCATCGAGGACGACCTCATCTTCCCGAACGTCATCACCCCCAACGGTGACGGCATCAACGACGTGTGGGCTATCGGCAACCTCAATACGGACATCAACCCCGAAGACCCCGATGAGTACCGCCATAACGAGTTGCGTATCAGCGACCGCTACGGAAAGGTGGTCTTCAAAGTCAAGAACTACGACACCTGGTCGAAAGACGGGCAGGTGCACTTGGGCCTCAACCCGTTCACCGGCGAGGGCCTGAGCGACGGCGTCTATTACTACACCTTCACCTACAAGGGAAAAGCCAAACCCATTACTTGGCACGGGTCGATTACGATTGTTAGATAAAATACAATGAAGAAACATTGACGTAGAGACGTGCCGCGCGTCTCTACGTTTTTTAAACAATCAATGCCAACGCACCGATAATCAACCCTAACGCCATCGTTATTCCTTTCATAATCAGGAAATTCTGCTTCGATTGCGCCAGCAGCGGGATGCCGGCGTGACCGTTCTGCGCGATGGAGTTGGCGAGCAACACCGCAAAGGGGATGTTGCCCTGCAGAAAAAGCATCACGAAGATGAGATGCGGACCGGAAACGGGCAGGAAACCCACGCCCACGGCAATCAGCAGCAGCAGCCACTTGGTCCAGGCATGGTGCTCCATGATAGCCTGCAAATCCACAAAATGGTTGAGTATGCCCAACACCAAAAGCGTGCCGAAAGCATACAGGAACAGCTTGAGCGCGTGCTGTTTGATGACGTGCTCCCAGACGTGCTCGCGCAGGTAGTGCGACATCCTCTCGCGAAACGACTTCCCGTGATTCTCGGGTCGCTCGTGGCGATGCTCCTCATGGATGACGAAATCGTGATTCTCGAAGGTAACGATTTTGTTTTCAGGTACTTTCAGCAATAGCAGTCCCACCACAAACCCGATGGCGAACAGAACGCCGGTCAGGATGAGGGCCTGCATCGGATCCTGGGCGGCGAGGAAGAGGGCTTCGTCGCCGAAAGTGGCAATCATACCGCCTATCAGCGCCCCGAAAGAGAGCAAGCGGTGGGTGAAGAGCGACACCACCACGAAGCCTCCGGCGCAACCGGGAATCGCCCCGAGCAGGCAGGCCAACGCGACCTCCGCCACGGGTTTCCCGTGCAATCTCTTAAATAAACGTCCTGAGGATGAAATGTTTATCGACTCCACCACCGCCATCAGCAACAACACCAACAGCGTGATAGAGACCGACTCCTTTAACGCCTCCCAAATAATATACAATGCGTTTTGCACTATAGGTTATGATTATAGATTGTGGACGTATGTGACACGCCCCCACATACTCCCAAAACTGCTAACTGCTAACTACTAACTACTAACTAATTACAGATTGAGATTCTTCGCAATCGTAGGATCCGTCTTTTTCGCGCCCCACACCTTGGCGGAGATGTCGTGCGCCTCCTTGGGGGTGAGCAGGTCATAGTGCTCCATGGCGCGCTGCACGAAGATGCATTGCTGGATCTGGGCCTTGTCGGTCACAACGGCCTCGGCGAGGGCCTTGCAAGAGGGATAGCCGCAGAGGTGGCAATCCACCTGCGGCAGGTTCTGGTTGATTTCGAAGGCACGTTTCATCTTCTGCATGGCGGCGGCCACATTGTCGTCCATCTTGTCCATCGAGCGCGGGTCCACCTTGCCCACATGCCGTTTGTCGGCCAGGTAATCGAAATAGTTGAGCAGGTCGTTGTCCTCGTTGTCCACCTCTTCGGAGCATTTCTGCATGCGGCGGCGCTGCCGCTCGATCATGAGGAAACGGTTCTCGGCGGTGAGGATGCCTCCGCAGCAGCTGCCGTCGCAGGCACGGAGTTCCAAGAAGTCGATGTCCTGGATATCCTCGTCCTCCACTTTTTCGAGAAACTCCGACACGTTGTGGATGTCGTCGATGGCCAGGTTGCGGCCAGTGCGCAGCATCTTGGTCTCGCCGCCGGTGAGCGGGTAGGTGATGCTGGCCTTCGACAGCCGGTGGAAGCGCACCGACTCGTCGCACATCTTGTATTCGCCGGTCTTGATGACGCGCAGCACCTTGCTGTAGAGGTAGTTCATATTGATAACGCCGTCCACGGGCGACTTCTCCTCGCCCACGGGACTCTTGATGGCGGCAATCTTGGCGGCGCACGGCGTCACGTAGAAGATGCCGATGTCCTCGGCGGGAATGCCCTGTTCGGTGAGACTCTTCTTGATATATTCGGCCGTCATGTCGAACGGCGCTTTCAAGCGGTAGATATTATCGACCAACACGGGGAATTTCACCTGGATGAGACGCACGATGGCGGGACAGAACGACGAGATGACCGGCTTCTCGCAAGGGGCGTTGCCGCCTTCCAGATCGCGCCGGTAGTATTCCTTGAAGAAGTCCACACTCTTCTCGACCTCATAGACGCACTTGAAGCCGATGTGCAGCAGCGCGGAGAGGATGGTGCGCTCGCGTATCTTCTCCTCGAACTGGGCGAGGAAGATGGAGGGCACCAACAGCACTGGATGCTTGTAGTTGAAAACCGTCTGGAAGTCGTCCTGCTCGATGTAGATGGCGTTCATCGGGCAGGCGACGTAGCACCTGCCGCAATCGACGCAGCGGTTCGGGTCGAGCACGGGATGCCCGTTCTCCACATGTATCGCGCTCGTGGGGCACACGCCCGTGCAGTGCGAGCATCCGATACAGAGGTCGTATTTGAATTTCAGCGCGTGGTGGAAATCTTCGGCCATGATGGGTTGAGGGTTAAAGTTTATGGTTTATGGGTTAAGGTTTAAGGTTTAAGGGCTAAGGGCTAAAGGTTACGAGGTTAGGAGATTAGGAGGTTAGGAGAATAACGGGTTGATGGGCGTTGCAGAGACGCGCCATGGCACGTCTCTACTGGAAATAATTAATCAATTCGATGGTGGTGCCTTTGCCCACTTCGGAGGTGATGTTGAGGGAGTCGGAGTTGTTCTTGATGTTGGGAAGGCCCATACCGGCGCCGAAACCCATCTCGCGGACCTTCTGCGAAGCGGTGGAGTAACCTTTCTGCATGGCGCGGTCGATGTCGGGGATGCCGGGGCCTTCGTCGGCAAGCACGATCTTGATGTGGTCCTCTTCCAAGTCAACGGTGATGTCGCCACGATAGGCGTGGGCCACGATGTTGACCTCAGCCTCATACAGCGCGACGACCGTCTTCTTCACAATTTCGGGACTGACCCCGATTTTCTTGAGCATGCGCTTCACCTGGCTGGATGTGGATCCCGCGTTGGTGAAATCGCCGCCTTCTACGTGGTAAACAAAGTTCATAATGTAAGATTTGGTTGATAATCAGGTTAATAAACCGCCGGCAGACCGGCATTGTAGAGGATTCCGGAGGTTTTGTACATGGAATACTCTGTTCGGATGACCACCATGTCGTTGTCCTCGGCCAGCTCTTTCATCTCCTCGGTGACCTCCTTGCCGCGCACAATCAGCAGGAAGGAGATGTCCGACATTTCACAAGTCCTTATGGACTGCAGGTTGCTCAATCCTGTGAGCAGCAGCAGATTGTTGACGTCTTTCAAGGTGAGCACATCGCTCATCAGGTCGGAGGCGAACACACATTCGATCTGTTGGTCCAGATAGTCTTCGCCACAAATAATCTCGCCTTGCACCAGGTCTTTAATCTCTTTGAGTGTCATTTCAAAATGGTTTTTCTGAATGGTTTTGAAAAAATAATCCGCAAAGATACTTTTTTTTTAAATTGCACGTTCATGTAATGTTTTGTGTTTTTTGTGTACTTTTGCCGCGCCTTTTAAGAGTTAAGAGTTAAGAGTTAAGAGTTAAGAGTTAAGAGTTAAGAGTTAAGAGTTATGGGTTATGGGGCACAAGTCATAAATCACAAGTCATAAGTCAAAAGTCAAAAATCAATATATGAATGTATTAGGAATCTGTATTTTAGCAAGCGTCGTGGTTTTGGTCGCGGGCGCGGTATATGTCGCGAAGATGGTGATGGAAGCGAAAGCGAAGATCGCCGCATTGGGAAACAGCAAGAAGAACCTGTCGGTGATGCTGCCGTTGCGGCTGCAGGCCTACGAGCGCATGGCCCTCTTCTTGGAACGCATCGACCCCAACCAGTTGGTGATGCGCATCCACAGCGCCGGACTCACCGTCTCGCAGGAGCAGAACCTCCTGCTGACGGCCATCCGCAGCGAGTTCGAACACAACCTCTCGCAGCAGAGCTACATCTCCGACCCCGTGTGGGAGAAGATTTGCGATGCCAAGGGCGACATCGAGAGCATCATCAACACTGTGGCCGCCGATTACGACAAGGACGCCGACAGCCGTGAGTTTGCCGAAACGGTACTGGCCGTCACCTCTCAGAAACCCGTCGTGGAACTGGCCATCCAGATTTTGAAGGCAGACATGCAGAAATGGGCGTATTAGCGGTTAGCAGTTAGTAGTTAGCAGTTAGTAGTTCGTGCTAAAATCCTAAACAAATTGCTGAACTGAACGTATTTTTTGTATTTTTGCACCGAAATTTTATCCCTAACATAAAATTAAGAACAAAGAATTATTATGAACAACGCGAATTATGTATTCAGAGAACCGCAGAACGAGCCGGTTTTCTCCTACGCGCCCGGTACGCCGGAAAGAGCCCTGTTGCAACAGGAATTAGACAGACAGTATAACCAAGAAATTGAGATTCCGTTGATCATCGGCGGTAAGGAAGTCCGTACTGGTGACATGGGTCAGGTGGTGATGCCCACCGAGCATAACCACGTGCTGGCCAAATACCACAAAGTGGGCACCAAGGAGGTGCAGATGGCCATCGACGCAGCCATGGCTGCCAAGAAGGACTGGGAGGAGACTCCCTGGATCCAACGCGCTTCCATCATGATGAAGGCTGCCGAGCTGCTCGCCACCAAATACCGCTATATCCTGAACGCCTCCTGTATGTTGGGCCAGGGCAAGAGCCCCATGCAGGCCGAAATCGACTGCCCGTGCGAGGCTATCGACTTCCTGCGTTTCAACACCTACTTCGCTTCCCAACTCTATGGCCAGCAGCCCATCTCCGACCACGCCACGCTCAACCGCAACGAGTACCGCGGCATGGAGGGTTTCGTGTATGCCATCACCCCGTTCAACTTCACCTCTATCGCGTTGAACCTCAACGTGGCTCCCGCTCTGATGGGTAACGTCACCATCTGGAAGCCCTCTACCACAGCTATCCTCTCCAACTACTACCTGATGAAACTCCTTCAGGAGGCCGGCCTTCCCGACGGTGTCATCAACTTCCTGCCCGGCAGCGGCTCCGTCATCAGCAGCGTAGCCTTCAAGTCGCCGCACCTCGCCGGTATCCACTTCACCGGCAGCACCGGCACCTTCAAGAGCTTCTGGAAGCTCATCGGCGAGAACATCGACATCTACAACACCTACCCGAAGATCGTGGGTGAGACCGGCGGCAAAGACTTCATCTTCGCCCACAAGACCGCTCCCGCACGCGAGCTGGCCGTCGCCATCCTGCGCGGCGCCTTCGAGTACCAAGGCCAGAAGTGCTCCGCCGCTTCCCGCGCCTACGTGCCCAAATCCATCTGGGAGGAGACCCTGCAACATATCAAAGATATGATGAAGACCGTGAAGATGGGCGACGTCCGCGACTTCTCCAACTTCATCAACGCCGTCATCGACGAGAAGTCCTTCGACAACATCGCCGGCTACATCGACCGTGCGAAAGCCTCTAAGGACGCTGAAATCGTGCTCGGCGGCAACTACGACAAGTCCGTCGGCTACTTCGTGGAGCCCACCATCATCCTGGCCAAGACCACGGATTACGAGTCCATCCGCGAGGAGATCTTCGGACCGGTCATCACGGTGTATGTCTATGAGGACGACAAATACGAAGAGATGCTGCACATCTGCGACGAGACCTCTCCGTACGCCCTCACCGGCTCCATCATCGCCCGCGACCGCTACGCCATCATCCAAGCCGAGAACATCCTGCGCCATTGCGCCGGCAACTTCTACATCAACGACAAGCCGACAGGCGCGGTGGTGGGTTGCCAACCCTTCGGCGGCGCCCGCGCATCCGGCACCAATGACAAGGCCGGCAGCATGCTCAACCTCGTCCGCTGGATCAGCGCCCGTTGCATCAAGGAGACCTACGTCCCCGCCACGGACTACGGCTATCCTTTCCTCGGATAATTCGTTGACAAACAACAATACGAAAAAAGGCCGCCTGCGAAAACGCAGGCGGCCTTTTGCTTTTCAACCATTGCGACAATCCACTATTCGGAATAGACTTTGCGGATGCAACGCACACTGCGGCGGTCGGCCTTCTGGCTCGGTTCGAACATAATACCGTCGCAGTAGTAGTTGATGACTCCACCCGTGGCTATTGTAGAGCCGGGTGCGCTATTGCTCGTCCAGAAGCGGTAGTTCGTCATCAAATCCTCGTAACGGCCGAGGGAGCTGTTGTACCAGCCGCCGCCACGTGCGTCGAAGCCCGTGCTCGGGGTCTCGCCCTCCATGCCGCTCTGCCAGTACTGCGTGCTCGTGCTCTTCAAAAACTTCACATCCGTAGCATAGCTGTTCAAAATCTCATAGTCCGCCTGGCAGCCGATTGACCAACCTTCCGGACAGATACCCTGCACGTAAGGCTCGCCATCATCGCCGATATGCGTAGTCGGGACAGCGTTGTTGTTACCCTCAGGCACTCCGGCAGCAGTGTACCAGCTGTACAGGTAGCCGAACTTCACGAGATTCGCGTCATTGTCCTTGTACGAATGGTGGTCGCCCACCTCCTCGCGCAAATCCTCGGTGAACCAGCACTGGCTGCCGATACGCTTGTACGTGTACTCGTGACCGCTGGACATCGTGATGGTGCCATTGCAAGGATACTCGACCACAACCTCGAACGAGCAAGTCGCTATGTTACCCGCAGCATCAACAGCCTTCCACGTCACCACTGTCTTGCCCGCGTTGAACGTCTGGCCGTCGAGCGAAGTGTTGGCTTCATTGTATTCGAGATTCGTTGCACCGCTGAGCGAGTACGTCAGGGAGGCAACAGCGCCGCTGTTGTCGGATGCGGTAACATCCCATGATGTGCCGCTGTGCGTATAGTTGTTATGGTTGGGATCGGGGGCGATATCGCCAATTGCCGTAATCATGTCGCTAATGTCATCGCAGTCAACACCCTTCGTCGGATCTGTCGGATCCGGGTCATTCGGGTCGCAGCCAATACACGGTTCCTCATTGTCAACCACCGTAACCGTAAAGAAACAACTGTTCTCCTGATTGCAAACATCCGTCACGGTGTAGGTCACCGTGGTGGTACCAATCGGATATTTACCGGAGGCATTGGTGGCCGAAACACCCGTTTCGGCAGACATAGCCGGGCTGTAGGTGATTTCGCAGGTCGCGTCGCAGTTACCCGCGTAATTCGGGTTCGGCAACGTCACCGTGGAATAGTTTTTATGTACATCAGTGTTCTGTTGCACATCATTGGCACAGGTGACGGTGGGGGTAACCGTATTCTTCACCTCAACGGTCTTGGAGACTGGCTGAGCAGCACAGTTCTTGCCGTCGGTAACGTTCAACGTCACGGTATAAGAGGCGTCACAGGTGGCAGGAATGGTAGCCGTCACCGTATTCTCGACTTCAGCCGTGGTGGTGGTCGCCGGGGTCACTGTCAGGCCGCCGCTCCACGTGTAGGTGTAGTTGGCAGTGGTGGCAGTGGTCACCTTACCGGTAATCTCCTGCGTACCCACGCTCGGACAGATGACATTGTCACTGGTCACATCCTCGATGACGATGACCGGCAGCGGGTTCTTCTTCAGATAAACGACACCGTTACAAGTATCCGGTTCACAACCTTCCACTTGCACATAGTAGCGAATATAGACATCAGCGTCGAAACTGGTGCTGGTGTAAGTATAGGAAAGATCACTCTCAGAGGAGGCAATAGAGATAGCATTAGTCCAGTTTGTATTGTCGGTAGAGGTCATCCACTGCACCGTATAGGGCGCACCGGATTGCACCGTGATGGTACCCACGTTCACCGTCTTGGAGACTTCAGCTCCGGCACAGTACTCCTGGTCTTCACCTTGGATGGCACCCGGCGCAATCGTACCGCTGTTAATGACATAGACCGGCTCGGTATAGACCGTGCCGCAGTCAGTCACATAACCTCTGCGGTAGTATTTGTGGTAGGAGTTGGCGATCGGCACGGAATAACCGTCAGTGTTGGAGGTGATAACGGTCACATCACCAGTGGGGAAGTTCTGTGAAGAAGACATCTCCCATTGATAGTAACCATCAGGGGCACCGCCGGAAGCCGGGGTCGCGCTGGTGATTTTCACCAAGGTATCGGCTACGCTGCAGACAGTGACGCTGATACTGATGGCACCAGGAGTCATTGCATCGTATTGGGTAATATTGATTTCTCCCTGGCTCTCACAGCCACCCGCGGCAGTCACAGTCACCTTGTACGTGTTCGGCGCATTGACGGTGATGCTTGCGGTGGTTTCCTGCGTACTCCACTTGTAGGTATTGCCGGTCACTTCAGGCACGGAAAGCGTGGCAGTCCCTCCGTTACAGATAGCCGTGGGAGTCGCCGTGATTGTAGCAACGGTCGAACTCTGAATTGTAATTTCCTTTGAATAAGTCTGGGCACACGTCATATCCGTCGGCGTGAAGGTGTATGTTATCGGTTCCTGGGCTGTGGTGTTCACCTCAGTCGGGTTCCATGTACCTTCAATTCCATTATCAGATGTGGTGGGAAGAGTCACCGTAGCGCCGTAACAATAGGAGCTCTGTAAATTATCGAAAACGGGAACTCTCTTGGAATTCACAATGACATGGAAATCTTCCTCCGTCCGAATGGCACAATTGGAAGATGTCGGCACCTCCGCAACATTAGACGCATCGGCCACGAACATACGGTAGTAGCCGGCATCGTTCATCGTTGCAGCATCAATTACATAATCATCTACATCCTTTATGGCAACGTCTTGCCAAGAGCTCTCATCATTTGGGGTGTTGGTCTTCTGCCATTTGTATTTGGGAGTAGGGATAACATTAGGAGATACTGTCACCGTCGTTTCCAATCTGATTTCATCGCCCTCGCAAACCGTGATATCGGGATTCCCTTGCACGATGTCGGCACCACAGAAGGTCACCTTGATGTCGTCGATACCATAGTCGTTGCCCATACCGTTGTTCTCACGGTTGACCAGACGGAACTTGACGCTGTGCAGATTGGCAGGAATGGTATATTTCACGCCAAACTGATGCCAGGACTGTTCAGCCGTACGCGCCGGGGTGCACACGCTCGTCTGAACCAGAACCTTGCCGTTCGCGGGGTTGACGAGCTGCATATCGAATTTCGGTGTGGAAGGTTGTTGGTTATTATTGGCATTCGCAAAAGCGTCTGCATTCGAAGTGCTCCACATGTCTGAAGCCCAGAAGGAAAAGGTGAGTTCAGTATTGTCGCAGAGGTTGCTGATAGTGGTCTCCGCCACTGTATGGCCCATCGAAAGGTCACTCGGGTCAATGAACATGAAATAACCTTGATTAATATTGCCGGGATGTGTATGGTCGGAATTATTAGTCACAGGAGTAAAGCCTTGAAAATCCTCGGGGATGTGTTTGAGGATGCCATACTCGCCACGACCGGGAATACCTCCTGCCACAAAATCCATATCCGAGGTGAAGTTGGCATCCGAAGAGGAGTAATTCGGGTCGGTCGTACTGTTTCCGCCGAAGTCCTCATTGTAGAGCAGTGTGCCACTGCAGGATTGATCTGTAGTGCTGCCGCCGCAGAAAGCGCTGGCTAACACAGGGACTTCGATTCTGTCACCTACTGATGTGCCATTGGAGATGGCTTGCACGTAGGCAACTTCATCGGAATTGTCGGTTTTGAGGAAGAAGGTGGGGTCGGAACTGTAGCTGTACGTTCCACCCGTCGGTTGTGTATAGACAGCGTAAGTATAGCCTGCGGGTAATCCCTCGACTTCAATTTTGATGACTTCGCCTTGGCAAGCCATGTAATTTTCCGCTTTGCTAAACATATCCGGCGCGGTTATCTCTTCCCACTTGGCATATAATGTGAAATCTGCCGTTTTGTCGCAAATGGCATTTCCGTCAAGGGCTTGCGTACACGCCGCGTCAAGATACCAGCCTTGGAACAAATAATTGCTACGAGTCGGGATTGAAGAGATTGTAATGGTATTGTATTGGTCGTAATACCAAATAGTTGCATCGGACGGCATATTGGATACTGCGTCAGTCGTATTCTGATTGAAAAGAACAGATAATTTCAATGTCTTATACGTAATCCATACTGCACCTGCAGCTCCCGATCCGCCTGTGTTGTTCTCATTTCCAGTATATCTTTTTGCACCGCCGCCGCCACCGCCGCCGTATGCGCTACCGCTTGAAGCACTCGAGAAATTTCCTCCAGACAAAGAACTTGCCTGGTCGCAATGACCACCATGACCTCCAGCGCCACCTCCCTCTGATTTGGATCCGCCGCCAGCAGGAGTATGCCTAACGCCCCAACCATCCCAAAGACCTCTATAATGAGACTCTCCATCTGTTCCTCCATTACCATTGCCGGAACTTCCTGCACCACTACCGCCTCCGCCTCCGGACACATGCATTCTCCAGCCAGTTTGACCACTATTGCCTCTATGGCCTCGTCCCCCATTTCCTCCGTAATACCCCGTATAACCAGAGACTCCAGTATGTCCACCGCCTGTTCCTCCAGCTGCATATCCGCTTCCATCTCTTCCTTGAGAGCCGCCGCCACCACCATAAGCAGTGATATAATTTGTACCACCAAAAGTAACAGAACTGGATCCTCCCGTCGCTCCCGGTCCGCCGCCAGCACCGATAGAATAGCTTACGCTTTGACCTTTATGTGCGGAAATGTTTGTGCTATATTCAGCATATCCGCCGCCACCACCGCCGCCTGCTGCCAACTCGCGGTTATCATTTGTGGCACCACCGCCACCACCGCCCCAGGCTTGGAACTTAGTGATCTGATAAGTTCCACTGGGCAAAGAATATGACGTTCCACTCGTTCTTTTCTCTGTTTTAGTCTCCCATGTCTGTCCCAATACGCTGCCCGTCATACAGAACATCACGACCAACGCCAAAAATGTCGGCAAAAAATGCCTTTTTTCCCGAAAACTGCGGGAACACTGTAAACTTTTTTTCATCGTTCTTGTTTTTTATTATTACTTAAATTACTAATTTTCAGAATATTAAACCACAACTCGCACTCCTCGCACAGTATACGAAAAGATTTTGCAAAGTTAATACTTTTACAAATAAGTTGTTCTCGTTTTTTGCAAAAGTGTCGAATTATTTTTCATTTTAGACACTTGAGAAACCATTTCTATCGGTAAAACCCTGGCTTAGTTCGTTAATTTAGGCCTCAAAGGGAAAAGCCAAAAATCAATCATTTTGTTAATGCAGCGAAATAACTTCAACAAAAAATGTATCTTTGCCCCAACTTTAAAACCCCAGAACAATGAAAAGTCTCAAAATCACCAAGAAGGAATATCAGCGGGTCGGCTATGACGCGCAAGACATTGAACCCGTGGAATATACGGAAGGCTACGCCGAATACGACGACAACGGCCACATCCTCCGCGAAGAACGCTACGAACCCGACGGAACCCTTAACACACTGACCGTCAACACTTACAACGAGAACGGCGAACTCGTGCAAACCGAACAGTACGACCAAGACGACATCCTGCTGCAGAAGACGGTGAACAAATACGATGAGAACCAGCGACTTGCATCTCAGAGCAACTACTATGGCGACGCCTCCGAAGAGTACGTCACCAAGTACTACTACGACGCCGAGGGCAACGTGGTGAAACAGGAGGTCTATGTGGACGGGAATCTGGACTACGTCGAGAAGACCGCCACCTTCGTGAATGGGCGCCCCGACACCGTGACGGAGAACGATGACTACGGCAATGCGATGTATGTACATCATTATCAATACGATGAGAAGGGCCAAGTGACTGTCTATGTCCGCGACGAAGTGCAGAACAAGGACCGCCGCACCTACGAGTTCACCTACAACGACAACGGCGACCGCGTGAAAGACCTGATCTACGACTACGATATGAAGCTGATTGCCAAGGTGAACCGCACGTTCGACGAGCAGAACCGCCAGACGGAGGTCGTGGAGGAGGATTTGGATTCCTACCGCCGCATCACGATGGAATATGACGAGGATCGTGTGGTGAAAAACACGATGTTCGACAAAAATGGCGAAATCACCGGTTGGGCGGAGTACGAATATGCCGACGACGGCCGCCAAAGCATGGCCCGCGAGTTCATCCACGACGAGGTGGAACCGCAGAATTTCCGGATGCTGCGGGAGACGTTCTATGAACGCGGGTAACCGCGCGAATGCCAACGTAAAAAGAGAGCCGGCCTTTCAAGAAGACCGGCTCTCTTTTTATCAATGTAAAGCTCTTTATTACAAGAGGTTGTAGGTATCCGTGGCGATAACCAACTCCTCGTTGGTCGTGACAACCACCAATTTCGTGGTGGAATCGGGGGTGGAGATGATGCCGTCTTCGCCGCAGTATTTCTCGTTGGCCTCGTGGTCCATCTTGGCGCCGAGCCACTCCAGGTTCTCGCAAATCTTTTCGCGTTGGAACCAGGCGTTCTCGCCGATGCCACCGGTGAATAGGATCACATCCACGCCGCCCATCGCCGCTGCGTAGGCACCGATGTACTTGCGCACGCGGTAAGCGAACATGTTGAAGGCGTTCGTGCTGCGCTCGTCGCCAGCGTCGCGACCCGCGCGGATGTCGCGCATGTCAACGCTCTTGCCGGAGATACCCAGCAGACCGCTCTTCTTGTTGATGAGGTTGTTCATGGCTTTGGTGTCCAGACCTTCCGTGTCCATGATGTAGAGCAGGACGCCAGCATCGAGGTCGCCCACGCGGGTGCCCATCACGAGACCCTCGACCGGGGTGAAGCCCATGGAGGTGTCGATGGATTTGCCGTCCTTGATGGCGCAGATGGAAGCACCGTTACCAAGGTGACAGCTGATGATTTTCGAATGCTCGTAGGGAACACCTGCAATCTCAGCGGCTTTCGGACCCACATATTTGTGGCTGGTGCCGTGGAAACCGTAACGACGGATCTTCTTCTCGCTATAATACTCGTAAGGCAGAGCGTAAAGGTAAGCCTCCGACGGCATGGTCTGGTGGAAGGAGGTGTCGAACACGCCGACATGCTTCACGTTGGGCAGCAACTTCTTCATCGCGTCGATGCCGGTGAGGCTGGCGGGGTTGTGCAGCGGTGCCAAAGCGCAAAGTTTCGCGATTTCCTCACGCTCTTTGTCGCCGATGACACAGCTCTCCTTGAAATATTCGCCGCCGTGCGCCACACGGTGACCTACCGCGCCGATCTCGTCCAAAGACTTGATGACACCGTGCTCGGGATCGGTCAGCATGTTCAAGACCAGCTTGATGCCTTCCTCATGCGTGGGGATGGGCGTCTGCACATAGCATTTCTCCTTGCCAACCGGCTTGTGGGTGAACTCGCCCATCGCTAAACCGACGCGCTCAACTAAACCTTTGGCCAAAAGCTCAGGTTGCGGCTCCATCTCCAGAAGTTGATACTTGATGGAGGAACTGCCGCAGTTAAGTACTAATATCTTCATATTCAAATATTTAATGATTACTTCTTTACTTTCGTAAATATTGCAGGGCAAAGATACACTTTTTTTGGATTTACGCGTTATTCTTCGCCACGAAGAATATCGGCGATATGGATGATGCCGACATCGACGTCGTGCTGCTGTTTATAGGCATCCAAGAGTTGCAGGCAGTGGATGTCAGTGGAGGTGATATACTCGGCCCCTTGGTTGTAAGCGCGGAGCACAATCTCGCCGGTCATTTTCTCGGCGGCATCGGGGTTGAGCATGGGGAACCGGCCGTTGGCGCCGCAACAGCAGTTCCGCACTTCCGTGTCCTCAATCAGGTCGAGGCCAACCGTACTCCGCAGCAGGGTCTCGGGAGCGTTGTTCTCCGGATAAAGATGCTTGGCCGAACAGGATTTGAAGTAAAAGACACGATGGCGGAATTCGTTACCCAATTTGTTTACTTTCAACACATTGACGATATAATCACAAAGCTCATACACGTTGCTGACGAAGGTGTTCAGCTCGCTGGGTAACGTGGCGTTCTTCAAAATCAGGTCGAAGTGCTG
Source organism: uncultured Bacteroidales bacterium (assembly GCA_900319925.1). Lineage (GTDB taxonomy): Bacteria > Bacteroidota > Bacteroidia > Bacteroidales > WCHB1-69 > F23-D06. The sequence continues at coordinate 7,195 of ONQE01000007.1, read as the reverse complement.
GCGCATGAAACCCGCGCAGGCAGCATCAGGAACCACCACCGGGAATTTCTTGCTGTGAAGATCACAATATTCTGTATAGGAACGGATGACCTGATAGCCCAAATCCTTGGCATACTGCATCTCGCCTTCCATAAAGAAACGACGGCCGCAGCAGGTACTCTCCTTGTCGTAATGGCAGAATTGCTCCAGCCGGTTGAGCACCGTGATGACACTCGTCACCGTCTCCGCCTGGAACAAATCCATCTGGCAGGGAACGTACAAAAACACCGTCTGTTGCGAATCTGACATTTGGGTTAAGGGTTAAGGGTTAAAGTTTAAGGGTTAAGGGTTAGAGTTTAAGGGTTAGGGGTTATGGTCTCACGTCTCAATTCCCGCATTTTGCATAGCCGCAGTTCGAGCAGGTCAGGCAGCCCTCCTTGAACTCCATAGTGTCCTTCTGCTGGCAGCTGGGGCAGACGACACCTTTCTGTTTGGTGCCGTCCTGGATGAATTTCTTGAGGGCGCGGCAGACGCCGTTGCGCCACGAGTTGATGCTCTCCTGACGGAAGTTAAGGCCGGAGATGATGTTCACGATGTGGTTCACGGGGATGCCGTTGCGCAACAGCGCGGAGGTCATCTTGGCATAGTTCCAGAACTCCTGGTCGAAGCAGCGGTCGAGGCCACGCAGTATCACCTCATAACCAGCCTTGTCGTTATAGACAAAGTCGTAGGACTTGGTGCCGTCGTCGTGGCGGTTCTTCACGATGATGCCATGATCAACCCACTTGGGCAACAGGAAGCTCTCGTCACCCGTCTTACCGGTGAAGATTTCGTAGGGTTTGCCCTCGTAGAGACCGATGTATGCCACCCAGTCCTCGTTGTTGTTCTTGAAGTGGATGACGTCGGCACGCAGCTCGCGGGGGCGCTTGAAGTTCTTGGGTTTTTCTTTCGTTTCCTCCTTCTTGGATTGGTCGAGGGAGTTGAGCACACCGTCGCGGGAACCCTCACGATAGACGGTGAGGCCCTTGCAGCCCACTTCCCAGGCCTTCATATAGAGGTCGCCGACCACCTCTTCGGTGATGTCGGCCGGCAGGTTCACGGTGACGGAGATGGAGTGGTCCACCCATTTCTGCACAGAACCCTGCAACTCGACTTTCTTGATGTAGTCGGTATCAGCAGCGGTGGCTTTGTAATAGGGCGACTGCTCCACGAGCGCATAGATCTCCTTTTCGCTCATCTGTTTCATCTGCTCCAACGTGTAGCCCTTGGTCTCGGCCCACACCACGAACTTGTGATGGAAGACCATATACTCCTCGAACATGTCGCCGACCGTGTCCTTGACAACGGTTTTGGAGACGGAAATATCGTTGGGATTGATTTTGCGGCGGCGCTTATAGACCACATTGAAGGCAGGTTCGATACCGGAGGTGGTCTGAGTGCAGATGCTCACGCTGCCGGTGGGGGCGATGGTGAGCAGGGCGATGTTGCGGCGGCCGTAACGGATCATGTCGTCGTAAAGCTTGGGGTCGGCGTCGCGGAGGCGCTGGATGAAAGGATTGTGCCCCTCCTTGATGCAGCTGTAGATGGGGAACGCGCCGCGCTCCTTGGCCATGGTGACGGAGGAGCGGTAGGCGGCGAGGGCCAGCTGTTTGTGCACTTCCGTGGAGAAGGCGTTGGCCTCGTCGGTGCCGTAGGTGAGTCCGAGGGCGGCGAGCATGTCGCCTTCCGCGGTGATGCCCAATCCGGTACGGCGGCCCTTCAGCGACTGCTTGCGGATCTTGAGCCAGAGCTCTTTCTCCACGCGTTTCACGTTCTCACTCTCAGGATCGCTCTCGATCTTGGCCAGGATGGCGTCGATCTTCTCCAGCTCCAGGTCGATGATGTCGTCCATCAGCCGTTGCGCGTACTGCACATGCTGGCGGAAGCGCGGCATGTTGAAGACCGCATTGTCGGTGAACGGATTATCGACGTAGCTGTAGAGGTTCATGGAGATGAGGCGGCAGCTGTCGTAGGGACAGAGCGGGATTTCGCCGCAGGGGTTGGTGGAGATGGTCTCGAAGCCCTCATCCTTGTAGCAGTCGGGGATGGACTCGCGGAGGATGTTGTCCCAGAAGAGGACACCGGGCTCGGCGGACTTCCAAGCGTTGTGGATAATCTTGTCCCACAGCTTCTTGGCATCAGTTTCCCGTTTCACTTTGGGGTCGTTGCCGCTGATGGGATACTGTTGGGTGTAGGGGGTATGGTTTTGGACGCTTCGCATGAACTCGTCATCGACGCGCACGGAGACGTTGGCGCCGGTGACTTTGCCTTGGGTCATTTTTGCATCTATAAACTGCTCGGCATCAGGGTGTTTGATGGAAATGGAGAGCATGAGGGCACCGCGCCGTCCGTCCTGGGCCACCTCGCGGGTGGAGTTGGAGAAGCGTTCCATAAAGGGAACGATGCCGGTGGAGGTTTGGGCGCAGTTCTGCACGTGGCTGCCTGCAGGACGGATGTCGGACATGTCGTGGCCGACGCCGCCACGGCGTTTCATCAGCTGCACCTGCTCCTCGTCCATCTTCATAATGCCGCCGTAGGAGTCGGCGTTGCCGCTGTTGCCGATGACGAAGCAGTTGGAGAGGGAGACCACCTGGTATTTGTTGCCGATGCCGGCCATGGGGCTGCCCTGCGGAATCACATATTGGAAATGGTCGAACAGACTGTAGATGAGTTCTTCGCTCATCGGGTTGGCGTAGCGACGCTCGATGCGGGCGAACTCGCGGGCCATGCGACGGTGCATGTCCGCCGGGGTGCGCTCCACCAACTCGCCGTCGGCGTTCTTCAACGCGTATTTGTCAATCCAAACCCCTGCCGCCAGCTCGTCGCCGCCGAAATAGCGGACCACGTCAGGGAGAATCTCCTCCTTGGTGAAGGTGGGGGGCTCGGGAACAGGTTCCTCCTGCCCAGTGCCGGGCATCACAGCCGACGTGTCCTGGGCGTACTTCTGCATAGCCGAACTGCGGTTGGCCATCAACTCGCTCATCGACTTCTGCAACTGCTCGTTCATCACTTCACGCTCCACTTCTTCATCATTCGCTGCACTGAAAAGGGATAAATCTTCGTTCATAATTTATGGCGGTTTAGGTTTGGTTTTTTTCCGATACTCTTTTTTTCCGTTTCTCCGAAAATACAAGGCTCGTGTTCCTGCACAGTTCTCACAAAATCCTTCAAAAAACTGATTCTTAACACATTACAAAAGCCACACAGCCTATATTTCGAGTTTGCTAAAATAGAAAATTGTATCGGAACTTCACCCTCTTCGGCGCCGATAATTATTAACAAAAAGCCGTTGATATTTTTTTTGGATTGATTATTAGCGACTTATTCAAGAAAAAAAATTTTATGGCCTAAAGACCCGCCAAGGTACACCTCCACGGCACGGCTGACAACAGTCACGCGACCACCGGCACCGGACACAGCTTCTCGCAACAATCAATGATGGCGTTGGCGTATTCGAAGCCCGCCTCGCAGACTTTCTTACTCTCATTCCCGTCATATCCCATAGCCAAATGCATGATGTTGTAGCCATCCACAATGTAGGCTAACAGCTTTCTGTCGCGCTTGCGGGCAGCATCCTTGTATTTGTCGATGTCGGGACGGCCCTTGCATTTACTGATGCCGAACAACGCATCGAGCGCAACCAAGCATCCGTTCCACAAGGTGTTCCCGGCCATCTTGACATATTTGCCATCTGTGTACCGCTTCAGTTCTGGGTCGAATCCGGCCTTCTTGATGACCTCCTCCGCATTGGCCACATACCGCCGGGCTTCTTCTATTTGATTTTTCTTTTTCATGATCATTAGTCTCGATGAATAATAAGTTGACGCCGCAAAGATACGCTTTTTTCCATGCAAAAAACATCAGTGTAAAAATATTTTTCAATTCACTTTTTATTCAATTAACTGATTATTTTTGACATAAAACACCATTAAACCTGCAACAAAGGGTTCTTCGGCGAATTAAGGATGTTGAAAGGATGGAGATTTCGGATGGGAAAATGACGCAAAATGTGTCTTGACACACACCTTTTTAGTTCAAACTGACCCTCGGATCGAGCCAACCATAGATGATATCACATATAATATTGATAATCACCAAGATGATGGAAACATACAGCAGCGATCCCATCACTACAGGGAAGTCGTATTTGTCGAGGCCGTCGAGGATGACCACGCCCATGCCCTTCCAGTCGAAAATGTACTCCACGAAAACCGCGCCGGCCAACAGTCCCGCCAACCAGCCCGAGATGGCCGTCACCACAGGGTTCAGCGCATTCTTCAGGGCGTGCTTCACGATGATGGTCTTCCGCGCCAACCCTTTCGCCTTCGCCGTGCGGATGTAGTCCTGCGAGAGCACCTCCAACAGCGAATTCTTCGTCAGCTCGATGACCACCGCCAACGGACGGATACCCAAGGTCAACGCGGGCAGAATCAAGTTCTTGAGATTGACGTATTGTCCTGAACCATAGTCATCTACAGTGTAAAGACTGCCGAACATGTTGAGCCCGGTGTAGTCGGCCAACAGGAAGGCGAAGACCCACGCAAAGAGGATGGCCGCGAAGAACGACGGCACCGACATCCCCAATACCGAGACCACCAAGGCGCTCTTGTCGAACCAGGTTCCCTTCTTCAAAGCGCAGAAGATGCCGATGATGATGCCGACAATCAGGGCGAAAACGATGGAGACCACCGCCAACAGCACCGTCTTCGGGAACGCCTCGCCGATGATTTCCGTCACGGGACGCTTGCTCTGGTACGATCTTCGTAAGTATGGCGCTTTCAGCACAATAGCCGACTTTTTCATCGGTATCAGCTTGACGTAATGATAGTTATCGTCATTGAGATAGAAGAAGGAGCTCGCGTCGTCGGTCTTGTGCCAGGAAACCGGCGACACATCGTTGAGGTAGGCGAGATACTGCACCCCGAGAGGCAGGTCGAGTCCCATCTCCTTGCGAATGGCCTCCTCGGTCTCCAAGTCGCTGCGCTGTCCCATGATCATGCGCGCCGGGTCCGACGGCAACACCGTGAACAGGAAAAACACGAGTGTCGTCACCCCGAGCATCAGCAGCAGCCCGTAACCGATCTTTTTGACGATGTATCTCAGCATACTTTTGCGAATCGGCGGCAAAAGTACTATTTTTTAGTGAACAGTGAATAGTGAGCAGTGAATAGTGATTTGTATGGTTCCCTTCACAAATCACAATTCACAAATCACAATTCACAAATCACAATTCACAAATCACAATTCACAAATCACTAATCACAATTCACAAAGAAAGTGTATTTTTGCAGCCCGAAACAGAAAAGACAGAAAGGCTTATATATGAACGATTTACTGGATAAATTAGAGCTCATTTACCAACGCTGGCTGCAGATTGGCGAGGAAATCACCAAGCCGGATGTGATGTCCGACATGAAGAACTACGTCAAGCTGAGCAAGGACTACAAGGATTTGCAGGCCGTGGTGGATGCTTATAAGAGATATAAGGATGTGATAGACAACATCGCCAACGCCAAGGACATTCTCGCCAACGAAAAAGACGAGGAGTTCCGCGAGATGGCGAAAGCAGAACTGGATGCCTATCAAACTGAAAAGGAGACACTTGAAGAGGATATTCGCCTGCTGTTGCTGCCCTCCGACCCGCAGGACAGCAAGAACGCGCAGATGGAAATCCGCGCGGGCACGGGCGGCGACGAGGCCAGCATCTTCGCCGGCGACCTCTTCCGCATGTACCAGCACTTCTGCGACAAGAAGGGCTGGAAAATCGAGGTGCTCTCCATGACCGAAGGCACCGTGGGCGGCTACAAGGAGATCGACTTCTCCGTGACCGGCAACGGCGTCTATGGCATCATGAAGTACGAGTCGGGCGTGCACCGCGTGCAGCGCGTGCCGCAGACCGAGTCGCAAGGCCGCGTGCACACCTCCGCCGCCTCCGTGGTGGTGCTGCCCGAAGCCGACGAGTTCGACGTGGAACTCAAGCAGAGCGACATCAAGAAGGAGACCTTCTGCGCCTCCGGCCCCGGCGGCCAGTGCGTGAACACCACCTACTCCGCCGTGCGCCTCACCCACATCCCCACCGGCATCGTGGTCTCCATCCAGGACGAGAAATCGCAGATCAAGAACCTCGAAAAGGCCATGCGCGTGCTGCGTACCCGTCTGTTCGAGCGCGAATACCAGAAATATCTGGACGAAATCGCCTCCAAGCGCCGCACGATGGTCTCCACCGGCGACCGCTCCGCGAAGATCCGCACCTACAACTACCCCCAAAACCGCGTCACCGACCACCGCATCAACTACACCATGTACAACCTCGCCAACTTCATGAACGGCGACATCGAGGAGGTGATGCAGGCCCTGCAGGTCGCGGAGAATGCCGAAAGGCTGAAAGAGGCGGTGGAATAGTTAGTAGTTAGTAGTTAGCAGTTAGTAGTTAGCAGTGAACGGGGAGTATGGTACTTTCCCGTTTTTTTGTATCTGTAAGGATGTTGCTGTGCGGTAACCTTACCGTTTCCTAAATCAACCCTTTGAATTTCAGCCACAAGGGAAAGAACTGGTCATATACCGAATAAACTCCCTTGTCAACCGTGATGAAATCCTTTTCCAACAAACCCTTCAATTATACGTCCATTCCCATAAAATGATTATCATAAAATGATAATCGGCGGCAAAGATACACTTTTTAATGGTTAATGGTTATTGGGTATTTGGGTATTCATAACTGTTAATAGCAAGTATGAAAAAGATTATGATTGCAGTTATGCTCCTGCTTGGTTTTAGCATCCTTGCTGTTCCCTTGCTGCTCCCCTGCTGTCTCCTTGCTGGTTTCTTGCTGAAACCTTGCTGAAATCAGCAGCAAACAGCACGTGAAGGCTTGGAAGACAGCACTTTATAAGAAACTGATTGGTGGCGGTGTCCTTAAGGGGTGTTCAGATGGCAGTATAGACGTTATGTTATGGTGTCTCTGTTGGCTTCAAAGTAAAAATCAAAAATAATGCGGCTAACCCTTTTGCCAATATTCGAACTCAACTTTTTTTTGACGTAAATACTTGATAGACAATGTGTGATTTGTGTGTGGACATTGCACGACTTAACAACTTTCCTTACACGCTCTCCCGTGTTGTATCTTTGCCGTCGGAAATCGTTTTGAGCGCTCGCGGTTTCCAAAATGAATTAACCT
>ONQE01000066.1 GCA_900319925.1 uncultured Bacteroidales bacterium | reverse complement strand
ACCGATACCAAAGAATAATATTGTAATAAGGTAAATTCCAATTTAGCAAACAACAAACAATGACATCACCTATGCAAAATAACATAATCATTTTAGCTCTTATGACTCTTTTAGCATTGCCGGCCACGGCACAGATCGACCTCCACAGCCACGCTATCACGCAGGGCTACCTCGACTACATCAAGGCCAACGGCGCCGAGATGGACGAAGGATTTCCCATCCCGGGCTGGGACGTGGAGAAACACATTGCTTTTATGGACAAGGCCGGCATCCAGACTTCGGTGCTGACGATGCCTGCACCGCAACCTTTCTTCGGTGATGCAGAGGCTTCGGCGGCGGTGTGCCGCAAGTATAACGAGGAGTGTGCCGCGCTGAAGGCCCGCTATCCGGGGCGTTTTATGTTCTGCGCCGCGCTGCCCCTGCCCGATGTGCCGCACGCATTGGAGGAGGCACGCTACGCCTTGGAGGTGTTGGGTGCTGACGGCATCAAACTGGCCACCAACAGCTACGGACAGTACCTCGGCGACCCCGCCTTGGACACGCTGATGGCCTACCTCGACGCACAAAAGGCCGTCGTCATCCTGCATCCGCACAAACCCTCGGCGGTCAACGCACAGCTCATCGCCGACGTGCCGTTGGCGAGCTACGAATACTTGGCCGAGACCTCGCGTGCGGTGCTCAACATGGTGGCGCACAACGTGTTGGTTCGTTATCCGAACCTGAAGGTGGTGGTGCCGCACTGCGGTTCGTTCCTGCCCAACGCCCTGCCGCGCTTCCGTTCGCTGCTGCCCGTGATGGTGAAGCAGGGCATTATGCAGCCCGTGGATGTCGATGCCAACCTGTCGCGGCTCTACTACGACCTGGCCGGTGCGCCCACCGATGACGTTCTCGACGCGCTCCTCACCATCACCACGCCCGACCATATCCTCTACGGCAGCGACTACCCGTATGTGGCCGAGCCGGTTCTCATCAGCGGCAAGCAGGCCTTGGAGGAGCGTCTCGCCTCGCACGGACTGAACCCGCAGGACATCTTCACCGACAACGCCCGCCGGTTATTCGGCGAGAATGTGCCCCTGCGGCAATACGGCGAGCGCATCGTCCGCCTCGCCGAAATCGAGGTGATGCCGGAGTATCTGGAAGAGTATCTGGCTTACGCCAAGGAAGTTGGGGTAACCTCGGTGAAGGTGGAGCCCGGCGTGCTGACATTGTTCTCCATGCAGACAAAGGAAGACCCCTGCAAAATCTACATCCTCGAAATCTACGCCGACAAAGACGCCTACCAGAGTCACCTCCAGACCGCCCATTTCAAGAAGTACAAGGGAGGCACCGCCCAAATGGTGAAATCGCTGAAGCTGATCGACACCAAGCCGATGGTGGGGATGGAGATGCTGGAACATTGAAAAAACAAACAAATCAAGAGCAATATGAAACACACCCTTCTGATTTTCGCCGCCGCCGTCGTTTTATTGGCCGGCTGCAACAAGACAACAAAAACAAACAAAGATATGAACACTTTGACATTCAATGAGAAACAGGCGGCGGCGATGTCGGCTATCGCTTGCTACGAGGCGCAAGGTGACCAAGCGTCGTTAGCCACCGCCATCCATGAGGGTTTCGATGCGGGGCTTACCGCCAACCAGATCAAAGAGGCCCTCTCGCAACTCTACGCCTACACGGGATTTCCGCGCTCGCTCAACGCGCTGGGCACCCTGCAGAAGGTGATGGAGCAGCGCGGTGAGGTGGAGATCGGCACCGAGTCCACTCCCCTACCCTCCAACTACGACGCCCTGAAACAAGGCACCGAAGTGCAGACCAAGCTGTCGGGACAGCCCTTCGACTACAAGTTCTGTCCCGCCGAGGACTACTACCTCAAGGCGCACCTCTTCGGCGACATCTTCGCCCGCGACCTGCTCACCCACGCCGACCGTGAGTTGGTGACCGTCAGTGCCTTGGCCGGTCTGGAGGGCGTGGAACCCCAGTTAGCCGCCCACGTGCGCGGCGCACGGAATATGGGTCTGACCGACGCCCAGCTGCTCGCCATCCCGAAGGTGTTGCAGGAACGTGTGGGCAAAATGGAGGCACACCGCGTCGCTGTGGCCATTCAGCAACTGGGTGTCAGAGACTCTGTCAATGACCACATCGCCAGTGACATATACGTCCAGAATTACGTTGATTTGAAGTCAAGCTGGCGGCGGGGCGAGCCCAACACTGCCTACGCGCAGTACTTCATCGGCAACAGCTATCTTGCGCCCTACGACGGCGGTATGGTCAACGTGAGCTTCGAGCCGGGTTGCCGCAACAACTGGCACATCCATCACAAGCAGGTGCAAGTGCTGGTGTGCGTATATGGTCGTGGCTGGTATCAGGAATGGGGCAAGCCCGCGGTCAAGCTGGAGCCCGGCGTGATCATCGAGATCCCCGAAGGCGTGAAACACTGGCACGGGGCCGCCAAGGACAGCTGGATGCAGCACCTCACCTACCACAAGGATGTGCAGGAAGGGGCCAGCAACGAGTGGCTGGAGCCCGTCACCGATGACCAATATGGCGCTTTGAAATAACCAACATTCACTCACCAACATTCACTTAAAGATATGAAAGCACTTCTTATCAACGGCAGTCCCAACGCGAAGGGCTGCACCTTCACCGCCCTGAGCCTTGTGGCGGAAGAATTACAGAAAAACGGCGTGGAAACCGAGATCGTCCACGTGGGGCACAAGAATATCCACGGCTGCATCAGCTGCGGGAAATGCTATGAAACAGGCAGATGCGTCTTTGATGACATCGTGAACGAAGTCGCCCCGAAATTCGAGCAAGCCGACGCGCTGATCATCGGTTCGCCGGTCTATTACGCGGGCATTGCCGGCACGATGAAGTCCTTCCTCGACCGCCTCTTCTTCAGCACGCACTTCCGGAAGTGTATGAAAGTGGGCGCAGCGGTCTGCTCGGCCCGACGCGCCGGCACCACCGCCACCTTCGACCAGCTGAACAAGTACTTCACCATCAGCGAGATGCCCATCGCCAGCACCCGCTACTGGAACATGGTGCACGGTCACAGTGCCGAAGACGTGATGCAGGATGCGGAGGGCGTGCAGTGCATGCGCATCCTCGGCCGCAACATCGCCTTCCTCGTCAAGGCCATCGCCGCCGAGAAAGAGCGCAACGGTCTGCCCGAGGCGGAGGAAGCGGTATTCACGAATTTTATCCGTTAAAATGACGAACGACAAACCCACCGGAAAAGACTACGTTGGCAGCGATGACCTCTATGCCGACGTGCAGCGCACCATGCGGCTCTGCGCCGAGATGAACAGCGGCTACCACACGGAGGCCGAGGTGCGCGACTGTCTGCGCGAGATCACCCGCAGCGAGGTGCCCGACACCGTGCGCGTATTCCCGCCGCTCAACATCAACTACGGACCGGGCGTGCGTTTCGGCAACGACTGCTTCCTCAACTTCGGCTGCACGCTGTTGGCCATCGGCGGCATCACCATCGAGGATGACGTCTTCATCGGGCCGCACTGCGTGTTAGCCACCGAATACCATCCCGAAGATCCTGCCAAGCGCCACACGTTGCTCACCAAACCCATCGTGGTGAAGCGCAACGCCTGGCTCGGTGCCGACGTGAAAGTGCTGGCGGGCGTCACCATCGGCGAGAACGCCATCGTGGCCGCGGGCAGCGTGGTCACCAAGGACGTGCCCGACAATATGGTGGTGGCGGGGAGTCCGGCGAAGGTGATTAGGGAGATAAATCCTGAAAAGTAAGCTGTTGTTTGAAAACATTTCCGAGACTCCCATTCTATTCAAGAAAAGTTGTATTTTTGCAGCGTCTTTTGAATAAAACGAAATAAATGACCTATTTGGAGTTCAGGGAACAGTGGCACGGGATGGGATGTTTCAACGTCTATCAGATCCGTGCGTGGGAGCCGGGATTCGACCGGAGCAACTTCACACGCTGGGTGAAGCGGGGCTATCTGTCGAAACTCCGGCAGGACTGGTATGCCTTCAGCGACCTGAAGGGCACTCCCGAAATGGCGCGTTACATAGCGCAGCGCATCTACACGCCGTCGTACATTAGCCTGCACTACGCCCTGTCGTTCTACGGCATCATCCCCGAGGCGGTGACCGATATCACCTGCGTCACCTCCAACCGCACCACGGCCTACCACAACGACTTCGGCCGTTTCAGCTACCAGACCGTCAAGCCCGATCTTTTTTTCGGCTTCCGCCAGATGCCCGTTTCGCCGCAGGGCAGCTACCTGCTGGCTTTCCCGGAGAAGGCCATCCTCGACCTGCTCTACCTTTACCCGCAATACAACACCGTCGAGGCTATGCTGGAACTGCGTTTCGACGAATGGTGGATGCGGGAGGAACTGGACAAGGCCCGGCTGACAGCTTACGCGTCGCAGAGCGGCAACAAGGCGCTGCAAGAACGAATACAATTGTTGATGAAAACTTATACATATTATGATTGATTTACAGTCAATTTTGGACTACTATCCGCCGCAACTTGCGACGAACGCCGCATTCCACAAGCACATCTTGAAGGAATACATAGAGCTGTTGGCGCTGGAACACCTCTCGCAATCGCCCTACGCACCCAAATTGGTGTTCATCGGCGGAACCAACCTGCGCCTTGTCCTCGGATTAGACCGTTTTTCCGAGGATTTGGACTTCGATTGCAAGCGACTGACGGCTGACGAGTTTGTCTTGATGACCGATGCGCTGGTCGAGCACCTGCGGCTTAACGGTTTGCGCGTGGAGCTGCGCGACAAGGAGAATCCTAGGTTGACGGCCTTCCGCCGCAACATTTACTTTCCGGAACTGCTATTCGACCTAAATCTCACCGGTCATCGGGAGGAAAGGTTTCTGATGAAGATAGAAGCCCAGGACCAAGGGGTGGACTACACTCCGCAAACGGCGATGGTCAGTCGCAACGGGTTCTTTTTCCCTGTGACGGTTCCGGCCAAGAGCACTATGCTCTCCATGAAACTCGCGGCACTGCTGGCCCGGGCCAAAGGACGCGACTTCTACGACACCATCTTCCTTTGGCAGCAAACCGATCCCGACTACGACTTCCTTCGCCAACGGTGCGGCATCGACACCCCGGAAGCGTTGAAAATGGCTTTGTGCGAAAAACTGGACACGACAGACCTTGTCCTGAAGCAGAAAGACTTCGAACATCTGCTTTTCAACCCTTCGCGCAGCGCACAGACACTGCATTTCAAGCAATTTATAGACAGCAAATTAGAATAATAACAATGAAAAAACTCATCATTCTCGCCCTCGCGGCGCTGACACTGGCCGCCTGCGGCAATAAACAACAAACAAAAAACAACGAGAATATGAAACAGGAATTGAACCTCACGCAGGAGTGGGACAAGGTATTCCCCCTCAGCGACAAAGTAAACCACCGCAAGGTGACGTTTGAAACACAATACGGCCTGACCTTGGCCGCCGACCTCTACACGCCCGTAGGGGCGAATAATGATTCGCCCACACGTCTCCCCGCCATTGCGGTGAGCGGTCCCTTCGGTGCAGTGAAAGAACAGAGCAGCGGTCTGTACGCTATGAAGATGGCAGAACGCGGTTTTGTGGCACTGGCTTTCGACCCGTCGTACACCGGCGAGAGTAGCGGTGAGCCCCGCCGCACGGCCTCGCCCGACATCAACACGGAGGACTTTATGGCTGCCGTTGATTTCCTGTCGCAGTTAGAGAATGTGGATCCCGAGCGTATCGGCATTATCGGCATCTGCGGCTGGGGTGGCATCGCGCTCAACGCCGCCGCTGCCGATCCGCGCATCAAGGCTACCGTGGCCAGCACGATGTACGACATGACCCGCATCAGCGGCAACGGCTATTACGACAGTGACAACAAAGAGGAAGCCCGTCACGCTGCCCGCGAAGCAATGGGCAAGCAGCGTCTCGCCGACCCGTTGGCGATGGCCGGCGGCGTCATCGACCCGCTGCCCGATGAGGTTCCGCAGTTCGTGAAGGACTACCACGCCTACTACAAGACCCCGCGCGGCTACCACAAGCGCAGCGGCAACAGCAACGACGGTTGGCGCGTTATCGGCACGCAGGCCTACGCCAACGCACGTTTCCTCTACTACATCAACGAAATCCGTTCCGCCGTCCTCGTGATGCACGGTGAGAAAGCCCACAGCCGCTACTTCGGCGAGGCGGCCTACCATTATATGGTGGATGGCAAGGCCGAGGGTTACAACTTTATCGGCAAGCCGAATCCCAATCCCGACAACAAACAGCTGCTCATCATCCCCGGCGCCACCCACTGCGACCTCTACGACGGCGGCGAGGGAAATTATATCCCGTGGGACACGCTGGCAGAGTTTTTCGGGAAGAATATGTAGCTTTGCTGTTGATTAGCCTTCGGCTGTTGGTGAGCTTCGCTGTTGGTGAGCTTCGCTGTTGGTGAGCCTTCGGCTGTTAATTACTTCGTGTTGGTAAGCTGCGCTGTTGGTTAGCCTTCGTGTTAACCTTCGCGACCGTCTCCTTTGTCTATGACACTCCCACCGCACAGGTCTATACCGGCGTGATGGACTCCCTTATCGGCCAGTCCACCAACCTTGACGACCAAGTGACCCGATAACCCAAAATCGCATTTTCGGCTGTTTGATCCGTTTTTGAAAGCCGTTGCAGATTGTGACGGCTTTTTTTTATTTTTGCACCGTTAATTGAGAAGTTCAAAAAATGCGAAGTCGCACAATTTTTTTTAGACAAAAATCGTTGTAATAATATGATTCACAAAAAGTACCATTTTACAAGTTTTTATGACCTGACATTTCGAGTGCGTTAAAACTTATAGTTGTCATATATGAAAAGATTTTTCCCTATATTGTTGTCGTTTTGCCTTTTCACTCAGGTGGTTGCCCAATCGAATGTCAATTTCCGAACCATCGACCGTATTGAAATGTATTATCTCGACGAATTATGTTCTTTTGATTTTAATTACCTAAAGTCAAAAGAGACGATAACCATTGGCGACAAAGAATACGGGAATGTTTGTACCTATCTGCTTTCCGATACGACAGCGGCGAACATTCTACAAATGATAAAAGCCGCCTTTTTTGACAACTCACCCATAATAAGGAAGAACAGTGAGAATGTGGAAACCAGTCAACCCGTGATTGGCATCACATGCTATTCCAAAGGGAAAAAAGTATACAGCAAACGAATCTGTCATGAAATCGATTACCTCTTTTCTTCTGAATACCTGAACTTGATAGCAGAGCTGAAGTTGTTGAATAAAAAGTGCCAGGCCGCGGAAAACTGAAAAAATGCTATATGTTTTTATGACCTGATATTTCGGGTACGTTAAACTAATGATGGCTTGAAGTCTAATTTTTTTCTTTTGAGCGACCGGGCACGCTTTCCGCTCGAATTTCGTCCTTGCGTCCTCATAACCGCAATCGTTGTCGCGGTATTAAGGTAAACAAAAACGCGGTCAAACAGCACGACTGCGTTTTTTCATGTCCTATGTTTTTCGTTTATAAACGCCTATCTTTGCTCCAAAAGACGAAGATATGGACGATATACTACAATGGCTCACCAACGGGAAAGACTACCAAACAGGCATCGCGCTGCTTGAAAAACACCAGCGCAACCGTATGCTGGTGCAGCACTTCCGGAACTCAACACCGAATTTCGCCGCCGCCAAACTGGAATGCGAGCTGCGCAAACTCCTCAAAGGCAAAGTCGCTGCAGCAGTAAAGTACTAAAGATTGCATTTTGCAGAGTGTTATTTTACTATCTTTGCAAACTCAAAAAACAAGCGATATGAATAAAGTGTTAACATTCACCCATCAACTTTCAATTAAAATTCGTATTTTTGCGCAGCAAAATCGAATAACGTCAAAGTAAAATTTCAATCTTATTTTCAGCAAAATGAACAATGACGAAATAGACATCATCCCCAACGATGAAGATTCCCAAAGCCTGGAAAACGGTTTTTCATTCAGCTGGTTCAAACTAATCATCGGCGTAGCGATTTGCTATTTCTGGTTGTTCGATGGTTGGAACTCGTTAATTGTTCTGTTGTCATTAATTATTGTGGTCGTTATCCACGAATTGGGGCATGTAATCATCGGAAAATCATTCGGTTGCATCATTGAGGAGATGCAAGTGTTTTTATTGAGTTTTGTAAGCTATAAGCCCAAACAGGTTGCAGGCGGAAGCTCATGGCGCAACATCAAATGGAGTCTCGGCACACTGCCTCTGGGCGGCTTCACGGTCTTCAAGGAGCGCCCCACCGATGCCGTGGACGATGCCAAAGAAGATCTTCCCGGCGAGTACACTACCGGCACTTCCCCCTACATAGACGACAAACCTGCCTGGCAGAGGTTACTCATCGATGCCGGTGGGGTAATGTTCAATTGCGCGACCTTTCTCATTGTATATCCTCTTTTGCCCTACATGCCTTCAAGTTGGTATTATAATTGCGCAGCCATCGCGTTAGTCTCGTTGATCATGGCCGTTTTCAACTTCTTACCTGTTTTTCCACTGGATGGCGGTCGCATTATCTTTGCGTTCTATGAAATGGTGACGGGCAAAAAACCATCACAAAAATTTGTCAATATCTGCGGGGTGGTTGGTTTCAGCATTATCATCCTTTTCTTTTGGATTTTTCCAGGATGGACGGATGCCCTTATCGACCCTCTGATTGAAAAATTATTTTGACTCAAGTTTCGCATGTTAAAAAAGAAGAAAAACAAGTGTGTGAAGAATGTTTCACTCACCAACATTCACTCACCAACATTTACTCACCAACACGAAGTCACCAACACTTTCTTATGGAAGAACAAAACATCCTTGACATACGGACCCGGAACGAGTTTCGCCAATGGCTTGAAACCCACCACGCGACAGAGAAAGCGTGTTGGGTGTGCGTGAAACGCGGTCGCCCCACTGATGACGGGACGTTCTGGTATCTCGACGCGGTGGAGGAGGCGCTCTGCTTCGGGTGGATCGACAGCCGTCAGAAGCCCCTCGACGGGGTGCTGATGCAGTGCTTCACGCCACGAAAGCACAACAGTCCCTGGTCGGAGCTGAACAAGGAACGTGCGCGGCGGTTGGAGAAGTTGGGACGGATGACCGATGCCGGACGACGGGTGCTGCCCCCGATGGGCGCGCGCAGCTTCCGCATCGACAAGGACGTGGAAGCAGCGTTGAAGGCAGCGCAGGCGTGGACGAAGTTCAAGTCCTTCCCGCCCCTGTACCAGCGCATCCGCGCCTACAACGTGGCCTTCTACAAGAAGAGGGACGCTCAGATGTACCAGCAAGCCCTCGCCCACCTCGTCGAAGAGACGAAAAAAGGAAAGATGTTCGGCGAATGGAACGATTACGGCCGGCTGTTGGACTATTAGTTTCCCATTTGCAAACGAATAAAAACGACAATAAAACAAGTTCAAGATATGAAATACTACATCGTTGACGCTTTCACCGACCAGCCCTTCGGCGGGAACCCTGCCGGGGTGGTGCTCCTCGATGGGGATGTTTTCCCGCCTGAGAAACTGATGCTGCAAATCGCCGCCGAGCTGCGCTATTCGGAGACGGCCTTTGTGAGACGGGATTCCGAGAAAGAGTTCACCGTCCGCTACTTCACCCCGATGGCCGAGGTGGATCTGTGCGGACACGCCACCATCGCCTCGTTTGCCCTGATGCATCGGGTGCTCGGCATCACGGGCCAGTGCCTCTGTCACGCAAAAGCCGGCGATATCCATGTCGAGGCGGGACCGCGGGTGTTGATGCAGATGACCGCGTCCGAAGTCCTGAAAACCATCGAGGACACCGAGGAGGTCTATCGTGCGCTTGGCATTTGCGACTACACTCCGGCGTTGCCGGTGATGATTGTCTCGACCGGTTTGCCCGACTTCATGATTCAGGTCAGTGATGTTGAAACGCTCAACCGTCTTCCTCTTGATATGAGTGCCATCAGCGCGGTGACGGAAAAGCACAACGCCGTCAGCTTCCACGTCTTCGCTTTCGGCAACGACGGCCACACCGCCCACGTGCGCGATTTCGGGCCGCTGTATGGTGTTCCCGAGGAGTCGGCCACCGGCACCGCCAACGCCTCCTTGACCCATTATCTCCAGCAGAACGGCTGTATCCCCCCGACGGGCGACTTCTCCTTCCTGCAAGGCGAGGCAATGGGCCGGCCTTCGGTAGTCGCCACGCGCGTCACCCCCGACGGCACAATCTATGTCGGCGGCACCGCGGCGGTGGTGGCGGAAGGGGAATTGTTGACGGAATAACAAAAATGGTAATTAATCAAAAACAGTTTCTACACCCAACATTTCGTCATGGGCGGTGAAGAAGGTCCCGATAAAACAGGCCAATGGGTAATTGACAAAAAAAACACTCAATAAATAAAACCAATAGGAATTCATGAAAGAGGAATGTTTGATATGCAAGGCGCAGTTGGAATATCTGGAAGTCGATGAACTGATGGAGTGTGCCATCTGCCATAAAAAAGAGAATAGCAAGACTCGTTGCGTTAAAGGCCATTATGTCTGCAACGACTGCCATACGGCAGGACTTGACACTATTGTTGGCCTTTGCCTCAAAGAGACATCGAAAGACCCTGTCCATATCATCAAGCAGATGATGGCCTTGCCGTTCTGTCATATACATGGCCCTGAACATCACGTTATGGTAGGTGCTGCCTTGTTGACAGCCTACAAGAATGCCGGAGGGCAGATAGACCTTCAACAGGCACTCTCTGAAATGATGAATCGTGGAAAGTGTGTGCCGGGAGGGGCTTGTGGCTTCTGGGGTGCTTGCGGTGCAGGAATCAGCTCAGGCATGTTCATCTCTATCATCTCCAAATCCACACCATTGACAAAGGAACCATTTGCTTTGTCTCACAAGATGACGGCAAAGTCATTGAGTGAAATTGGCGATATCGGCGGGCCTCGTTGTTGTAAGCGCGATTCCTATCTGTCCATTTTGTCCGCCATAGATTTTGTCAAGGAGCATTTCGCTGTGGAAATGGAAAAACCGATTGTGGTATGCGAGCACTCTAAACAAAACAATCAATGTATTGGAAATCGCTGTCCTTTTTATAAGAAGCAATAAAACAAATACCGATTTATAGATATGAAAAAAGTCATCGTAATTTCAACCAGTCTCCGCGCGGGCTCGAACAGCCACGCGATGGCGGAGCAGTTTGCCAAGGGCGCGGAAGCCGCCAGGCATCAAGTGGAGTTTGTCTCGCTCAGAGGCAAGGAAATCAAGTTCTGCGTCGGCTGCCTGTCGTGCCAGAAGACGGGCGCGTGCGTCTTCAAGGACGACGTGCCGGCCATCATGGAGAGCGTGCTCAACGCCGATGTGGTCTGCTGGGCCACGCCCATCTACTACTACGAGATGAGCGGCCAGATGAAGACCCTCATCGACCGCATGAACGCGATGTACCCCAAGGATTACAAGTTCCGCGACGTCTATCTGCTGACCACCGCGGCCGAGAACGAGGAGTTCGTGCCCAGGCGCGCCGAGGGCGGCCTCACCGGCTGGATCGACTGCTACGGCAAGTCCGCGCTCAAAGGCCATATCTTCTGCGGCGGCGTGGGCGGCCCGAAAGAGATTGAAGGCAACGCCAAGCTACAAGAGGCGTTTGAGATGGGAAAATGCGTTTGAGTGACAAATCTCCCAAAACATTGTTTTATGAAAGCCGCCGCAAGCCTTCTCCTCGCGACGGCTTTTCTTTTTGCCAAAATCCAAAGATCCTATGCCGTTATCAAATTACACATAAGAATCTGTCAGCCCTAATATAAAAACCCGACATTGCATATCGGGGTGTAATAGGGTCGTCTCTTAGGGTTCTGTTGGTGGCTTCTTGTTTCAGCAAACTTTCC
>ONQE01000057.1 GCA_900319925.1 uncultured Bacteroidales bacterium | reverse complement strand
ACGAAGACACCCCCGACCAGATCAAGACCTTGGCCGAGGTGAAGGCCGATATGGAGAGCGACCACCCGATGGACCGCCTCATTTGCGGCGACGTGGGTTTCGGCAAAACCGAAATCGCCATCCGCGCGGCGTTCAAGGCCGTGTGCGACAGCAAGCAGGTGGCCGTGCTGGTGCCCACCACTGTGCTCTCCATGCAGCACTACTACACCTTCAGCGAACGTTTGGCCAACATGCCGTGCAACATCGCCTATATCAACCGGTTCCGCACCACGAAGGAGATCAAAGAGACGTTGAAAAGAGTCAAGGAGGGCAAAGTGGACATCCTTATCGGCACGCACCGTTTGTTGAGCAAAGACGTGGTATTCAAGGATTTGGGATTACTGATTATCGACGAGGAGCAGAAGTTCGGGGTGGCGGCGAAGGAGAAGATCCGCGAGATGCGCACCACCATCGACACGCTCACGATGTCGGCGACTCCGATCCCGCGCACGCTGCAGTTTTCGCTCATCGGGGCCCGAGACATCTCCGTCATCACCACGCCCCCGCCCAACCGCCAGCCCATCGACACGCAGGTGCACGTCTTCGACGAGGACATCCTGCGCGACGCCATCCAGTACGAGCTTGACCGCGGCGGACAGGTCTTCGTCGTTCACAACAAGATACAGACCATCAAGGAATTATCAGGGTTAATTCAACGACTGGTTCCGAAGGCGCGGATTGCCATCGGGCACGGACAGATGGAGGGCGACCAGCTGGAGAAGATCATGACGCAGTTCATCAACGGCGACTACGACGTGCTGGTTTCCACCACCATTGTGGAGTCCGGCTTGGACATCGTGAACGCCAACACGATGATCATCAACGACGCGCAGAACTTCGCGTTGAACGTGTTGCACCAGCTGCGCGGGCGTGTGGGCCGCAACAACCAAAAGGCCTACTGCTACCTCTTCATCAAGCCGTGGGACACCCTCAACGACCAAGCTCGCAAGCGGTTGCAGGCCATCGAGCAGTTCAGCGACATCGGCAGCGGCATCCACATCGCCCTCCGCGACTTGGACATCCGCGGTGCCGGCGACATCCTCGGCGCCGACCAGAGCGGCTTCATCAACGAGATGGGCTACGACATGTACCAGAAAATCCTCAACGAGGCCATCCAGGAGATGAAAGACGCTGGCGACGAAGGACTTGGCGACCTGCAGATGGCCGACAACAGCGCGTTGTTGCGCAGGGAGTGCTCGTTGGAGACCGACATTGAGGCGCTGTTCCCCTCCACGTACATCTCCAACGTCACCGAGCGCATGAACCTCTACAAGGAGCTGGAGTCCATCCGGGATCCGCAGAAGTTGGAGGAGTTCCGCAAGAAGGTCACCGACATTTTCGGGCCGATGCCGCGCGAGACCGAGGAGCTGATGCAGACCATCCCGTTGCGGATGCTCGCCGCCGACCTCCACTTCGAGAAGATCATCCTCAAGAAGCGGACCTTCCACGGCTACTTCACCGGCAACTCGCAGTCGCGGTACTTCCAGTCCGACGAATTCGGCAAGTTCCTGCTATTCATGCAGGCGAACCACCCGGTGGTGCAGCTCAAGGAGGCCAACCACAAGCTGGTCTGCATCATCCACAACATCCCGACGTTCAAGGCGGCGTATCACTGGCTGGGGAAGATGCAGGATGCGGTGGAGAAGGAGTTGTAGGTCGCAACGGGTGCTTCGAAATATCAATAATAAAGAAAAATCGATATTTTGATATTTCGATAATGCCACGACCTTACCCCTTCAAACTCCTCGTCCCGTTGCATTCCGGGTAACAGCTGCAGCTCCAGAACTCGTTTCCGGCGTTTAATCCCCTCTTGGCAACTCGCTTGATCATGGGTTTGCCACATTTCGGGCATTTCGGGGCGTCCGCTTGGGCGCTTTGCGCCGCGCGGTAGGCAAGCCGGTCAGCGGTGAGGGCCTCTGAGAAGCCGCCTTCCTCTTTGAAAGTATCCAGCTGGTTGCTCAACTGTTTGCTCAGCATCATGATCAGGCGGTTGCAAAGGACCAGCAGGCAGTTGGCCTCCACGATGGAGTCTCCGGAGCGAAGCCACCGGTCGAATTTCCGTTTCTGTTGCAGGATGTGGATGCTGCTCAGATGCTGCACATCGTCCTTGTAGGCGGGCGGGTTGAGCTGGACGGCCGTGACAGCCCGATGTTCCTCCGACTTCACCGACCACGGCACATCCTCCCCGCGCAGCAGCCAGTTCAGGTAGTCGTTGGCCAGCTCGGCGAGGCTGGCGCGCGCCACATCGGTGAGCCGCATCTCCGTCTCCTTGGAGGTGGAGCGGCGCGAGCTCCCCTCCGCAATGTTGGCGGGCACCGACCGCGCCGCTTGCGTCATCTGGTCGTATTGGCGGCCGCACGGGTCATTTTTGCGATTGAGATAGCGCATAGAGAAATCCTGCGTGGCCAGCTGAATCACATTCGCTAACACCCAAGTGTCTAACCAATAGTAGCCGAATCTTCTAATTTCCATAACGGTTAAAATTTCGTTTATAGGTTTGATAATAAATCAGGCTGCAAAGATACAACAAAACGGGGCGGTTGTCAAGGGGGAATTGTCGAAAAAAATGGAGTGTCGGTTGAACGGGAATATCGCACCACCCCACTGACACCAATTGTCAGTACGATTTTCCGTCCGATTCTGACAAAGGAAAGCGAATATTTTTGTACTTTTGCCACGTTGTAGGCATCGGGCCACGGACGAATGAACGGCTGCATAAAATCACTGACAGCAGTGGCTTTTGTCGCAATTGGCATCCCAGCCCAGGCATCGCAACGCAGCTGACAAACGTAAACAAAGGCAGAATGATAATAGACAACAAGCAAAGCTACGGCAAATGACAAAACAGGCATACCCGTTAAGAGTATTGAACGCTATTTATCCGATTTAAAACAGTGTGGTTTAATTGTTTACAAAGGTTCCAGTAGTTCTGGAGGATATTATATTGTCCATGACAAGGAGTAAGTGAGGGAGTAAGTGAGGGTGTAAATGAGGAACTTAATGAGGGTGAAAAAAAATAAACAGCTTTATCATAGATAGTATTTGATTATGAGCACAATAGAAAACATATCCCTCCACCTTGTGGGGAATTCCGGAGCGGCGGAAGGGGTCGTTCTGGCGCAGGAAGGCCTTCAGCTCTCCGACAGCGTGCGCGAGCTGCTCACCGACTATTTCCTCTCCCCCTTCTCCTCCGAAGAACTCTTCGAACTCTACCACGACAGCGGCATTGAGTTCAACGTGGTCTATGGCGCGGCGTCAAAGATCTTCGACGACCCCGACTCGCTCCACGAGCAGTCGGTGAACCTCGCCAAACACCTCTACGAGCAGAGCTCCCACCCGAAAATCAAAGGCGGGGAGTTCTACACGGTCTATTTCCGGGACTGCATCGTGGACGGCGACACCGTGGATGCCGTCGGACTGTTCAAGTCGGAGAACAAGGACACGTTCCTGCGGGTGCTGCACGAGGGCGGAAACTTCAACCTCGAAAGCGAGCAGGGCATCAACATCAAGAAGCTCGACAAAGGGTGTCTCATCTTCAACAAGGAACGTGAGAACGGCTACGTGGTGGCCGTGGTCGACAACACCAACCGCGGCATCGAGGCGCAATATTGGATGGACGACTTCCTGCACGTGCGCCAGCGCAACGACGGCTACGCGAACACGCAGAACGCGATGGCCATGGCCAAGAACTTCGTCACCAAGGCGCTGCCCGAACAGTTCGAGGTCTCCAAAGCCGACCAGATCGACCTGCTGAACCGCTCCTTGGAGTTCTTCAAGGAGAACGACACCTTCGAGATGGAGGAGTTCGCCAACGAGGTCATCGAACAGCCCGAGGTCATCGAGAGCTTCCGCCAGTACAAACGAAGCTACGAAGAGGAGAACGACGTGGTGATCGACGACAGCTTCGACATCTCCGACTACGCCTTCCGCCGCCAGCAACGCTCCTACAAGCGCGTCATCCGCCTCGACCGCAAGATCCAAATCATCATCGACGGCAACCGCGACCACGTGGAACAGGGCGAGGACGAGCGCGGAAAGTACTATAAGGTGTATTATAGCGAGGAAGAATGAACATCAACGAATCAACCAGACAGTACATCGCGGCGCACGCCTCCGACGACGTGGCCCATCTCGCCCTGCACCCCTCCAAGGACCCGCAGGTGGATATGGCCGTGGTGCTGCAACAGATCGCCGGTCGGCAGAAAGCCAGGGAGAAACTGCCCGAATGGTACGCCACCGAGGGCGTTCTCTACCCCAAGAAGGTCTCCATGGAGCAGTGCTCTTCATCGCAAACAGCTGATTATAAAGCCTCTTTGGTGGAAGGGGAATCGTTTGCGGACTTCAGCGGCGGATTCGGGGTCGATACCGTCTCCCTCGCCCGGAAGTTCGACAAGGGCTGGTACGTGGAACCGCAACAGGAACTCTGCGAACTTTTTCAACACAACTGCAAAGTATTGGAAATCAACAATGTTAATATCATCAACGGCACGATGGAAGATCACATCGCAGACATCGGACCCGTCGACACCATTTACCTCGACCCGTCGCGCCGCGATGTACACGGACGAAAAGTGGTTGCGTTGGAAAACTGCGTTCCCAACCTTCTCGAATGGAAAGAGCGTCTGTTGGCGAAATGCAACACGTTGATGGTCAAGCTGTCCCCGATGATCGACATCTTCCAGACATTGCGGGATATGCCCGAGACGTACGCCGTCCACGTAATAGCCGTGGAGGGGGAATGCAAGGAGGTGGTGTTTTTGTTGACTCGTAGAGACGCGCCATGGCACGACTCTACAACGGACCCGACCATCATTGCCGTGGATATCAACAAGATAAAGGCCTTAAGTGTTGAAACCACCTTGGAAACCGAGCGCACCACCCCGCCCCGCATCGCCACAGCATTAGGTGCCTATCTCTACGAACCCAACGCCGCAGTGATGAAGGCAGGTATCTTCAACGCCCTGTCGCAACAATTCCAAATCGCGAAATTAGCGAAGAACACCAACCTGTTCACCGCCAACGAACTGCACGAAGGCTTCCCAGGCCGCATCTTCCGCATCGAGGACGTCCACGAGTTCCACCCACGCAAAACGGGCAAGGAACTTTCGCATCTCGCCAGTGCCAGCATCACCGTGCGCAACTTCCCAATGACAACGGAAGAGTTGCGTAAGGTCCTGAAAATCAAGGATGGGAATGCGTGTTATCTGTTCGGTTGCACGCTTTGGAACGACAAAAGGGTTATCCTACATACAAATAAAATAAAGGGCGAATAATCATTCACCCTCACAATCGACTCCTTAACCCTTAAACCTTAACCCTTAAACCTTAAACCCTAAACCTTAAACTAAATCTTATACACTTTCCCTTTCGGCTTCGTCGGGGAATCTTCCCCTTCGTCCTTGTGTATCGGGGTATTCCCGGGCTTCACATCGAAGTGGAAATCCTTCGAGGTGATAGCCATAATGCCCTGTCTTTCATCATCATAGTAAATGAACATAGCATTCGGGATGTAATACTCACCCTCGGAGCGCGGGATAAGCGTGAACTGGAACGTCTTGGTTCCCGTCACCAAGTTGCCTTTGGCGCTGATACGCTGGCTGACACGCGGATAGGTGACATCGCAGTCGGACGGAAAGTCGATGTCCAGATTGTCAGCCGTGATGTGATGGAGATTGCCGTTTCCGGAGATGGTCACCGTGAGCGTAACCGGCTGGTTGACGGCGACTTCGGTCTTGTTAATGGAAGCGGTGATATCGAAGTGACCGACGATCTCCGTTTTGCCGTTGTTATCGGCATTGGGGAGTGGCTTCACCTTGAGGGTCAGTTCGTTGGCGGTCAGACGGAAGTCTTTGGCGCGGGTGGTCGTCATGTCACCCCAGAAGGGATTGTGGACGGTGGCGGGCACGCCGACACGCACGATGAGGTCGAGTTTCGGGATGGTCACCTTGCCGGTTTTCAGCGGGTAAGCAGCCGTCTGCATAATCGTATAGACGTGGTAGCTCACCCCCTTGACGGTCTCGGTCGATTCCTCGCTATAGCTGTTGTCGAGGCGGTCGAGCCAGAACGCATCGGTGGCCGCGTAGTTGGCACGGGCGATGTCATAGCCGCGGATATCCTGCTTGATGTAGAGCTTGTGCGTGACCACCACCGCTTCGCCCTGCCAGGCCTCGGTTTGCGAAATCTCAGCCTTCACGAACATATCCTCCTTTTTGATATCGCCTTTGTATTCAACACGTTCCGACTTTGATTGGGGTTGTTGCTGACGGCGGTCGTTGCCGAAGAAGTCCCCAAAATCGGGAAAGTCGAAATGGAAGAAGCCCGACTGGTCGTCCTGCTGGCTCGGCTGCTGCTTGCCGGCCTTCACCACCTTGACCTCCACGGCATTGCTCTTCACTACCCTGCCGTCAACCGAAACGGAGACACCAGGGATGGTGTACGTACCCTCGCGGGAGCAGGTAAGCACGTATGTATAAGTATATTGCGTGCTCTGCTCAGTACGTCCGTTCGCTATGGAAATCGACGTGCTCGACCCCATGCTCGGTCCACCGACAAACTCGAATTTCCCGAAATCAGTGTCCAGGATCGTGCCTTTCTCTGAGGTGGTCACGGTATATTGGAACTGTTGGTTCACAACGACTTCCGAAGGTGCTTTGGCCGTACAAACCATTTCGTCTTGTGCATGCACATAGCAAGATGCGCCGAATACAAACAGCGCGACAAACAAAAGGATATTACGTTTCATATTCATAAAATTCACGGTCTCCCTAACGCAAAAACCGTGCCTTTATTGTGTGATTTGTGAATTGTGATTTGTGATTTGTGAATTGGGAATCGAACCCTTAACCCATAACCCTTAACCCTTAACAGCTTCGGCCAATTGGAAATAGAGATCGGTGAGGACGAGGGCGGTGTTTCCGTTGCGGGTGATATGGTACAACGCCTTGTTGCAAAGCTCGGTCATCGTGGTGATCTGCTTAAGACGAAGGACTCCGCGATATTTGCCGATGACGGATTGCTCCTGGTGGGTGACCTTCAGCAAACTTACATTGTTGGTATTCTGCATCAGCATATTGCGCAACATCCGCAACATCAACTGAAGGAACTGCTTCTGATATTCACGCCCCGCAGCCACCACCTCGGCCACAACGGCCTGTGCTTGGTCGTATTGCACCTCGGCGAGGTACTTTTTCTGCGCAAAAGCCATCAAACTGTCGAAATAAGTCTCGAATTGCTGCAAAAGCAGGCGTTGATCCTCATCATCGGTCACGATATGCATCGCCTTCTTGTAATTGCCGTCGGCCAAAATAGCGATGTCGGAAGCCCTGTCGGGGGTTAAATCCGGGTAAGCTTGCTGGAGTTTTTCGGCGATAACCGAATCACTCAAACGAGGAATTTTCACAAGCTGCGTGCGCGACAGAATAGTATTCAAAATTTTGTCCGGTTCTTCCGAAATCAAGATGAACACCGAGTTGGACTCCGGTTCCTCCAGCGTCTTCAGCAATTTCGGGGCGGCAGAATGGTAGAGTCGGTCCACACACCAGAGGATATAGACCTTGCAGCCGTCCTGGTGCGACTGGGTGCTGTTATGGCGGAGGATGTCAGAGCAGTCGCGGGTGTTGATCGTGGCCTGCTTGTTCTCGCCTTCCAAGACATTCAGCCAGCCGTTGATATCGACATAGAAGTCGTTCTGCAGCACAAAATCCCGGAATTCGTTGAGGAACTGGCTCGAGTCGGGATCTTTCTTCACGGACTTGGTCGTGCAGTTGGGGAAGTAGAGATGCAGGTCGGGATGTGACAATTTGGCATACTGCTTGCAGGACGGGCACTCGCCGCAAGAGTCATGCTCACCCGGATTCTCGCAGCAGAGGTATTGACCGAGTGCAACGGCCAAGGCGAGCGCGTGGCTGCCGGGCTGAGCGAGGAAGAACTGCGCGTGTGCCGAACGACCCTCTCGGGCGAGGTCAATCAATTTCTGCTTGAAGGCAGCATCCACCAATACGTCTTTAAATTGCATATTTCCAAGGTTTTAACGTTTGATTTTCTCCAGCCAGGTATGGTCGTTGGTATTCTCGTAAGCATCCAATTTGCGGAAAAGCTCATCCAAGGTGGAGGCGGTAATCAGCAGACTGTGATGGAACGGACGAAGGAAGCCCTCTTGCAGGAACTTGTCCAACTGTTGAATCAGCAAGTCGTAGAATCCCAAATAGTTGTAGATGGCTATCGGTTTGAAGTGCATCCCGAGCTGGGCGTCGGTGACCATCTCAAAGAGTTCGTCCATCGTGCCGTAGCCGCCGGGGAAGACGACGAAAGCGTCGGCCTTCTCTTCCAAGAGCTGCTTACGTTCGCTCATGGTCTTCACCAAGATCATTTCCGTGATGTTCGTGGCCAGGACTTCCCCTTTTGTGAAGAAGTCGGGCGCGACACCGATGACCTTCCCGCCTAAGGCGAGCGAAGCGTTCGCGGCCGCCCCCATCAGACCGATGGAACCGCCGCCGTAGTACAATGTCAACGACTTTCGTGCGCACATCTCGCCAAATCGAGCCGCCTCTTGCGCATATTCGGGCTTGTTGCCCACCGAGGAGCCGCAATACAATGCCAAAGAATCGTATTTCATATCACTTCAAGATTCGTTAATGTATGATAAAAGATGGAGATGAGCAGGTACCCGAAGATAATCAACGGGAACGCGCCCAACTTGAAAACAATGAGCAGGATGATGCCTATCAGCAAAATCAGATAGCGTGCGATGTTCATGCCGCTGAACTTGAAATTCTTGAACTTCAACGAAATCATGTTGATGGGGCTCACCAGCAGAATGGCGAAAAAGACAGCAAAGAGAAGCACCACCCAAAAGTTGTTGAGGATGGCGATATGCTCGGCCGCCGCCGGAATGAAACCGAGAAACAACGCGTTCGCCGGTGTCGGCATCCCGATGAAGTTCTCCGTCTGCTTTGTGTCGAGGTTGAACTTTGCCAAACGCACTGCCGACAAGGCGGGGACGAGGAACACCCAATACGTCATATAATGGGCGAACGGTGTCTGCGCAGCCGACGGCATCTGCAGAAAGCAGATTGTCAACCACTTATAGGCGATCATCGTCGGCGCGACCCCGAAAGAGACCACGTCGGAGAGCGAATCGAGCTCCTTGCCGATGGCGGAGGTAACGTGCAGCAGGCGCGCACTGAGGCCGTCGCAGAAGTCGAACACCGCCGCCGTCACAATCCAGATGGCCGCAAAGGTCAGGTTGCCGTTCAGCGACGACATGATGGAAAAACACCCGCACACCAAGTTCAGACAAGTGATGGTGTTCGGAATATGCTGTTTGATGTTTATTTTCGACATTGACCTGCTAACTACTAACTGCTAACTACTAACTATTTCAGCACCCAATATTGAGAACTGACGCCCTTCGCGAACTGCTCCGCTT
Organism: uncultured Bacteroidales bacterium; assembly: GCA_900319925.1. GTDB lineage: Bacteria > Bacteroidota > Bacteroidia > Bacteroidales > WCHB1-69 > F23-D06. Next base: position 3,447 of record ONQE01000057.1, on the reverse strand, counting down.
CCTCTTCCGTATCGAAGATGCCGATGCAGACGCGCAAGTTCTTCACGCCGTCCTGTTTCACAATCACGGGCGAATACTGGTCGAGATTCTTCTGGCGGATGTGCCGCTCCACGTCGGCCTCGCCGGGGAAACTGCCCGCAATCGCGTAGTAGTGACCGGACTCAAAACGGACATAGTCGTACTTGCCGTCGGCCGTCTTCTTGATCACTTCGGGGGTGTAAGTCTCGGGAACGGGTTCCTCCACGGTTTCGGGCTCGGCAGCGACAGGCTCCTCGGCCGCTTCCGGTTGCGCGACGGTCTCGTCGGAGGTGTTGTCCGCCGTGACCACCTGCTCCACGGGTTGTTTTTTCTCTTTCCACTGATGATAGCACTGCGTCAGGCGGTCTCTGAATACGAATCCCAACGCACCCAACACTGCCAGCAGCAACAGCAGTATCCACAGCCACGCAAGATGGCGGTGCTTTTTGCCATCGTCATCGTCTTCGTCGTCTTCATCGTCTTCATCGTCTTCGTCGTCTTCATCGTCGTCCTCGTCCTCATCTTCATCTTCTTCGTCATCCTCATCTTTATCATTGTCCTTGGGCGTATCATCCTCCTTTTCCTCGTCAGGTTCGGGTTCCTCAATCGGTTCGGGTTCCACTACCGGTTCAGGCTCCACGACCGGCTCCGGTTCGACAACAGGTTTGGGCTCCGCAACAGGTTCGGGCTCCGCAACATAGACTGGTTCCTCAACAGGTTCGGGTTCCTCAACAGGTTCGGGTTCAACTTCGGGTTCAGGCTCCACAACGGGTTCGGGTTCCTTAACGGGTTCGGGTTCCACGACCGGTTCCTCCACCTTCTCCGTCTCAACATCATTTTCCGAAGCCTCATCCTCCTCGACGGCCGCCACTACTGGGGTGGCGAGGTCGATGGGCACCATCCCCTCGAAAAGGCTGTTCAACTGCGGGATGATCTCATTGTCGAACGAGAGGTTCCCCTTTTTGTCAAGCATAAAAGTGCCGAAACCTTCGTAGGTAACCGACTTGTTATGCTGCAAGGCGGCGAGGAGCTCTTCCACCCAAGCATTGATCTGCTCATTGGCTTCTGTGAAGAGGCACTGCCTCTCGCGGCTGACCAAATCGGCCAACGCGAAATTGTTCTCCCCGCTGTCATCCGGCGAGAAGACCACCTCGTTGTAAGGAGGATACAGTTTGTCCTTCTTTATTTCTGCGTGCCTCATCTGCAGCCGGAACTCGCCGAGCCGCTCTATGAAGACGTGATCCTTGTTTTGCAGGGCTTTTAGGATGTAGGGGATCATTGGGGAGTAAGGTTTAAGGTTTAAGGTTTATGGGTTAAGAGTTAAGGGTTAAGGGTTAAGAGTTAAAAGTTAAGAGTTAAAAGTTAAGAGTTAAAAGTTAAGAGTTAAAAGTTAAGAGTTAAAAGTTAAGAGTTAAGAGTTAGGAGTTAAGAGTTAGGAGTTAGGGGGGTAACGGGTTAAATGTTATTTGCGCATCGTATGAAGTTTCTTCAAGGCCACTACTAACTACTAACTGCTAATTACTAATTTCGACAAGTCTTCGGGGGTGTCCACGCCGATGCCTTGGTAGTCGCATTCGAGGGCGCGGATGGTGTAGCCGTTTTCGAGCCAGCGGAGCTGTTCGAGTTTCTCGCTGTTCTCAAGTTCGGAGGTCGGAAGTTGCACAATTTGCCGGAGCACGCCGTAACGATAGGCGTAAACCCCGATATGGCGGTAGTACTGCGTCGGGGCAGCGCCGCCTTCGCGCAGATAGGGAATCGGCAGACGACTGAAATAGAGCACGTTGCCATTCTTCGCCTTCACCACCTTCACCACGTTGGGATTGTGGAGCAGCGCTTCGTCGCGGAAGGGATTCACCAAGGTGGCGATCTGCACGGAACGGTCCTCGAAGGCACTTGCCAGAAGGTGTATCTCCTTCGGGGAGATCAGCGGCTCGTCGCCCTGGATGTTGATCACCACGTCGTTGTCGGAGGGAGACATAGCCTCCGCCGCCTCGCCGCAGCGGTCGGTGCCGGAGGCATGGTCGGGGGAGGTCATCACCACCCTGCCGCCGAAGCCTCGCACACACTCCGCGATGCGCTCGTCGTCCGTGGCCACGGCAAGTTCCCTGACCTCGGAGGATTGCACGCGCTCATACACCCACTGCACCATCGGCTTCCCTTGGATGAGCGCCAACGGCTTGCCCGGAAACCGCGAGGAGGCATAGCGGGCGGGGATGATGCCGAAAACGTTGAAATCTCTCATTTGAAAAGTCCGTACAATTCCGTGTCTATCTTCTCGATGATCACCCCGAAATCCTCGGGCTTCTCAGCGAATTTCAGCTTGTTGACGTCAACCACGAGGAGTTTGCCGTCGTCGTAGCTGTCTATCCAATTGTTGTACAGCTTGTTGAGATTCTCGAGATACGACAGGCTGATGTCGCCCTCGTAGGCGCGCCCGCGCTTGAGGATCTGGGAGATGAGCGTCTCCACGTCGGCTTTGAGGTAGATGAGCAGATCCGGCGGTTGCAGGAACTTCTTCATCAGCTCGAACAACGAGGCATAATTCTCGAAGTCGCGAGAGGCCATCAACTCCATACGGTGCAGGTTCGGCGCGAAGATGTAGGCGTCTTCGTAGATCGTCCTGTCCTGGATGACATCTTTCTTGCGCTGGCGGATGTCTAGCACCTGGCGGAAGCGGCTGTTCAAGAAATAGATTTGGATATTGAACGACCAGCGTTGCATATCCTGATAGAAGCTGGCGAGATAGGGGTTGTCCTCCACACTCTCGTAGAGGGCGTCCCATCCGTAATGCTTGGCCAGCATCCCTGTCAAAGTGGTTTTTCCGGATCCGATATTTCCGGCGACGGCTATATGCATGGTTTAAGGTTTAAGGTTTAAGGGTTAAGGGTTATGGTTTATTGACTTAGGACTTATGACTTATGACTTATGATTTATGACTTATGATTTATGACTTATGATTTATGACTTTTGATTTATGACTTTTGATTTATGACTTTTGATTTGGGATTTGGGGCTTATTTCACACGTCACAAGTCACAAGTCACACGTCACAAGTCACACGTCACAAGTCACAAGTCACACGTCTTTTTCGGTGTGCATGGCGTGGAGGACGAGATAGACGCAGAGGCCGGCGAACATCACGACAGCCAGGATGTTGTACATCGGGGAGCCGATGTAGTCGGCCATGAAGGTGGGTTCGATGCCGGCGTATTTCAGGATGGCGCTGAGGACACCCATGATGGCGCCGCCGGCGAGCAGACCGGAAGCCAGGAGCGTGCCTTTCTCGGCGCGTTTCTTGTTGATGGCCTCGTCTTGGCTGCGGGTCTTCACCAACCAGGCGAGGAAACCGCCGACCAACAACGGGATGTTGAGCTGCAACGGGATGAACATACCGAGGGAGAAAGCCAACGCGGGCACGCCGAGCACATC
>ONQE01000087.1 GCA_900319925.1 uncultured Bacteroidales bacterium | reverse complement strand
CAATATAGTCACCATCCTCATAGAACTCCATGTGAAGCCCAATGGGATTGTCAGGACTGCAACCGAAACAATTATACCCTTCGTGGTTGCGCCAAGGGTTTATTATCTTCTTGCCCTTTGGGCGAAGATTCTCACGTTCGGCAGAATGAGCGAGCTTACTCTGCTCTCTCTTAATCGAATCTTTCATTGTATTTCCTCTAATGCTCCAGTTTCTGAATCAATGATAAACCCACGAACCACGATGTCCTTCGGCACCAGCGGATGGGTCTTGATGGTCTCAACGGTCTTGCGGACAGAGGTCGGTGTGTCCTTGAAGCCCTCCAACCACTGGTCTAAGTCGATGCCACACTTGCGGATGGTGTCGAGCGTTTCATCCTTCACGCCACGGGCAATCATCTCATGGTGGAAGTGGTCATAACTCATGTGGCAGGCTCCGCAATGCGAGTGTGCCACCACCATGATTTCCTTTACCCCCAGTTCGTAAATAGCTACGATAAGGCTACGCATGGCAGAGTCGAAAGCAGAAATCACCAAGCCTCCAGCATTCTTGATAATCTTGGCATCACCGTTCTTCAGACCGAGGGCTGCCGGTAGCAGTTCTGTCAGTCGGGTGTCCATACATGACAATACCGCCAACTTCTTGTCGGGGTACTTGTCGGTGAGATACTTTTCGTAGCCTTTCTGCACCACGAAAGTTTTGTTGTATTCGATAATTTGGTCGATCATAGAATGTTGTTTCTTTACTTGTCTTATAAAAACAAAAATGCAATGTTGTTTACTTGCCAATATTTTCCAGCTGCCGTCTCATAACCCGTTCATTCCAATTTGTTGGCTTCTTCTTGACAGAGAAAAAGGGAAATCTGTTGTTTATCCATCGCTGCCGATATTCTGAAAATGAGAGTCCCTTGGATTCGTCGTCGAACCCGAATTCAAAACCACAGCATGAGCAAATAACGTATGTTGGATATCCCAAATCGTCACACGGCGGTTCAGACATCTTGTCGTAACCGCACACAGGGCAGATATATGTATTCGTTTTACTCATTACAAATCAATTCGTCTCAATTCAATGGTGCAAAAATAATCAAAATTGTTGCGCACAGGCAACACTTTTTCAAAATAAATATGAATTATCCCCTTGAATCTTGTAAATACCTTGTCTGCGTATTTCTGCGAGTTCGGCGGGCATATAATTGTCCCGCAGACCACGCAGATTAACGCAGATTATCATACCGTTTTTTTGCAAGACTTAAAGAGATTATTCTGAATAATATTATGAGCTATCTATGCACAATCAGATTTTTTTATATCATTGCTCCCTGCGCACTATCGGAATTAAAAATGCAACTATGATATTCAAAAGAAAAATTTCAAAATGAATTCAGGGTTACTGTTTGCACATTCGTTCAATCAATTCACCGTGCTGAGAGTACAGTTTCAGCAACTCCTCCTTCTTGGCCAACTCGAAATTCTCGAAACGGAAGGCCGGGCCGACGGCGCACCCGACGAGGCAGAAACCGCGCTTGGACGGTATTTCAGCAGCGAACCACTGTTCCGGATAGATAATCACCTGCATCTCATTTTGGTCTGAAAGTTGATGGACGACCAGTGTCCCGTCTGGGTCGATTACATAGATATTGAGGGGTTCGCCTGTGTGAAAATACCAAATTTCCACCATATTGTGCAGACGGTGGAACGCCGACATATCGTTGGCGGTCAGCATATAATAGATGGTGGAGACCGCTTTGTCGCCTGTTTCGTCGTTACCGAACAGTTGTCGGTAATAGCCGCCTTCGGGATGTGGCTCAAGGCCAAGTTTCTGAATATATTCTGAAGCGTTCATATTTATTGGGTATTTGTACAACCTATCTTATAATACCGCTTCCGTATCACCACCAACCGCACCAGCCAAATCACAAAGAAGACATTGGAAAGAATCTTGTAGAGCGGAGGCATGGTGACGAACCAGGAGACCACCCATAACACGAGGTCGATGTCGAACAGGATGTTCCAGAGCCGTTCGCGGTCGTGGAAGGTGCAGAGAACCTCGCCGTTTTGCGGAATCTCCACCTGCGCGGTGGACGACAGTGACAGGTCGATGCTCTTGCCGCTTTTCCCCAAACGCAGCGGGCCTCCGAACTGCACTTTAAGACTGTATGTTCCGGGCGGTACCTCAATGCGCAGGTCATGGTCCCTCATCATCCCGACGAAAAACCCGTTGATGAAGACGGCGTGGGGCAGCTTCGGCTCGTACCAATGGCGGATATGGCGGACGGTCAGCATAATTCCTTTTATTTGGATTGCAAAAGTAAGAAATTGTTGCGCAAATGCAGCACTTTTCAAAAAAAATGTTGTTTGCGCGCAACAGTTTTGTTGTAACCACTATCACGGGTTGCAATACAACCCGTGATTTCGGGCGATTTCACTAATGGTTTCTTCGGCAAACGGCTGTGAAAATGAAGATTACTCTTCTTCCTGTTTCACAGCACTCTCCGGCCACACCGGCTTGCCGTTCCACGACTGCGTAAGCTCTCTTGGATAGCGAGCCTCCCAGTCCTCTTTGTAAACATCCATTATGGTAAAATCCTTATCCACAAACTGCAAAATGCCGTCATCATCCACCCACAACGTAGACCAGTAGCTTTCTTCACCGCCTTCAGAACACCATTTGGGCAAATCAGCGCCTAAGTGATTGTTCACCACGAGACCACGTTCATTTACATTCACTACCATCCACGTCAAAGGTTTCGGGCTGTCCAAGCGCGAGACGCACTCCCGGTACACTTCATCCCAAGGTTGGCCGACATTTGCGTGGAGAAACTTGATTAGTGGTGTATAATCATAGCCAGTCCTATATGAATTATGTTTCTTGATAGGCGAATGCTCTGGCAAGACATCTTGTTTTTTACCCCGCTCATAACGATAACGTTTTTTCCCGACGATTTTATACCAAGACCATCCGTTGTGCATCCGCTTGTTCACCTTCCTGTATAGCGGCGGCTTGCCGTCTTTTCTGTTGTGCCCCATCTTTCAGCGCATTTGAAACAAGTTATGGTTTACAGTTTTTTTATAACACGGCAGCCACTTTTCTGATGTTTTTCAGCATATCCAGTATGGAAGAATCCTTCCGCGCTGTCTGCATATTATATTTCATCTGAAGATACATAAGCGAATCGGCTGGCACGTCAAGAGCGGCCTCAAACATCAGTGCCGTTTTGGCGGTCAACGGACGTTTGGCATTAAGGATTTCGTTGACTACTGAATAAGTCAACCCCATACTTTCGGCCAACTGGCGCTGACTGATACCGCGTTTTTCAATTTCGTCCTTGAGAACTTCGCCCGGATGTGTCGGATAAGCTCCGTATTTCTCAAATATCACTTCCATACCTTGGATGATTTCAGGCTGCAAAGATATAACTTTTTTTCAAAGTTCGCAAAAAAAGCGAATAGCATTTCTCACTCGCTGTAATTGTGGTCCACCACGACGACCACCTGCATTTCCGGCACTAAGGGCTGTATCTTGGCGGTGAGCTGCGCGATGAGGGCGGCGTCATCGTGGACGGAGATGTCGGGGACCACATCGACGGAGAGCATCTTGTCGCGCTCCGAATAGTAGAAGCCGTGAACCTGGACTATCTCTTTGTGGGCGGACAACGTCTGTATCACCTGCGTCTGCAATTCGGCCATCCGGTTCTCGCCGGTGGCGATGGCATAAACGCCGACGGTCATAATGATGCCGTGCCGCACGAACATCTGCGTGGAGATCTTGCGCGTGAGCCCGTGGATGTCGTGCGCCGACATCGTGTCATAGACGCTGACGTGCAGCGAGCCGATCTTCACGTCGGGACCGTAGTTGTGGAGGATGAGGTCATACACCCCGTGCACGCCCTCGAACTCGCCGACCTCCTGCTTGATCTGGGAGGTGAGCTCCGCCGGGATGCTGGTGCCCAACAGCTCGTTGACAGGCGAGGCGAGCATCTCGATACCGGCCTTGATGATAACCAATGAGATAAGCGCGCCGAGGTAGCCGTCAATGGAGACGTTCCACAGCAGCATGATGCCTGCCGACACGAGGGTGGCCAACGTGATGATGGCATCGAACAGCGCGTCGGAGCCGGAGGCAATCAGCGCGTCGCTCTTCAGCTGCGTGCCTTTACGTTTCACGAACAGCCCCAACAAGATCTTCACCGCGATGGCCACTACGATGACCACGAGCGTCACCGTCGTGTAGCTCGGCTCCGTGGGGTGGAAAATCTTCTTCACCGACTCGATGAGCGAGGTGATGCCCGCCGAGAGCACGAGACGCTGCGAGAGCTTCGTGCCCACGATGGTGATGACGCTCGACAGTGCGTCGCTGAGGTTGTTGACAGCGTCCATCACGATGGCCACACTGCTGGCCAAGATGCCGACGCCGGCCTTGAAAGCCGCCAAAAGCACGTTGGCGGCGATGCCGATCCAACTGGTGCGGATAATCTGTGTACTGCGATCGGGTTGATTGCTCATTTGGGATTTGATTATGCTCAAAGACTCAAAATGCGATTATTACTTGGATTTGTCCAATGTGAAAAATTTCCGCGCCGATCCACACGATACGCGGAGACACTTGATTTACGCCCACTCGAAATTTTCCTTGCCCGCGCCCACCTCGAAGTGGCACTTGGCGATGCCGAGGTCGAGTTTGGCATAGCCGATGAGGGAGAACTTCGCCTTGGCCTCCACACGGTTGCCATCGTGCAGGGCAAACACGAACTTCTGCTGGTTCACGGCTGTGGGCGCCAACAATGCGGCCTCCACGCCACGCCCGAACCACGCGGGGAAAGGCTTTCCGTGGTCGGCAATGCGGTGGTCTTCTGTCACGTCGGCAACAGTCCGTTTTTGCGGGTGCTGCACCCCTTGGTTGGCACCGTAACCGAGCGACACCACGCAGACGAGCGTCTCGCCGTCGTCCACCTTGTACTGGTCGGGCTGTTTGCGGAAGGAGAGTCCCACCCAGCAGGTGTTCAGTCCGAGCGTTTGCGCCAACAGGATCACCTTCTCGCCGTAGTAGCCGAGTTTCACGTCGTCGCCCTTCTTGCAGATCATAGCGATGTAGTTGCGCACGCCGCGGAACTTGCCGTACTTGGCCATCCCGCCGGCAAAGGCGTTGGGTTCCTCTGTCACTAACTGTATATGCAGTCCGCCCTCGCGGTTGCATTCGTCGATGAGGGTTTGCAATTGTTGGACTTTCTCCGCCTCGATGGGCTTTTCAATGTATTGCCGCACACTGTGGCGGGCAACGATGGCTTCTTGTAAGGTCATAATGGGTCTATTTTATGGTTATTCTTTACACATTCGTTCTATCAACGCCTTATGCTGCGGGTACAGCTTCAGCAATTCCTCCTTCTTGGCCAACTCGAAGTTCTCGAATCGGAAGGCCGGGCCGACGGCGCATCCGACGAGGCAGAAACCGCGTTTGGAGGGAATCTCGGCGGCAAACCACTGCTCCGGCTGGATGACCACCTGCATTTCGTCTTGCTCGGAAAGCCGATGGACGGCCAAGGCCCCGTCCGGATCAATCACATAGATATTGAGGGGCTCGCCCGCATGGAAATACCAGATTTCCACCATGTTGTGCAGACGGTGGAACGCCGACATGTCGTTGGCGGTCAGCATGTAATAGATGGTGGAGACGGGCTTTTCTCCCGTCTCGTCATTGCCGAACAGCTGGCGGTAATAACCTCCTTCCGGATGCGGAACGAGACCCAGTTTATGGATGTATTCCGTTGCGTCCATTACATACTCTCCTTCAGTATCTCCGTGACATCTGCAGGTTTCAAATCCATATAGCCTGCCGGATAGCAGATGGTGCCTTGGGTGATGCCGGGGATCATCTCTTCGGTGGCGCCGAGCTCGCTGATGGTCAGCGGCAGACCGATTTCCAGCATCCAGTTCTTCAAGGCTTCGAGACCGGCTTCGGCAATCTGTTCATCGGTCTTTCCCTCAGGGCAGACGTTCCAGACATTCTTGGCGAAACGCACGAACTTGGCCAGACCGGGCTTCATGGCACGCTTGTAGTAGGCCATCGAAACGGCGGCCAGGCAGAAACCGTGCGGAGCGTGCGTCCATGCGCCCACGCTGTGACCGATCATGTGCACCATCCAATCTTGCGTTTTGCCGCATTTGAGCAGCGTGTTGAGTGCCCAAGTGGCCGTCCACATGATGTTGGAGCGGGCTTCGTAATCCTGCGGGTTCTTCACCGCCGCGCGCGAGGAGACGATGAGACTGCGCATCAGCCCTTCGGAGAGGTAATCGCTGGTGTTGTCATCGAAATCGGAGAAATACTGCTCGAAGATGTGGTTCATGATGTCGTAGATGCCCGCCTTCATCTGTTCGTCGGGTACTGTCATCGTGTATTTCGGGTTGAGGATGGAGAATTTCGGCATCAGGCGGGCGTCGAACACGTGTCCCACCTTGAATTTATGCTCCGCATCGGTAATCACCGAGCCACCGTTCATTTCCGAGCCGGTGCCCGCCATCGTGAGGATGCAGCCGATGGGCAGGATGCGCTGGTTGGCATCGGGATGTTTGCCCTGCAGCCAGAATCTGTCCCAATAGTCGCCATCGTAGAACACCGAAGCGGCCACGCCCTTGGAGTAGTCGCAGACGCTACCGCCGCCGAGGGAGAGGATCATATCGACATTGTGTTCGCGGGCGATTTTGACGCCTTCGTGCAGCTTCTCCAACGTGGGGTTGCTCATCACGCCGGGGTTCTCCACGATGGTTTTGCCGGCCTCCTTCAGGATTGCCACCACCTCGTCATAGATGCCGTTCTTCTTCACGCTGCCGCTACCGTAGTTCAGCAGCACAACAGGTCCGTAGTTCTTCAATTCGTCCTTGAGATAGTTCAAAGACTCATCACCAAAGTACAATTTGGTGGGATTGTGGTACGAGAAATTTCCTAACATATTTTTTTTATTGTTTAATTGAAATCATTGTGTTCTCTATTGTCTTACTTGTTTTGGACTTCTATATAACAACTGTTGTTTCGTTTGTTTGCAGGAGTGTCGCCATTCCTTGCGACCTTTTTGCAACAGGAATGCCGTAACTCCTAAGCCGCCGCAAAAATAGTTTTTTTCTCAATATCTGTTGCCTGTTGTCCTTTGTCTATTGCCCAAAAAAATATTACTTTTGCGCTTTCGTTTTCTGACATCAAATTTTATTGAATATGAAGAAACTTTTTATCGCAATCGCGCTGCTGGCATTGGTTTGCGGCTGCACGAAGAAACAGGAGCAATCCGGTGACAAGGTCATCGGAAAACCCGAAATCCAGGTCCAAGATGGCCGATTCACCCCTGAGGTGATGTGGGCGTTGGGCAAGATGGGCGAGAAGGCGGTCTCCCCCGACGGCTCGCAGATTGCCTACACCGTGACCTACTACGACATGGAGCAGAACAAGGGCAACGCCGAGATCTACCTCATGACCTCCGAGGGCAAGAACGTTTCGCGCCTCACCACTACAGCATCCTCCGAGTTCAACCTCGTGTGGGACGATGACGAGACGCTACTCTTCTGCCGCGACAACCACATCATCTCCATGACCGTGAAGAACGGCCGCGAGAAAGAGATCGCCACCCATGAGCGCGGTTTCGAGGGCTTCAAACTCGCCCCCGACGGCAAGTCCATCGTCTTCATCACCACCAAACCCGTGACGCGCCCCGGCCACCTCGACAAACTCTACGCCGGCCTCAACAAGACTACCGGCCGCATCAACGAGGACCTCATGTACCGTCACTGGGACAATTGGGTGGACGAATACCCGCAGATTTTCCTCGCAGAATTTGGCGACAAGGTGGATGTCGAGCACGCTGTATGCCTCATCGACAGCACTTTCGAGTGCCCGATGCGCCCGTGGGGCGGCGTCGAGCAGTACAACTACAGCCCCGACAGCAAGAAGATCGCCTACACCTGCCGCAAAAAGACCGGTTACGACTACGCACACTCCACCAACAGCGACATCTTCCTGTATGATATCGAAAGCAAAACGACCAAGAACCTCAGCGAGGGCATCATGGGCTACGACCAGAACCCCGTGTTCAGCCACAATGGCAAATACATCGCGTGGGAGAGCATGGAGCGCGATGGCTACGAGAGCGATCTTATCCGCCTGATGGTGATGGACCTCACCACGGGCGAGCGCACCAACATGTCCGAGAACTTCGACTACTACTTCACCGGCATCAGCTGGACCGACGATGACAAGGAAATTCTCGGCGTGGTCTATTACCGCGGCACCGACCAGATCTTCGCCTGCAACCGCGAGACCAAGGAGTTCCGTCAGATTTCCTACGGCTACCACGATGTGCACAGCTTCGAATTGTCGAACGGCAAACTCTACGCCGACCAGGTGTCAATGCAGTATCCGTCAGAGATTTACGTTTATAACTTGACCGACAACAAAGGCGAGGGCAAGAAGATTTCCTCCATCAACGACGACATTCTCTCACAGGTGCGCATGGGAAAGGTCGAGGAACACTGGATCAAGACGGTCGATGGCAAGGACATGCTCACTTGGCTGATCTATCCATATAACTACGACAGCACGAAGACCTATCCGGCACTGCTCTACTGTGAGGGCGGTCCGCAATCCGAGGTGGGCCAGTTCTGGAGCACACGTTGGAACTTTATGGTGATGAGCGGCGGCGAATATTTCATCATTGCCCCGAACCGTCGCGGTACTGTGGGCTTCGGCCAGGCCTGGACCGAGGAGATCAGCGGCGACTACGGCGGACTCTGCATGCAGGACTACATGCGGGCAGCAGATTTCTTCGCCGACAGCGTGAAACAGATTGACAAAGAGAGACTTGGTGCTTGTGGTGCCAGCTTCGGCGGCTACAGCGTCTATTGGCTCGCCGGTCACAACCACGATGTGAAGGGCTACAACGACGGCCGTCGTTTCAAGGCCTTCCTGGCGCATAACGGCATGTTCAACTTCGAGCAACAATATTTGGAGACCGAAGAGATGTGGTTCGACAACTGGGACATCGGCGGGCCTTACTGGGATTGGAACAACCCGCAAGTCAAGAAAAGCTACGCCAACTCCCCGCACCTGTTTGTGGATAAGTGGAACACCCCGATTTGTGTGATCCACAGCGAGTTCGACTTCCGCATCGTGGCTTCCGAGGGTATGGCGGCCTACAACGCCGCGCAGATGCGCCACATCCCGAGCCGTTACCTCTACTTCCCGGACGAGACCCACTGGGTGCTGAAACCGCAGAACAGTCTGCTTTGGCACCGCAACTTCATCGATTGGTTCGACACGAATTTGAAGTAGATCGCGGAAACATTCGTGGAAAATGTAGAAAAGCGCGGAAACCTTTGGAGTTTCCGCGCTTTTCTATTATAAATCGGATATATTCTATCCTTCAAAGAAGTCGATTAGAAGTTTTCGAGCAGTTTCACGGAGTTGAAAATAGTCTTCTCGCGCGCCTCGTTGCCGTATTTGTCGACATCCACGATGTTGCGCGGGCTGTGGGTGATACAAACGGGACCGTTGAGGCATCCGCCGTTGCAGGCCATTCCTTCAAAGAAGTTTTCGGTGGCCTTGTTGAACTTCAGCCGAGTCAGTGCGGCCTTACATTCCGCGATGCCGTTCATGGCAATCGGTTTCACCCCTTGCACGCCCATTGCCTCTGCGACATCAGCAACGCCGTGGGCAATACCGCCCGACTTGGCGAAGATACGGCCGTAGTAGGAGGCGTTGTTCAGCTCCGAATCCTCCATTTGGGTGGTGTCGATGCCGCGTGCGTCCAAAAAGGCCTGCAACTCCTCGAACGACATCACACAGTCGATAGCTCCGCCGGTCTTTTCCAACCGGTATTCCAACTTCTTGGAGGTGCACGGTCCGATGAAGACGATCTTCGCCGTGGGGTCGGAACGTTTGATCAGACGTGCCGTTTCCACCATGGGCGACACTGAACTGGAGATGTACTGAGTCAATTCGGGGAAATTCTTCTCCACGAAGGAGACGAACGAGGGACAGCACGACGTGGTGAGCAGTTTCTTCTCCTCCCACTCCTTGGCCTCGCGGTAAAGCGTGATGTCCGCGCCGAGGGCGGCCTCCACCACGTGATGGAATCCTAATTTGCGGATAGCCGTGACCACCTGCGTGACCCGTCCGATTTTTTCAGGATGTCGATGATGTCCAACACCAACGATTTGTCGGAAATGGCACCGAACGGGCATTTATAGACACAGGCCCCGCAGGAGATGCACTTGTTGTTGTCGATGGCGGCCTTCCGGTTCTCATCTATCGAAATCGCTTTCACCGGACAACTCACCATACAGGGACGGTGTTGGAGAATGATGGCCGAGTAGGGGCAAGCCTGCGTGCATTTGCCACATTCGATACATTTGTCTTTATCCACCGTGGCCCTGTGGTTCACGATGGTGATGGCGTCTTTCGGGCAAACCTCCTTGCAGCTGTGCACCATACATCCGCGACAGGCGGGGGTCACATAGATTCCGTCGATGGGGCACTCGTCGCAGGCGCTGTCGATGACCTCAATCACGTTGGGGTTCTCTTTGTCGCCGCCCATCGCCATCTTTATTCGGTCCTGCAAAATGGCGCGTTCCTTGTAGATGCAGCAGCGAGTCTCCGCTTTCGGTCCGGGACTGAGAAGCTTGGGTACTTCCATGTAAGCGTCCTCCAAGCCACCCTCGTAGGCACGGCGGATAACCTCCTTCAGGACTTTATATTTAACTAACTGTACATCAGTGTCAAATATCCGATTTGAATTCATATTGATTGTTGTTTTGTTGAGGATTAATAATAATTCAGTTCGACGATTTTACCCATCTTACGCAAATTTTCGGTGATTTTCTCCACCAACTTCAGCTTCATCGTGGTGTCGATGGGCAGACCCTGGTGCGCCACGTTGACGCTTTGTCCGACGAAGAAGGTAATATGGGTAGCCTTCTCGAAGAGGAAGTCCGCCAAAAGCGAGGCGCCGTCCTGCTTGGTGAAGGTCTTCGGGGTGAGGTCGTCAATGGAAACGTATTTTTCGGAGAGTTGCAGCAGTTTGCGCAGGGTAAGCACGCCCTCGGTAGTCAGGTCGATTCCCTTGATGTATCCGATGGGCGGAACCTCCTTGTCGGGGAAGTCGAAGCTGGTTTTGAGCTCCGTTTTCAGATACCTCGCCACAATTGTGGAACTGGTGCCGCCGCAGACAATCTTCTTGGAATGTCCCTCCAAAAAGTGCTTGATGTAATAGTCGTCTTTCTCCTTATCCACAGGCGGTCCCACCATGATATTGACATCCAGCCGCTGACGAATCCTGACGGCGGCCACAGTGGTATCGTCGCCGGGTTTGTCGGCATAGAGGTCGTTGCAGGCGGCGGCGAGCATACAGGCCACCGCGCGGGCGGACATCTCGGGCTTGATGTTGTTGTCGAGATGCTCCATGATCTGAGGCCGCTCCCATCCGAAGTTGAGGATCATACCGATGCCGGCGTGAATGGTGCCGTCGGACATGACGATGATGATGTCGTTCTCTTCGAGATTGAGTTCAGAACGATAAACACGCTTGCCACAGACATTCAGCTCTTCGCGCTCGAAGTTCTGGCATTTGCCGTTATGGTAATAGATGGCTTCCGGATTGTCAAACTCGAACAGTTCTCCCTTGCCCTCTTTGTTGACGTGGATGATGGAGAACGTGGAATACGCCACCCCACGCTCCGCGCACACGGGCAGCGTTTGGATGATGGTCTCCACGCATTCGTAGATGTCGATTTCGTTGGCGGCCATGGTACACAAAATCTTGGAGGTGAGCGTGGAGAGAATGTTCGCCTTCACGCCGCTCCCCAGACCGTCGGCCAGCACCAACGTGGTGTAGTCGCCGTTTACCGTGCAGGCCACGTTGTCGCCGCACAGTTCTTCGCCGTAGTGGTTCAGCGAAGTGCATCCTGTTTCTAAGCAAAGTTCCATCACTCAGAGACTTTTTCTTCGGTTAACGTTTTCTTCAGCTTCAACAGAGCCACCTTGGTCTCGGCGGTTGTCTCGCCCAACAGCGACGCAATTTCTTGAGCCACACGCATTTGCTTCTTAATCACATCGTCGGTTGTGGTTAACGTTTCCATCTTCACCTTCATAATCCGCTTCTCATAGTCAACGGTGTCCGTGACATCTTTGAGAATGCCGAAGATGAGGTTCTGGTTGGCTAAATAGTTGATGGACAAGTCCACGTATTTGCCTGTGCTCGTGACAAGTTCCTTCTTCAGTTCGATGTTCTTCTTCTGGGCGTAGGCGTTGCAGAAGTCGATGGGGTTGAAGTAGTCGATGGCGGGATGGCCTTTGGCATTGGGATCCTCGATGCCTAACAGTTCGCGTCCGCGGCGGTTGATTTCCAGGATGTTCATGTCTGGGTCGAGCACCACGATGCCTTCCGGGCTGTTTTGGATCACCTCCACAGAGAATGACTCGGCGCGTTGGCGCATGTAAGGCAGGCAGATGTCGATGTCGGCATAGCCATTATAGACCGCCCAGGCTTTCTCGCGGCAAGTGGCGTAGCCGCAGGAACCGCAGTCGAGTTCATCCTCCGGTTTGAACTTGCCGGTCTTGTGCAGGATGGCTTCAATCTCGCGCTCGGGGGCGGGCATGCTGTGGCTGCGGATTCTCGGATGGGCCGTGGCGAGCGGGACCTCCACTTGCACCGGCGTCTGCGCGGCAGTGAGTTGGCGTTTCTCGGCAGAGACATACTTGCGGATGTCCGACATGGCCTTGACAGAACCGCCATTCTTGTCCAGCGAACAGGGTCCATTGACGCAGGCATCCTCGCAAAGGTTCATCTCGAGCACCACATGGTCCATGTGCTCGATGTTTTGCAACGCCTTGACACACTTCATCGGACCGTCGATGGCGATATAGTCATAGCCTTCCGGGAGTTCCGGGAAAGAGTGGATGATGCCTTGGGGAATGGGGTATTCCTTGGCCAAGTTCGGCATTCCGTTCCGTTTCTGCAGCATGACATTGGTAATCTCGTCAATCTGTACCCCTTTTTCCTTGAAAAGTTCCACCACATCCTCGAAGGTCAGGACATTGTCGATGAGGTGGCATTCCTCCGCCTCGCGTTTCTTGGCGATGCAGGGGCCGACGAAGACGATCTTGGCCTCGGGATGCTGTTTCTTGAGGATTTTGGCGTGGGCCACCATCGGTGAATCGACCGGTGCTAAATACTTGAGCGCCATCGGGTAATACTCCTGAATCATGCGGCACACGGCCGGACAAGCGGACGTGATGAAGTTTTTGAACTGTCCGGATTTCAACAGGTTGGCGTACTCTTGGGTCACCGCCTGCGCCCCGACAGCCGTCTCTTCCGCGTCAAAGAAGCCCAGTTTGGCAAGCGCGAGCTTCATCACCCCGAAATCGGAAAGTCCGAAACTGGAGATGAACGAGGGGGCGACACTGGCGATCACCTTGTCGGGACCTGCCAGCAGGGCGCGCACCTCGTTGATTTCGCTGTGCACCACCTTCGCGTTCTGCGGGCACACGAGCGTGCAGTGGCCGCACAGGATGCATCTGTCTTCGATAATCTCCGCCTGATGTCCCTTGATGTCAATGGCCTTCACCGGACATTCGCGCAGGCACTTGTAGCAGTCTTTACATTTCGCATTGCGAAACTCTAAATATAATGACATCTCCCCGGCTTATAATTCAATTAAAGGATAAATTTCTTTCACAAATATCTCTTCCACATTCTCCTTGGTGACGTTGTGGAGAATGATGCTGCCGTCTTCTTCAAGCGTGGTGGCTTTCTGCTTCATGCTGTCGGAAAGCCCGTCCGTTCTGACGTTCACGCCTTTGGCGCAATGTCCAAGACAGAAACTGGCCTGCAGTTCCACCAGATCTTCCACATCGTATTTTTTCAAGATGTCTTTTAAGGATTGGATGACATCGTAAGAACCTTTCAAATGGCAGGAGCTGCCCACACAAACTTTAATGTTCATCATTTTTTTTGATTTTATATTTTCTAAAATTGATTGTTGTCCCGTTTGTCGGTTTTTCCCGCAGGCACCTCGTTTTCACGAGGTTGCCTGCTTCAAAACACGATTCACTCAAAATTAACCTTTTTTAACGAGCGAAAACCTATTTTATTATTCACCATAGTAGGCTTGTTTATAAATGTCAATGATTTCACTGACGAGGGGATATTTCGGGTTGGCGCCGGTGCACTGGTCATCGTGGGCCTTCTCGGACAGCGCGGCGACATTCTCCATGAACAGTTTCTCATCCACACCCTCTTCCTTGATGCTCATCGGCATATTCATATCTTTCATCAACTGACGGATAGCCTTGATGAAGTTGTCGATGCTCTCCTCGTTGTCCTTGCCGCCAAACCCGAGGAAACGGGCGGCCTTGGCCAATTTCTCGTCCGCAATGAAATGGTCATATTTCGGGAATGGAACGAACTTGTTCGGTTTCAGCGAGTTATACTTGACTACGTAGGGCAACAGGATAGCATTGGCGCGGCCGTGCGGGATATGGTAGTCACCGCCCAACTTGTGAGCCATGCTGTGGTTGAGACCGAGGAAGGCGTTGGTGAAGGCCATGCCGGCGATGCAGGAGGCGTTGTGCATCTTCTCGCGAGCCTTCAGGTCGAACTGACCGTTCTCGTAAGCGCGTTTCAGATAAGAGAATACGAGATCCATCGCCTGCAGGGCCAGACCGTCGGTGTAGTCGTTGGCCATATTGGAGATGTAGGCCTCGATAGCGTGGGTAAGCACGTCCATGCCCGTGTCCGCGGTGGCGCGTTTCGGCAAGGAAACCACGAACTGCGGGTCGATGATGGCCACGTTGGGCGTCACGGCGTAGTCGGCCAGCGGATACTTGATGCCCCGTTTCTTGTCGGTAATGACCGTGAAGGCCGTCACCTCGCTGCCCGTGCCAGACGTGGTTGGGATGGCGACCATCTTGCACTGATTGCCCAAGTGCGGGAATTTCACCACGCGCTTGCGGATGTCCATGAATTTCTGGCGCAGACCATCGAATGAGGTTTCGGGATGCTCGTAGAAGAGCCACATTCCCTTGGCCGCGTCCATGGCGGAACCGCCGCCCAAGGCGATGATCACGTCAGGCTGGAACGAACGCATCTCAGCCACGCCGCGCATGATGGTCTCCACATCCGGATCCGGCTCCACATCAGAGAAAATCCGGTAGTGGCAAGGCTCGCTGCGTTTGTTGAGATAATAGGTGACTTTATCGACATAGCCGAGCTGCACCATCATCGGGTCGCTCACGATGAACGCCTTGCTGAAGCCTTCCATGTGCTCCAGATATTGCACTGAACCGTACTCGAAATAGACTTTCGGCGGAATCTTGAACCATTGCATATTGACTCTTCTTTTTGCGATTTTCTTTTTGTTGATAAGGTTGACGGTGGAGACGTTCGCCGTGGTGCTGTTATGGCCGTATGAGCCGCAGCCGAGGGTCAACGACGGGGTGTTGGTGTTGTAGATGTCTCCGATGGCACCCTGCGATGACGGGGAGTTGACGATGATACGGCCCACCTTCATGGCTTTGCCGAATTTCTCAATCAGGTCGCTGTTGGTGCTGTGGATGATGGCCGTGTGACCGAGACCGCCCATGTCGAGCATCTTACGGCACATCTCGAATCCTTCCACATGGTTGTTGACCACGTAGTAAGCCAGCACCGGGGAAAGCTTTTCGCGGGAGAGGGGGTATTCCGGACCCACATCTTTCAGCCGCGCGATGAGAATTTTGGTTCTCTCGGGAACCGTCACTCCAGACTGCTGTGCGATCCAGTAGGGCGATTTGCCCACCACGTCGGGATTGACCGCGCCTTTTTCAGAGTTGATGACAAAATCGGACACCTTCTTGATCTCCTCCTCGTTCAAGAAATAGCAGCCGTTCTCTTTCATGAACGACTCAAACAGATTGGATATCACTTTGTCCACGATGACCGCTTGTTCGGAAGCGCAAATCATACCATTGTCGAAAGTCTTCGACATCATGAGGTCGGTGCAGGCGCGTTTCACGTTGGCGGAAGTTTCGATATAGCAGGGAGCATTGCCGGGGCCGACGCCGAGGGCGGGTTTGCCGCAGCTGTAGGCCGAGCGCACCATGCCAGCGCCACCCGTGGCCAGAATCAACGAGACCTTGGGGTGGTTCATCAACGCCATGGTGGCATCGACGGAAGGATGCTCGATCCATTGGATACACGCCGCGGGAGCACCTGCTGCCACGGCCGCGTCACGCAGGATCTTCGCAGCCGCCACTGACGACTGCTGCGCGGACGGATGGAATCCGAAGATGATCGGGTTTCGGGCTTTCGCGCAAATCAGCGACTTGAACATGGTGGTGGATGTCGGATTCGTCACAGGGGTTACACCGGCCACAATGCCGACAGGTTCTGCCACTTCCACATAACCCTCCATCTCATTGTCCTCCACAACACCAACCGTTTTCTCATTCTTGATGGAGTTCCAAATATATTCCGTGGCGAAAATATTCTTGATGATCTTGTCCTCGTAAACCCCACGGTGCGTCTCATCGACAGCCAAGCGTGCAAGCTCGCGATGATGCTCCAACCCGGCTAATGCCATCGCATAGACAATCTTGTCCACCTGTTCCTGATTGAGTTCAACGTATGTTTTCAACGCTTCTTCCGCGTTCTGAACCAACGCGTCAATTTCTCTTAATACCGATACTTTTTTATCGGTATTTTCATCCATTTTTACACTTTCTTTCTTCATGTTATAAAAAATAATAGGTAATCTAATTCTCTGTTATCTCATTTATCTTGCTGGGCACAGCTGACTTCATGGCCAGCTTATGTGCAAGAACGGCCAACGAAGAGGGCAGGTTCTCGTTTTTCACAAGCACATCTTCGGGGACTTTCAGCGGCACAAAGGCGAAATTCCAGATAGCTTTGATGCCGCACCTCACCATTTGGTCGCAAACTTCCTGTGCTTGGTCGTCGGGGACAGTGATGATACCGATCCGAATCCCCATTCGTTGTACGAGGCTTTCCATTTTTTCCATGGGAAGGATATGTTTCCCGCCAAGCTGGATTCCGCATAAATAGGGATCTTTGTCAAAACCAACAACAATATTCAAACCAAATTTCTCGAATTTTGAGTTGGTAAGAAGAATACGTCCCATACTGCCGACCCCGACCAAGATGGCTTCGTCCATTTTATTGTAACCCATGTAGTTACCAATATCGTCAAGTAGCTGGTTCACTTCAAATCCAGTTCGAGGATGCCCAGCCACACTACTCACCTGGGCCAAATCCTTGCGAACCAACACCGGATTCAGGTTCAAATGCTGGGCAAGCATCGCAGAAGAGACAGCTTCCACCCCGGCAGCCTGTAACCGATCTATGTAGCCGTAATACAGCGGCAACCGGCTCAAGGTCGATTTCATAACCACCAAAGAGGGTGTATTCTGCCTGGACATATCGATACTTTTTTATCTATTGAAAACCGCGGCAAAAATAAACTTTTTTTTGATACAGCAAAGACTGCTGAAAAAAATTAGTTTTCCGCCACGTGCCCCGTGTTCACGAGCCATCTGCCGGCTTGTGTGAGGAACGGTTCGAGCAAATCGTATGAGATCACACAAGCGGGCATTCCGGCTGCGTAGCACGCGATCTCATACTGCTGATAGACGAACTCCACGCCGTCTTCGCGGAAGATCGGAGCACTCTGCGGCAACGGGAAGAAATCGTTGTTTTCCATAGTGAGCAGATTCCCCATGTCTTCGGTATTCGACTCGAAATATTGCGTGAAAATGTTGTCCTTAACCAAATCCGCCAGCTCATCCATCAACTCTGCGCGGAAAATGTCGTAGTCAATACGGCGTCCATCGGACTTGCGGAACGTCTGTCCCTGCATCAGATACCAGCCGTGCGCGCCTCCCGCGAAGCCTTCCTGCGTGTAGAGGTAGGAGACGTAACGGTCGGTCTCATACAGTTTCTTGATTTTCACATCCTTATAGCAGGACATATCCTCAATTCGAGGCATGTCAGGGATGATATTCTCCTTGAAATCAGTCAGCACAACGTTTTTGTAGTGGTCCAGCATTTTAGCCCCATCTTCCATATTTCCCTCGTAGGTGCCGCCCAACTGTTCAGACATCCATTCCCGGATATTGTTGATGACAAAAAAGTTGCCGGAATCCGGAAAATCGGCATCAATCTTAAACAGACCTTTGACATTGTTCACCGTCACCGAGTCGGCAAGCGACATCGGGCGGGTCTTGACATCCGCGGGGGTGATCTGCGACAGCGAGGTGAGGGTGTTCAGGGCCTGCGTGTCGATTTTGGTCTTGCAGCCGGTGAGCGCGATGGCGCACAGGATGACAACGGCAAAGAGTTTTTTTCTCATCGTTTCGGGTTTTATATTACGGCGGCAAAGATACAAATTATTAGTATGTCAGGACATCATTCACAATATTTCTGTATTTCTTGTGAACCAATTGGATTGCCAGTAAAAATTTGTTTCTCCGACTTTCATAAAAAAAGTGTATCTTTGCACGCTAAATTTTTGCTCTCGCATTTACTTCAAAAACTATCGTAAATATCTGAGAATCAATCAACAGTATCAAACATTAGGTAAGTAAACAGTAAACCAAACATAGATGAAGAACTTTGTTATACACACGTTAGGATGCAAGTTGAATTTCAGCGAGTCGTCTGCAATTGCCGCTGAGTTAGAGAAGCGCGGATGGACGCAGGGAGGCGTGCCCGAGATTGTCATCGTGAACACTTGCGCGGTAACGGGATCGGCCGAGAAGAAGACCCGCAACCTGGTGTCCAAGCTCCACCGTGAGAACCCCTTGGCCGCCATCATGCTCATCGGCTGCTACGGCGCCCTCAAACCCGAGCTGCTCGAGCGCTGGGCTGGCGTGGACAAGGTCTTCGGCAGCAGCAACAAAATGAGCGTGGTCGATTACGTGGCCACTCGCGAAGTCAAGCCCGCCCCCAACTTCTTCGCCACCTACTCCATCCACGACCGCACCCGCTCTTTCCTGAAAATCCAAGATGGCTGCAACACCCACTGCACCTACTGCACCGTATGGATCGCCCGTGGCAAAAGCCGCAGCGACACCATCGCCGGCGTGCTCAAGAACATCCAGGAAATCGCCGACCAAGGAGTGCACGAGGTCAACCTCACCGGCGTCAACATCGGCGACTTCGGACGCGGCACCAACGAGGACTTCACCAAGCTGCTCAAGGCCATCGTGAAACAGAAGGCCATCGAGCGCGTGCGCATCTCCTCGCTCGAACCCGAACTCCTCACCGACGACATCATCAAACTCGTGGCCAAGAACAACATCCTGATGCCGCACTTCCACTTGCCCCTGCAATCGGGCTGTGACCGCATTCTCAGCGAGATGCGCCGCCGCTATACCACCGCTGAATATGCCGAAAAAGTTCAGAAAATCAAGAA
>ONQE01000183.1 GCA_900319925.1 uncultured Bacteroidales bacterium | reverse complement strand
GCCTCGCAAGCAGACTACCGTTTCAGATGTCTTCTGATGTCGGTGTATTTGCATGACAGACCCAGGCTCAACTGCATTGAGCATTCTCTGTGAATTGTCCTCAGCTGAGTTGCGCAAATCCAAGTTCATCCGCAGCCGCGGTGAGGACTTGGCTTGTTCTGACAATTGGTCTAATAGAGTTTGGGTAATAATCATTTAGTTTAGTGCCTCTTTTTTTTCTGCGGCAGGGATGCCGCAGCTCCTAACGACTTCTTTTTCTGCGGCAGGGATGCCGCAGCTCCTAACGACTTCTTTTTCTGCGGCAAGGATGCCGCAGCTCCTAACGGCTGCTTCTTTTTCTGCGGCAGGGATGCCGCAGCTCCTAACTGCCGCAGCTCCTAACAGGATGCGCGGGGGCGGACAGAGCATTGCGGGGGCGGTGCAGGTATGGGACGAGTTATCATAAAAACGCTTCCACCACCCTGCCCCGCAGGTTGGCTTATTTCACACAAACGCCACGGAAATCACAGAATAGGATTGCCGTGGCATCGGGGGTTAGGATTGCCGGAACTCCAAAAACTCCTGATAGTCCCTGATGTAGTCCTCCTTCAGATAGACGTCGCTGGCCAGTACCATGCAGACAGCGCCGGAGGAGAAATCCTCCAGGTCGCGCCAGAGCCCCGGTTTCACGTAAAGACCCTGATAGGGACGGTTCAGGAAGAAGGAACGCTTGCATTTGCCGTCGTCCAAGGTGACCGTGAAGGAACCTGAGGCGGCGATGATGAGCTGACTCAACTCCTTGTGGGCGTGGGAGCCGCGGTTCTCACCACCCGGTACATCGTAAAGGTAATACACCCGCTTTACATCGAAAGGCAAGGTCACCCCATTCTCCACCACGGTAAGATTGCCCTTGCGGTCGCTGTGGTGCTTGTCCAGTTCCACCACCGTGCAATCGAAGACGCTATATTTTTCCATCTTTTTTCAATTTTAAGAAATCCCCGTATTCACGGACATAGTCCTCTTCGTCGAAATGCTCGGACCCGAACTCCAAAGCCAAGGAGTTGGTGGAGAAGTTCTCCATCGTGCGCCAGAGGCATTGGGGAATGTAAAGCCCGTAGTAGGAACGGTTCAGGGTGAAGACCTTCTTGTTCTCACCGTCGTCCACCACCACGTCGAAGGCACCCGACAACGCCACGATGAACTCCTGATTCTCGCGGAAGGCATGCCCGCCACGCGCTTCACCGCCCGGCACATCGTATATCCAGTAGGTGCGCTTGATCTCAAACGGGATGTGGTTCAGCTGCTCCGCAAAGGAGAGGTTGCCACGAGCGTCCAAGAACTTCGGCAATTCGATTATCTTGACATCTTCAACAGTTACCATTTCTTTATTTGATTTGCTTCGCAAATAATTGGGATATGCTTCTCATAGAAATCTGTCAAAAATCTATTTTCTAAGATTTTGAAGTAGATGTTCTTACGATTTTTGGCCGTTAGGCCTTCCTTTATTCCGTGAAGCGGAATGAATCAGAGTCTATTTCCGCTTTCTTCTCTTCGATGACCTTCAGCAGGTACTGTCCGTACTGGTTCTTGAGCATCGGCTGGGCCAATTCTCGCATCTTCTCTTCGCTGATCCAGCCGTTGCGGTAAGCGATGCCTTCGAGACAGGCGATTTTCAAACCTTGGCGCTTCTCGATGACCTCCACGAAGGTGGATGCCTCGCTGAGGCTGTCGTGGGTACCCGTGTCCAGCCAGGCGAAACCGCGACCGAAGACCTGCACCTTCAGCTCGCCGTCTTTTAGGAACTCTTGATTCACGGTGGTAATTTCCAGCTCGCCGCGGGCGGAGGGCTTGATGGTTTTGGCCACGTTCACCACCTTGTTGGGGTAGAAGTAGAGACCCACCACGGCGTAGTTGCTCTTGGGCTCCTTGGGTTTCTCCTCAATGCTGAGACAGTTGCCCTGCTTGTCGAATTCCGCCACACCATAACGCTCGGGGTCGCTCACCCAGTAGCCGAAGACG
Source organism: uncultured Bacteroidales bacterium (assembly GCA_900319925.1). GTDB lineage: Bacteria > Bacteroidota > Bacteroidia > Bacteroidales > WCHB1-69 > F23-D06. Next base: position 1,444 of record ONQE01000183.1, on the reverse strand, counting down.
GTGGCTTTCTTGTTCTCCTCGGCATCCTTCACGGCATTGCGGAGCAGCGTGGTGAAGCCGGCACCGTAGAAGATGTTATCGCCCAACACGAGGCAGGCACTGTCGTCACCGATAAACTTCTCGCCAATGATAAAAGCCTGGGCAAGACCGTCGGGAGAGGGTTGCTCGGCGTATTCGAAGTGCACGCCGTAATCGGAGCCATCGCCCAGGAGGCGTTTGAAGCCGGGGAGGTCGTAGGGGGTGGAGATGATGAGGATGTCACGGATGCCCGCGAGCATCAGAGCCGAGATGGGGTAATAGACCATCGGCTTGTCATAAATGGGGAGCAACTGTTTACTGACCCCTTTGGTGATGGGGTACAATCTGGTGCCGGAGCCTCCGGCGAGAACTATTCCTTTCATATTTACTAGCTTAATTGATTAATTTCACACTGAATATATGTTTTTTTTGTCGCTGCGCGGCAAGCTCGCCACGCTCGGATGTTGTTAGCTCGCTGCGCTCACTTTTTATGTCACACAGAAATCACGGAAAGCACAGAAAGTTACTCGCTTCGCTCGTAAATGGGCTCGCCGAGACGAACGGGTGCATTATTGTCTGTCTCTGCTCGTTCTTGCATCCTCGTTGCCTGCCGTCACCTCGGTAAACAGAGACATCTTTCGATGGTTTGTGTTCTCCATTGCAGTCTGCGTTGAAATCCAGATGCAAAAGTGCGAAGTCTTTAGGAATGCTGCAATACAGCGTTCAGCGCAAACTCACCCAGCACGTTCTGCTGCAGGGCAAAGTCGAAGCACCGCTGCAGCCAATCCCCGTAGCCCCTTTTATGGGTTCTTCGTCCAATGGTATATTGACCAAGATCACGTTTATAAAATCCAACAATAGATTTTCCATCCCAACAATCTACAATCTATTCAGAACATTTAAAGAACATTCGACCCAATTGGAAAGGCTCATCTATATTACGCACTATGGAATATACACCTTACACAGTCCACTGCCCATAGCAATCGGAAGCCACTCCAACTTCTGTATTCTTTTCATAATTTCCATTCCCCAACGCCTACCCGCCACATCTATCTCATGTTGAATGTTTTCTTCCGTTATTTCTTCTGGGGCGAGGTGAGGATTATGCTGATTTATCCAACCATTCCATGCTTCACTTTTTATCAATTCTGCTTTTCTCTCCTCAAAAAGCATAGAGTTTGGTAACAGCTTATTCAAACGGTATAACCCCAACTCCCAAATTCCCATTACTTCTTGAGGGGACTGATCTAATTTAGCTTTCAGCTGCGCCAAAAACTCCTGCTCCTGCAATTCCGGTTGACTTCTGAAGTAATCTTCCAATGCTTTCTCTTCTTTTCGACGAAGATCTTCAATCCGTTTGTAGTCTTGAGCTTGATAACTCACCACGTATGGACTTTTGCTTTCTTGTGGGACATTACCCTCC
>ONQE01000052.1 GCA_900319925.1 uncultured Bacteroidales bacterium | reverse complement strand
GGCGACACCTTTACCATCACGTTGGACCATCCATTTCCATATACAGGAGGAAACTTGTTGATTGAAATGGAACAATTGACATTATGGCCAGAATCCAGCTACTCCTCCTACCATTCTGTTTACGGAATAAATCCAAACGCCCAGCTGTCTTATTACTCTTGCCATACCATAAATCAAGAAACAAGCTTTTATGGGGAATCATTTCTTCCTCAAATAACGTTTACATACGGAGAAGGCTGCTTCGCGCCACTTAACACCCGAGCGAGTTGCACAGGGCCGGGAACCGTGTCTCTTTCATGGACAGCCGACCCAATATTGCCGGCTCAATTTTATACGGTTGGCTATAAAACATTAAGTGACTCTGTCTTCACAGAAATTACGACCACCGATACTTTCCAAGTGCTGTCAGGATTGCAAGATGCGACCATTTATGAATGGCGAGTGCGAGCCCACTGCGACACTGTTGGCGTGAGTGACTGGAACTATGCTGACAAGTTCGCCACAATGCAACCCGCCACGCTGCCTTATTCGTGCGATTTTGAGAATGCTGGCGAGCGTGACTCCTGGCAGTTCGTAAACTATAATTATCACGATAAATGGTATATCGGCAATGCTGTCGATAATGGAGGGGATTATTCCCTGTACATATCCAATAACGGTGGAACTACCAACACCTATAGTAGTTTTCCCGCCTCTTTCGTTTGGGCATATAGGGATATCTATTTTGATCCCGCCGATTCCGGATATTCTGTATCATTCGACATCCGTTCGTACGCCACATCGTATGGTCTTTCCGCCATTACCGGTGTTTATTTGGGCCCTCCTGTAGTTCCCGACGGTTTATATGTGCCTGAAGGAGCCACCGCTCTGGAAACAGGACTTTGTGGGATCTCGAATTGGACGACGAAAACCTACCCGATAGACCACTCCTATGCCGGTTTGCAACGACTCTATTTCTTATGGTCCCACTATTTTTACTCTGCCGGCCATAATCCACCCGCTGCCATTGACAACATTTCTATCGAGGGGCACCTTTGCCATATTCCCGTAAGTCTCTCAGAGTATGATATTATGGATACCATGGCTTATCTGTCATGGACTTTGCCGAACGGGAGTGCCGATTACTACACTGTTGCATATAAATCGATGACAGACACTGCATTTTCGTATATCACCTCCCAAAACGAACAATTTCCCTTAGGCAATCTCACCCCATCAACCTCATATATATGGAAAGTCCGGGCCCACTGCAATGCTACTGAATTCGGCGTTTGGTCGGAGGAAAGCACCTTTCAGACAACGGAGAATGTCGCACGGATACCTTACTTCTGCGGTTTCGAAGATGCCACTGAAAATAGCGGGTGGTATTTTGATAGCGGAATTGATCCCTATAACAAATGGGTGATCGGCAATGCAGTGAGCAACGGAGGTGATTCATCGTTGTATGTTTCGAAAGACAACGGTGCGACGAATACATATTTGACTGTACAACATGGTAGTATATGGGCTTATCGGGACATCTATCTGGATCCCAGTTATTCAGACTACATGATTTCGTTTGACTGTAGAGCGCAGGGCAAATATCTCGTTAATTATCTAGCCTATGCAAAAGTATATTTAGGATCGCCCGATAATCTCATTCAAATAGGAGATGCCATTTGTATGGATTCCACTTGGCATAACGTTTCCGTTCCACTCGACAGTTCTTTTTCCGGTCTGCAACGTTTGAGTATTCAATGGTTTAACGACTATTCACCGGCGTATGACCCGCCTGGTGCCATTGACAACATCTCCATAATCGGTTCCCATTGTCACGGAATCCCTACCAATCTTGTCGCCTCTGTGTCAAACAATTCGGCTAATCTTTCATGGTCTATGCCCGACAGCGGTGCTTATCATTATACGATTGCGTATAAATCACAGAATAGTGACGCTTATACGTACGTTACCACACAGAACCAACAGTTCACCTTGGACAATCTTTCTCCAGCGACCCTATACATTTGGAAAGTGAGGGCAAATTGTTCCGCCACAGAGAGTGGCTTTTGGTCGGAACAGGGCAGTTTCCTGACATCGGGACACCTTGCCAATTTGCTCTTTGCCTGTGATTTTGAAGATGCCATCGACAATGCCAACTGGATGATGGTGAACGGCAACTACACGAACAAATGGTTTATCGGGAGTGCTGTCAACAATGGCGGTTCCAATGCGCTTTACATTTCCGATAACAACGGCGTTTCAAACACTTACAACACAAATTCCACCTCTCATGTATGGGCGTACCGCGACTTCTTTTTCCCGCCGGGTCATGAGCACTACCAAATATTGTTCGACGTTCGCTGTTTTGGCGAATTGACAAATAATCATGCGTACGATTTTGTCAAAGTGTATTTAGGAACACCAGATGGAACCCAAGAAATTCCTGCCACTGCCACGCAACTGGGTGACGCTTACTCGAATAATTCCCAATGGCAGACGGAAGTGTTTATTTTGGATTCCACTTTTGCTGGTCCGCAACGGCTCTATGTCTATTGGAACAATGACGCTTCATTTGGAAATAATCCACCCGGTGCTGTGGACAATATTATGATTTACTGCGATGACACCTGCGCTTCATGTATCCCGCCAAACAGCCTGATGGTGGATTCCATGTCAACAAATAGTATCAGCATCCAATTCACCCCGGCCACGGAAGATGACGAGAAATGGCAGGCAGTCATTATGGAGGCGGATCAATCCTTGGATACCACCCTGATTATAACGTTGTTAGACACTACATATACGTTCAATGGCTTGCAGGATAACACCGCCTATACGATTTATGTCCGCACTGATTGTGGGGAAAGCCAAAGCGAGTGGTGCTCCCTCACTTGTGTCACGCTGCCTGATGGAATCATTTCTCATGATTTAGACCGCCTTGTGCTGCTCTATCCTAACCCTACGAACGGAAAATGTATCGTCAGCAACGGTCAGGGCCTCATCGAGACGGTGGAGTTATACGATATTTTCGGCAAGAGGTTAGAGTTTATACGCGTCAATGATTGGCAAGTCGAGATAAACTTGTCGGTATATGCCGCCGGTCTCTATTTCGTGCGTGTCACTACAGAACAGGGCAATATCACCAAACGAGTGGTGAAACGATAGTTATAGATTTTCCTGAATTGTAGAAATTATTGTTCGCGCCTCATCAGGAACTCCTGCAGTTGTCGCATCGCGCGGCCGCGGTGGCTGATGCTGTTCTTGGTGGTGGCATCCATCTCCGCGAAGGTCTGGTCGTGGCCGTCGGGGAGGAACACCGGGTCGTAGCCGAAGCCGTCGGTGCCGCGCTGCTCGGGAAGGATGATGCCGTCCACCCGGCCCTCGAAGAAGTATTCCTTGCCGTCCAGGATCAGGGCGACCACGGTCTTGAAACAGGCCCGGCGGTTCTCCATGCCGCGCATCTCCGCTAAGAGCTTGCGGACGTTGTCCTGGTAAGAGCAGCCCTCGCCGGCGTAACGGGCGGAATAGACGCCCGGTTGTCCGTTCAGTGCCTCGACCTCCAGTCCCGTGTCGTCGGCGAAGCAGTCGCGATGGTAGTGCTCCACGACGTACTGGGCTTTCTGCAAAGCGTTGCCTTTCAGCGTGTCGGCGGTCTCCGGGATGTCGGGGCAGCCGAGTTCGGGCAGGTTGAGGATGTGGTAATCCGGGCCGAGGATAGCGCGGACCTCGTCGGTTTTGTGTAGGTTATGGGTGGCGAAAACGATTTCCTTCATGACTATATACTCAAAAAGATGACACGATTGCTCATGTCATCCGTTTGTTTTGATTTGATTTGTTATCTGCCAGTCGGTTACTCGGCGGCGTTGCCGATTTCGATGGCCTGTTTGCCTCTGTAGTATCCGCACTCGGGGCAGATGCGGTGGGGCAGGATGGCGGCGCCGCAGTGGCTGCAGGTCGTCAGGTTCGGCGCGGTGATGAAATCGTTGGCCCTTCTCTTGTCTCTTCTGATGGCAGAATGTCTTCTTTTCGGATGTGGCATATCTTTAAGTTTTTTATTGTTATTTAATCCAGTTTGATATTCTTCAAAGCGTCCCAGCGGGGATCGGTTCCCTGTTCTTTTTCAGTGGCTTCGGCGTTCATCTCCTCGAGGCGGCGCATCACTTCGGGGTCGCAGGTCGGGTTGCCGTCGGCGTCGTCCTCATGGACGATGCGGATGGGCAGCGCCAGCACGATGCTCTCATAGACGAAGTGGAAGAGGTCGATTTCGTAGGTGTTCTCGTCCATCATCCAGATCTCGTCCTCCTGCTCCTCCTCCGAGCGGTAGTTTTCCGACACGAGCTTCACGAGGAGCCGTTCGTCGAAGTCCATCGGCAGGGTGACGGGCTCCAAGCAACGGTCGCATTCGGCCGTGATATCGCCCTCGAAGTGGCATTGGAAGTCGACCATTTTCTCAGATTTCTCCATTTCAATCCGCAAATTCAAATGGCCGTCCAGCAGCTTGTCTATACCTGCCAAGTCAAAGAACTCTTTATCACAATCTATTGAGAAACAATGCTTTCCGAGCTCAATTCCCGAGATTCTAATCTTAAATTGGCGGTGCAATTCTCTCTCTTCCATCGTGGTAAATTTTGGGGTGCAAATATACTCTTTTTTCCATACTCCCCGTATGTCATTTTTTTTTATTTTTGCCGCCTTAATGTTGAATAGTGATTAGAGACTTTTTGAAGCGCTTTTTTGACCCGCAGTTCATCCGTTTTGTGCTGGTCGCCATCCTGAACACCGCGTTCGGGTGGTGCGTCTATGCCGCGCTCCTCTGGTTCATCAACCTCTTCCACATTCCCAACCCCTACATCCTCGCCTCGCTCATCGGCTACGTCATCGGCATCTTGTTTAACTTCACGACTTACAGCAAGTTGGTGTTCGGCAACAAGAAGAAAAGCCTGTTGTTCAAGTTCGTCATGGTGTATGTAGTGTGTTGGATCTGCAACAGCTTCGGCATCGGGCTGTTGGAGCGGCTGCACATCAACAACTACCTGGCCGGTGCCATCACCGCGATCCCGGTCGGTTTCCTGGGCTACGTGCTCAACAGCATATTCGTTTTCAAGAAGCAACCCAAATTCTTGAATCTCAAAAAGAAACAGAATCCGGAAGATTCCAAGCAAGAGGGTTCCGAGCAGTAGTATGGAATATCTTGGTCGATTACTTAAGTATCTGAAGAACTACAAGTTGCAGATTGTACTCATCCTTTTGGTGCAGCTGCTCTACGCCGTTTTCTCCATCTTCACGCTCACCCTCCTGGTGCCGTTCCTGCAGGTGCTTTTCCACCAGGTGGAGACCGTCGTCGCGCGCCCTGCGTTCTCCTTTTCGCCGCAGTATCTCATCGACACGTTCTACTATCTGATGGGCACGGTCATCGAGCGCCACGGGCAGGCCTCCGCGCTGCTCTTCATCGCCGGCACCATGGTCCTGCTCTCCCTCCTGTCGAACCTTTCCCGCTATGCGGGCATGTACTGGCTCTCGCACATCCGCTCCGGCATCCTCTCCAATCTTCGCGACGACTTCTACCGCAAGCTCATCCGCCTGCCGCTCGCCTTCTACACTGAGCAGCGGGCCGGCGATATGGTGAGTCGCATGGGCGCCGACGTGTTGGAGGTGGAGTGGACAATCATCTCCTCGTTGTTGACGCTTTGCCGCGACCCCTTCCTGATGGTGGCTTACCTCGTGACGCTGTTCGCCATCAGCGCGAAGCTCACGCTCGTCACGCTCCTCATCCTGCCGTTGATGGCGCTCATCCTCTCCGTCATCGGGAAGAACATCCGCAACTACTCGCTGAAGTCGCAGGGGTTGCTCGGCCGGATGACGGCCTACTTTGAGGAGGCGGTCGATGGGCTGCGCGTCATCAAGGGTTACAACGCGCAAGAGTACGTCTCGGAGCAGTTTCGGAAAGAGAATTTCCAGTTCTATCGCTTGAATAAGAAGATATTCAGAATCAAGGAGTTGGGATCTCCATTGATCGAGTTTCTCTGCATTTTCGCGGCATTGGCCGTCTCCCTCATCGGGTTGTTGGCCTTCCCGGAGAGCTTTGCGGCCAACGGCTCGCTCTTCCTGCTCTACTTCGTGGTCTTCGCCCGCATGATACCCCCGGCGAAGTCGCTGGCCACCACCTACTACCAGATACGCAAGGGGTTGAGCGCGGCGTCCCGGATCTATGAGGTCATCGATGCCGACGAGCAGATCAAGGAGGTGGAGAATCCTGTGCATATCACGGATTTTCAGGATAGTATCACGTTCCAGGATGTCAGTTTCTCCTATAACGCGCAGGTGTCGGATGCGGAGGCTTGCGAGGTCCTGCGGCACGTCAGCTTCACCCTTCGCAAGGGGGAGACCATGGCGATTGTGGGACCCTCGGGCAGCGGGAAATCGACGTTGGTGGATTTGATGTCGCGGTTCTACGACATCCGTTTCGGGAAGATTCTCATCGACGGGATTCCCCACAACCAGTATGCTTTGGCCGATTTGCGCGGGCTTTTCGGCATGGTCAGCCAGGACGTGATGCTTTTCGACGACACCGTCTATCACAACATCGCCTTCGGGGTGGAGTCCGCCACGGAGGAGCAGGTGGTAGCCGCCGCGAAGATGGCGCAGGCCCACGGGTTCATCATGGAGCTGGAGGAGGGCTACCAGACCATGGTCGGGAACCGCGGCACCCGGCTTTCCGGCGGACAGCGGCAGCGTGTGAGCATCGCCCGCGCCATCCTCCGGAACCCGCAGGTGCTCATCCTCGACGAGGCCACCTCCGCTCTCGACAACGAGTCCGAGCTCCTCTTCCAGGAGGCGCTGATGCCCTACATACGGCAGCATACGGGTGTCATTATCGCCCACAGACTCAGTACGATACGTTTTGCCGACAAGATTCTCTTCCTCAAAGAGGGCAGGGTGGAGGAGACGGGCACCCACGACGAATTGATGGCAAAAAAAGGGGAATATTACCGTTTTTACACCGCTCAGCAGCTCGCGGAATAACACACAATCCGCTGTTAAAAAAGATTTTCCGATTTCGGGAATTCCGCTTGGAATAACCCTATATTTGCAGTTTATATAATATTATAGTAACTATGTATAAGATTGCAGTGATAGCAGGCGGGGATTCCGGCGAATATGAGGTTTCCCTGAGGTCGGGCGACAACATTTTCCAGCAGCTGGACAAGTCGCTTTTTGAACCGTATCTCATCCATTTTAAAGGCAGCGACTGGCACTACACGGCCGCTGACGGGCGGGTGTTCCAGATTGACAAGAACGATTTTTCGCTGACGATAGACGGGCGCAAGATCACCTTCGACCTCGCCTTCATCGCCATCCACGGCACGCCCGGTGAAAACGGCAAGCTGCAGAGCTACTTCGAGATGATCGGGCAGCGCTATGCCGGTTGCGGAATGTTCCCTTCCGCGTTGACATTCAACAAGTTCTACTGCAATCTGGCGGTCGCGCAGTTGGGCGTCCCCATCGCGCCGTCGCTGCATTACTACGCCGGCGACCCGATGGATGTGGAGCGCATCGAGGAGGTCTGCGGCTACCCCTGCTTCGTGAAGTCCTGCAACTCCGGTTCCAGCGTGGGCGTGACGAAGGTGCACGGTCGCGAGGAGTTGGAAGCGGCGTTCGCGGAGGCGCTGAAGTACGACAACCAGCTCATCGTGGAGAGGATGATCCACGGTCGGGAGCTGGCCTGCGGGGTGACTTCCGCGTATGGCGGCGTGAAGATGATCGGCATCACCGAGATTGTCGCCCACAACGAGTTCTACGACTACGATGCCAAATACACGGACGTGGGCCACAGCCTGATCACCCCTGCCGACATCGCCCCCGACATGCAGGTGCTCGTGTGCCAGTATGCAGAGACGGTCTTCCGCCAGCTCGACTGCAAAGGCATCGTGCGCGTCGATTTCATCCTCGATGAGAAAGCCGGCATCCCTTACTTCTTGGAGGTCAACACGATACCGGGACAAACGGCCATGAGCATCATCCCGGCGCAGCTGAAGAGCCAAGGCTTGGATGTTAAACAATTCTACACCAAGCTGGTCGAAGAAGGGCTGAACAGTTAGCAGTTTTCCTTGAGCAGCCCCGGTAGGGGCAAGAGCTCGGTAGCCCAGGGTAAGGCGCAAGCCGCAACCCTGGGGAAACAGACGAAAAACGGTAGCCCAGGGTAAGGCGCAAGCCGCAACCCTGGGGAGATGAACGAAAAGCAATAAGATGAACAAACAGATACGAACAACAATATGCCTTATGGCCGTCATGGTCGCTGCGACAGCGGGGTATGCCCAGTACAACGAGCAGGACATCCGCGATTATATCGTGCAGTATGCCGATGTGGCGGTGAAGAAGATGTACGAGTACAAGATTCCGGCCAGCATCACGGTGGCGCAGGGCATCTTCGAGAGTGCCTGCGGGAAGAGCCGTCTGGCCACGGAGGGCAACAACCATTTCGGCATCAAGTGCCACACCGAATGGATGGGCGACACCATCCTGATTGATGACGACGAATTGCAGGAGTGTTTCCGCAAATACGCCTCCGTGGAGGAATCCTACAACGACCACTCCCTCTTCCTGACCACCCGGAAACGGTATGCCAACCTCTTTGAGTTGGACATCATGGACTATGCCTCCTGGGCGCGGACACTGAAGCAGGACGGCTATGCCACCAACCCGCAGTATGCCGACCGCCTCATCAGCCTGATTGAGCGGTTCAATATTGCCTCTTTGGACACGCTTTATCAGCAACGCTATGGCGGATGGCCGGCAACGGTTACGGAAACGAAACCCGTTGCGCAGGAAACGAAGCCCAATACAGGTTCCACCTCCGCTCCCAAACCCTCCAAGCCCGGCAAGAAGGTGTTTACCGCCATCGGCAGCGAGTATCCCTCCGACCAGAGCCCGTTCACCTACCGGAAGGTGTTCAAGAACAACAACACCTACTTCGTGATAGCGGAGAAGGGCGACACCTACGAGAAAATCGCGCAGGACATTCTGGTGATGTCCGACAACTTGCGCAAGTTCAACGATGCGGGGCCGGGTGACGAGCCTGTGGAGAACGAGATTGTCTATGTGGAGGCCAAATCGCGCGGCAACGCCATGCGCGTGCACACGGTGCAGGCGGGCGAGACGCTGCGTTACATTTCGCAACGCTACGGGGTTCAGCTTCGATATATTCTGAAATACAATATGTTGGAGGATAACGCCGTTATTCATCCCGGAGATCAAATATTATTAAGACGATAAATTATCAGAACGATGAAAAAGATATTCACCTTGACAATGGCATTATGCCTGGCGGTTGTCGGATTCGCGCAATATACGATGGAGGACCGCATCTACGACTATATCGATGATTACAAGAATCTTGCGATGCAGGAGATGGAGCTTTACGGGGTGCCGGCGAGCATCACGTTGGCGCAGGCCATCTACGCGTCGCAGGCCGGCTCCAACGACCTGGTGCGCGAGTGCCACAACCACTTCGCCATCATGTGCCACACGCAGGAGTGGACGGGTGATACCTACTACCGTCCCGCCGACAAGAACCACGAGTTTTGCTACCGGAAGTATGCCACGGATGCGGAATCCTATCGCGACCACTCGCTCTTCCTCTCCACCCGTAGCCGCTACGTGAAGCTGTTCTATTATCCCATAACGGACTATAAATCATGGGCTAACGGTCTGTTGGAAGCCGGTTTCTCCGGCAATCCGAAGTATGCCGACACGTTGGTCTCCATCATCGAGAAGTACTACCTGATGCACTACGACCGCAAGGTGGCGCAGAAGTTGGGCGACACGTTGGCTCTCAAGGCGGTGCAGAAGCCGCAACCCGCCGCCCCTGCCACCGCCACGGTGACAACCCCGGTGGCCAAGAGTGAGCCCGTCGCGCAGGTAGCGCAGCCCAAGGCGGAACCGAGCCAGCCCAAGGCGGAACCGAGTCAACCGAAGACGGAGCCGAGCCAACCGAAGGCAGAGCCGACTCAGCCCAAGCAGTCGGAACCCGCCAAGCCCGCGGTGAAGTCCGACACCATGAAGGTGAACGGTATCGAGGTGATTGTGGAGAAACCCGCGAAGAAGCCCGAGGCTCAGCCCAAGCAGCCGGTGCAAGAACCGGTGCGGCAGCCCGAGCCGGAGACCCCGGCATCAACCTCGACCCCGATGCCCGAAAAGGTCAACGGTCTCAACGTGTTCGTGTTGGATCCTTACACCGTTCCTTATAAGTCGGCCTACTATCCCTATACGAGCCGACCCGTCTATGAGAACAACAAGACCAAGTTCATCTTGGCGCGTGCCGGCGACACCTACCAGAAGTTAGCCGCGTCGTTGCAGCTGACCGAAAAGAACCTGCGACTCTACAACGATGTCTATGACGGTTCGGAACCCATTGAGGATGAAGTGATTTACCTTGAACAGAAGAGCACGAAATCCACTGTCAAGTACCATACGCTGCAGGAGGGTGACACCTACCGCTACATCGCGCAGCGTTACGGCATCCAGCTGAAGATTCTCATCAAGCGGAACAGCGGGAACATCAACAGCTACGGCGTCGGGGATCAGATTTGTATCGGTTGCAACTAATTCGGGATGCCCAAGTCGTTCTATCATTTCAATCCCAAAACGCTGACCTACGAGAAGGTCAAGCTCAGCTTCAAGCACCTGTTCAAGCGCATTGTGTGGGTGTTTGCGAGCGGTGTGGCCTTCGCGCTCGTCTTTGTGTGGATTGCCTTCTACTTCATTGATTCGCCGAAGGTCAAGATTCTCGAAAGGGAGAACAACGAGCTCCGGGACGAGGTCGATTACCTCAGTGCGCGCATCGACGTGATGTCGCAGGCGTTGGCCGACATCGAGGACCGCGACGACAACATCTACCGCAACGTTTTCGAGACCGATCCGGTGCCTGCGAGCGAGCGCTATCCGCTGCTGATCGAGGACACGCGCTACGACAGTCTCTCCCGTTCCGAGGCTTACACGATACTGAAGGCCGCCAACAAGAAGGCCGACCAGTTGGTGGTCCGGCTGGCGGCGCAGACCCGTTCGTTGGACACGCTCGAAAAGATAGCCAGTTCCAAGGCGGAGATGCTCGCCGCCATCCCGGCCATCCGTCCGTTGAAGAACATGTACACCATCACCTCGGGTTTCGGGCGGCGTTACCATCCGATTCTCAAGACGTTACGCAATCATACGGGTATCGACATTGCCGCTCCCAAGGGCACGCCCATCTACGCCACCGCCGACGGCACCGTCTCGCGCGAGAAGCCCGGCTCCGGCTACGGGATTTGTGTGGTCATCAACCACGGCTATTCCTACCAGACGCTTTACGCGCACATGTCGAAGGCTGCGGTCAAGCCCGGTCAGAAGGTGAAGCGTGGGCAGCTGATCGGTTATGTGGGCTCCACGGGTATGTCTTCGGGCTCGCATTTGCACTACGAGGTCATCAAGAATGGCCAGCCCGTGAACCCGATTTACTACTTCTACATCGACATCACCCCCGAGGAGTACAACGCCCTGCTCGAATCCTCCAAGAAAATCAACCAGGCGTTGTCATAAAAAAAGTTGTATTTTTGCAACCGAAACAGCCGTTTCGGAAATGGTTGTGAAGCCCGACCAGCTACTAACTGCTAATCGAGCACGCTTCCTCCTGTAGCACGGGTCCCGCAACTTCGCTTTCCTGTGGGATGTTGACCAGATAGTACCCGCCGGTCTTCTTGGAACCGACGTACTCGATACGGCCCTCTTTCTTTAGGTCGGCGAGGATGCGGTTGACGGTTCCGACAGGTATTTTCGTTTTTTCACTAATGGCCGGATTTTTACAGTAAGGGTGTTTGGATATGTACGAGTATATGGTTTTTATTCTTTTCTCTTTTAAAGGGTTTGGTCGATTCGCATACTCTGTCGGTTTGCTTTCTTTCGTGATATGGGAATCATCAAGCTGTTCGTGATTTACGATATTCTTTTCGGGTTTCCAGAAAATTAATTCATCGGTAAGATATGCGTCAGAAATGTCAAATGTCCTTTTTTCTTTCGTAATAGGATTCGTCGTTTCAACAAAACGGTCGCTAACATGGGTGATGTACTTACGCATTACAAGTGTGTCTCTTGAGACTTGAAAGAAAAGTTGTTCCCCGACAAGGTGTTTGATTTTTTTTAGGGAATTGGATCGAAAATACAACTTATCATTCAAAGAATGAACAAACAGGGTGTTTTTCATTTGAATACAATACCAGATTTCCGTTATAGGCAAATACTGCATCCCGTTTAAGCAGTCGGAGTTAGCGAAGTTTGAATCACATGAGGAGGGTTCGCTTTCTACGGAGTTCTTCTCATCGGTCCGGAAAATTCTTTCATTGAATGAAGACGGGAGGGAAATCATATCTCTTCTTTTATTTTCTTGAACAGGCATGACAGGTATCTCCTTTGCTGTCTGTCTAATCCTAATCTCGTAAGTGTCACATAATTGGGCTTGACTCTTAAATTCCGACACAAAGTATGAAGCAACCAAAAACCCAATATCTCTGAGGAAAATGAAAAGGCTGAAACTAAGTAGAACGCGGAAGGATTCTTTCTTAGAGAGATTGGACATCAAGATCTCCATTACTTGCGGAAAAACCAGCAACATCTCCAAGGTAGCGGCTATCATAGCAGCAAACAGGCCAATCCATAGATATCGGGTTATGATACCAAATCGAATTTTGGGGTAGATCACCATCTTCTGAAAGTAGAACAGGAGCAATACTATGCATCCTGACAGATATTCCTTATACAATGCGCCCACCGCAGGTAATCTTAACATAGTATTCCTTCCAAAAAAGGCAATGACCACGAAACAGAAGAGGAGATTCGCGCAAACGGTGACAAAGGTTGACGATTTAAAGTTCATAGTGATTCGTTCTGGCGGCAAAAGTAACAATTATAACGAACCACACGACCAACACTTGAAAATAATGACGAAATTATGCGTTTTTCAATTAGTTTAGAATTGACATTCACTTGAACTCATTGAACAACAATATGTTCGTGTTATTTTTAATTTATCATATATTCTCCCAATATTTTATCAAATATAATCTCAAAAAGGCTGATTTGGGCATTATTTGATGATAATCTCATGTATTGGTGGCAAGCAATGAGGGAGCAAACGTGCAATATGTGTACTTTTGCAGTCGAATATAAGATTTCAGACAAATGGCACGGACATCACGGCCACCACCACGGACACGTTCGGTTTGACCACGGAGGACTTCTTCGTGATGCCGGACCGTTCGTTGAACTACACAGACGAGAACAACAACCGCATCTTCCTGAACATTCCGGCGCAGCAGGTCTATCGGGACAGCGTCACGCAGCAGTTCACGTTCACGGGGCTGTTCTTCAGCAACACGGCGGCGTACACGAACAATTAGGAATTAGTGGTTAGTAATTAGTAGTTAGTAGTTTTGGGAACGCCGAACCGAAAGTCACACGTCACAAATCACAAGTCACAAATCACAAGTCACAAAAAAATGTAATTTCGCCAAATCAAACAATCACCAATTAACAATCAAAACAATGAAAGAAATCAAGATTAAATCCAGTCTTTTCGGAGTGGCACTGGCCGTGTTGGCAATACTGCTCGTTGCAAGAACCACACCTTTACAGGCACAGACCGAATACCACCCCATTACCGACGGATGTGTCTGGTCGGTAAGCAATGAGAAATACATGACCGTGGGCGACACCGTGCTCAACGGAAAAACCTACATGAAAATCTATCGGCAAGTCGCCGCCCA
>ONQE01000060.1 GCA_900319925.1 uncultured Bacteroidales bacterium | reverse complement strand
CTATGGCGTGGCCATTCAGATGAACTATAACTATGACGGTTCCGGCGCCAATACGACTGCGGCGAAAGAAAAACTCTATACCACGTTCAAATATGACCCGTCAGTGACAACTTACTACAGAGGCACTTACCTGGATACGACCGTGACGCAGTTTTACGCGGTTCTGCGCAACGAGATCGACCACAAGCGTCCGATGTATTATTCCGGTTGTACGGAGACCTTCAGTTCCTGCCATGCTTACGTTCTGGACGGCTACGACGAAAATGACCTTTTCTCGCTGAACTACGGTTGGGGCGGCTCCTCCAACGGCTTCTATGCCATCGACAATTTTGTGGCTGGCTCTATGCATTTCGACTACGGTGCGGAGACGCTCGTCAACATTCGTCCTTTGCTTAGCTTGGAACCCTCTCAGTGCCAGGGTCATCAGCGCAACACCGCCAGCTTCGGATATGTGGCGGATGGCTCCCAGACCGTGCGTCCCTACAATCCCAATCCTGACTGCTCGTGGATGGTTGCCGCGCAAGGAGCCAGCGCTTACAATTTCCGCTTCGACCGCCTCGACCTCAACGAAGGCGACTACGTGACCATCTACAACGGCCCTACCGTGGAGAGCGGCGTGAAAGTCACCCTCACCGGTTCGGAAAAACCTACCCAACAGTACTCCGTCATTGCCGACAGCGTGCTCATTACGTTTGTTGGTAATTCCAATAATACGGAACATTACGGATTCCTGATTTCCTATTCCTCCACGCTGCCGCCGCGTACGTGCGAGGAGGTTACCAATATGCCTGGCGTGTGGAACGGTACCCTCACCGACGGTTCCCAGGACGGCGAGAAATACCTTCCCCAGACGAACTGCACTTGGAATATCAACCATAACTTCGTGTCCGGTTTCGCATTCGCTTTCCCGAAGTTCAACCTCGGCTACGGCGACTTCGTGGATGTCTATAACAACTCCACCAATCCGGCCACGTTGTACAAGCGCTTTGACATCTATAATATGCCGGAAGGCGTTTACACCGTCGACTTTAAACGCATGAAGGTGCATTTCGTCAGCGATAACTGGGATCAGAGCGAAGGTTTTGCCATGGACTATTACGCGCTTGCAGCGGTGGAGGACTACAACGGACTGGAGGATTTGACGGTCTATCCGAATCCTGCCACCGATCAGGTGACGATTGACTTCTCGCTTACCGAGTCTGCCAACGTGACGGTTCGGCTGATGGATATGGCGGGCAAGACACTTCGCCAAGGCGTGTATGGTGGTGATCAGGGCGCAAACCGCATTAACTTCGGTTTGGCTGATGTCGCCAAAGGTATCTACCTGCTGGAGATCAGCAACCCCGCCGGCAAGTCGGTTCGGAAAGTGACTGTACAATAACGTTGACTGTCGGAAAGATGGGAAAACGTGTACTGATAGCCATGAGCGGCGGCATTGACAGCAGTGTCGCCGCTATGTTGTTGATGGAGCAAGGGTATGAGCTGGTCGGCGTGACCTTCCGCACCTTCGACCAAATCAAGGAGAGCTGCATCGCCCGCGAGAAGGGCTGCTGCTCCGTGGATGCCATCTTCGAGGCGAAACACCTGGCCGAGAAACTCGGCTTCGAACACCATATCCTTGACGTCCGCGACCTCTTCAAGAGAACGGTCATCCAGGATTTTATCGACCAATATCTGCAGTGTCGGACCCCGAATCCCTGCGTGCTCTGCAATCCCATCATCAAGTGGGGTAGGGTGCTGGAGATGGCCGACGAGTTGGGCTGCGACTACATTGCCACTGGCCACTACGCCCGCATCGCGCAATCCGGCGACCGTTATTTCCTCCAAAAAGGTGTTGACACACAGAAAGATCAGACCTATTTCCTGTGGAAGTTGACCTCCGAAATGCTTCAGCGGACGCTGTTCCCGTTGGGCGGCCTCACCAAAAATGAGGTGCGTCAAATTGCGGCGGACCACGGCTTTGTGAAGCTGTCGCAGAAGAAAGAGAGCGAGGAGATCTGCTTCGTGACGGACGATGACTATCGCCATTTCTTGCAAGACGAAGTCCCGGATTTGCAAGAACGTATGCCCGTCGGTGAGTTCGTGACCACCGATGGAAAGGTGGTGGGCAAGCATCAGGGACTGTACAACTATACGGTGGGACAGCGCAAAGGGTTGGGCATCGCGTTGGGAGAACCCGCGTATGTGGTGGCCCTGCAGCCCGATAAGAACCGCGTGGTGCTCGGCAAGCGGGAGGATCTGCAGCATACCCGCTGCGTCGTTTCCGGCTTGAATATGACGAAATACGCTGATTTTGAGGACGGGATGAGGGTGAACTGCCGTTCGCGCTACCGCAGTGCAGGCACGCCGGCCACGCTCCGCCATCTGAACGATACCGCTGTGGAAGTCTTGTTTGAAGAACCCGTTTTCGCGGTCACGCCCGGACAGAGCGCCGTCTTCTATGAGGGCGACGACTTGGTGGGCGGCGGAATTATCGAATCATAACCCGCAGCTATGGCCGAATCCCCGCTTTCCCTCAACGCTTTAGAGTACACCTTCCGGCAGCTGCTGAAGGTCGCCTTCCCGCAGCTGAAAAACGAGCCTTTTCGTGTTGAGAAAGGCGATGGCACTATCACGGTTTTTGTGAAAGAGGTCAGGCTCGTCATGTATGCGATGAACCAGAAGGAATTTGACTTTTTCATTAAAGGACAATGGTGGGCCTTTTTGATGTTGGACAATGCCAAGCGGACGCAAAAAATCCCCATGGTTTTTGATGATGATGGCGTTGATGATGGCGTGGTCTATTCGGAAAAAGATAGTTCCATCCAGATTCCATACGATATTCTAACACCGTCTTTTGTGCTGCTTTCGCGTTATGAAGAGTTCCATTCCGAACGACACGATAAACACGGACGGTTCCCGTATGGTCGTAGTCTGGCCGAGAAATACGACATGGTGGAAATTCCGTTAGTGGATGAGTACGCGATGCTGCTGCGAGATTGGCTGTGCCTCTATTTGCCATACATATTCGAGGCCGTTCCGCGCACGCCGCGCATCGTGCCCACGCACGACATCGATATCCTGTACCGTTTCACCGGACGTTTCCAGGCTTGTAAGTCCATTCTTGGGAGGGATTTGTTGATTAACCGTGACCTTAAGATGGTTCGAAAATCGTTTGAGGATTATAAAAAGTGGAAAATACGTCCCTCCTTGGATCCTTACGTGGAAGCGATTGATGAGTTTTTGGCTCAGGAAGAGAAACGAAAACTGTCTTCGATATTCTTTTTCAAGGCGACGGAAAAGGGTCATCCGGATGCCACGTATGATGTGCAAGATCCCATCCTTCATGAAGTTATCCGGGTTATCATGGCCCCCGATTATCATCAAATCGGCCTTCACGGAAGCTATCCTTCCGCAAATGATCTCCAATGTCTCCAAAAAGAGAAACAGAATCTCAGCAAGCTTTGCGACGAGGAGGTTCGTATCTCCCGCCAGCACTATCTCCGTACCTTTTTCGCGGATGATCCCAACTCGTTGGATTTGTGGCGAAATGCCGGCATCACCGACGACTACACCCTCGGTTTCGCGGAACGGTGCGGTTTCCGCTGCGGCACCTGCCATCCGTACCCGCTCTACGATGTGCGCCACGACAAAGTCACGGACATCATCGAACACCCGCTCATCGTCATGGACGGCACGTTGTTCGACTATATGAAACTCTCCGTGGAGGATGCCGGCGCCCTGACGCAACGGCTGAAACAGCGCTGCCTCGACGTCGAGGGCGATTTCGTGATCTTATGGCACAACCACGCCACGACGCGGGAGATGAAGCCGTATTACGAGGGGGTTTATCTGCCGGCGATTAGCGTTTAGACGTAAGACGTGGGACGTGGGACTTTAGATTATAGCTATGCGTTAACTTATCAGTACTCAGCTCACAAATCACAA
Source organism: uncultured Bacteroidales bacterium (assembly GCA_900319925.1). Taxonomy (GTDB): domain Bacteria; phylum Bacteroidota; class Bacteroidia; order Bacteroidales; family WCHB1-69; genus F23-D06. The sequence goes on along the minus strand of ONQE01000060.1, from coordinate 8,541 downwards.
ATCACAAGTCACAAGTCACAAATCAATCCTTCTTCACGATTGAAATGTACGTGTAAATCGGGTAATGGTCGGAGACGGTCAAGTCCCTGCATACCGTGTATTGGAAATCGTTGAATTGCTTGTCGTGCGCAATGTAGTCGATGCGGTAGGCGGGGAAGTTGCCGCCGATGTAAGTCGTCCCTGTGCCTTTTCCGCTGCTGCGGAAGGCGTCCTTGAAACCGTGCACAATTTTGTTGTAGCTGAATGATGCCGGAGAATCGTTGAAGTCGCCGCAAATGATCACGGGATAGGGGCAGTCGTTGATGTGCTCGCGGATGGCCTTGGCCTGTTTCTGCCGTGCCACGTAGGCCGCTGAAATCTTGCTGGAGAGCTTCTGTGCCTTGTTGTTGAAAGTGGAATCGTAGCTGCCCGCCCACAACGCCTTGCCGGTCTCGTAGTCTGTGCTGTCCAAGTGCATGGACGACAGGTGGATGTTATAGACCCGTAGCGTGTCGCCGTTGAAGCGGATATCTACGTACATCGACTTGTTGCTCGACGAGTCGGAGGTCTCCACAAAGCCGCCATCGACAATCCGGTATTTGCTGAACACGGCCATGCCGAACTGGTAACCGAGCTTGTTCCGGTAGGGCAGCATCACTTTGTGGGTCTTCTCGTTGTTCTTGACATTCAGTGCATTGATGATAGCATCGGTGGAATTGAACCCGGTCTTGCCCGTGTTGTCGTAGCTGTATTCCTGGATGCAGAGGATATCCGGTTTCTCGTTTTGCAGAAAATGGATGAACTGCCGGTTGAGCGACATCTGGTCGTCGCGGTAGATGTTGAAGGCTTTGGCGTTGTAGCTCATCACCTTCAGACAGTTGGTGCAAACTTCCGGCTTCTCGATGCCTCGGAATTGGAAGTGGCGGTCGATGTTGTTGACATTCAGCAGAATGATGGCCACGGGTATCAGCGCCCAAGTGAAATCGACGACAATCCATACGAATGTGAGGACGAAGCAGGCAATGAGCAGGTACGGGAAGAAAAGGCCGCAGTAGGCGATGGTGCTGGAAAACGACGGAGGGAGGAGTTTGGCAAAGAAGGAGAAAAGAAGCCCCACCGAAGCCACGATGGTGACCACGATGAGCAGGAATTTGCCGAATTTCTTAAGTCGGCCGCTTTTTTTCTTTGCCATGACCTAATTATTTTTGGGAATAGTGGAACAAGATATCCTTCTCCTCTTTGCTTAACGCATCGTAGCCCTTTTGGGAGATTTTGTCGAGGATTTCATCGATACGTTCCTTTTCGGCCTGTCGGCGGGCGTTAAAATCTTCGTCGCTGAGTGGTCTGCCGCTCTCTTCCGATACGTAATACTTTGATTTACCGAATGTCGGCTTTTCCCGCTTCCAGAACTGCCAGTTCGAGTTTCGTCTTTCGTTGCGGCCCCCTCCGTTGAACTGGTAGAAGGTCTGCTGCTCGCCCCGGCGTTCGTGGCGGTGCCACAGCCAGATGAGCAGGATGCCAAAGATCATGCCGCCGAGGTGGGCGAAATGGGCCACGCCGTCGGCAGTGCCCATCACTCCATAGAGCAACTCGATGGCACCGAAGATCAATACGAACCACTTGGCTTTGATGGGGAAGAGGAAGTAGATGTAAATCAGCGAGTTGGGGAATAAGAAGCCGAAGGCAAGCAAAATGCCGTAGATGGCACCGGACGCCCCGATGAGCAGGAAGCTGTTCAGGTAGCTGTCTTCAATGGAAATGGTGGCGGCTACCAGCTCGTTGAGAGCGCCGGGGTTCTGCTGCAGTACGTTATAGTTGTTCTGTAAGGCACTCTGGAGTTGTGTGATCTGGTTGTTTTCTACGAGATAGCGGTAAGTGTCGAGAGAAGGGGCATCGAGGAATTGGTTGAAAAGCGCCATGGTGGGCCCGATTTCCACTGCGGTGATGACATAGTGGGTGAGGGCGGCGCCGATGCCCGTGGCGAGGTAGTAAAGCAGGAACTTTTTGGTGCCCCAGTAGTTCTCCACTGCAGCTCCGAACATCCAAAGCGCGAACATGTTGAAGAACAGATGGCCGAAGTTGCCGTGCATGAACATGTAGGTGATGAACTGCCATACTTGGAAGTCGGGAGCCTTGAAGTAGTGCAACCCGAGCCACTTGTTCAGGTCACACATCCCCGTCTTCGCGAATACAACTGTCGCAAAGAATACCAATGTATTGATTATCAATAGGTTCTTGACTCCTTTCGGCAGAATGTTGAACCCGCCTAATCCAATCTGTTGTCCGTTGTTCATTATTAAGGTAGATGGTTTATGGTTTAAGGGTTAATATCAAAATCGGCGGCAAAAATACGCAAAAATTTTTACTTTTGCCTATACAATTTGCGTATGCGGTACAAAATACAACTTCCTGACAATAAAAGTATTAAGATCCGCGAGATGGTGGTAGCCCATGCGCGGGGAGGGAAAATTCCTCCCATGACGGACGCGGACGGCAGCGACGTGCGCGTTGTGTGGCGCGCGTTGCATACGATTAAGGATGCCCAACGCATGGCGATGGATATGGTGACGGTCGTGGATGTCTCCGACTGCGGCGCAGCCTACCGTTTCCTGATGCCGGTTCTCGCCGCCACGCCCGGCCGGTGGCTCCTCACGGGTACGCCGCGGCTCCTTCAACGCCCGATAGGACCCTTGGTGGAAGTGCTTCGTGGCATCGGTGCAGAAATTGAAGGGGTGGGGGACGGTTGGTTGATAATGGGAAGATCTTTGATTTCACCTGTAGAGACGCGCCATGGCACGTCCCTACAACGTGGGAATACCGAAACCGATACAGAACCCGATGGCGGTTTATCAATAACCCTCGACGCCTCCCAATCCTCGCAGATGGCCTCCGCCCTTGTGATGGCGGCTCCGCTGCTGGGACTCAAAACCTTGCGGCTCACCACAACAGACATTCCTTCCTTGTCGTACCTGCGTATGACGCTCGCACTCACCCGCGACTGGCCTGTGGAGGTCCCCGGCGTGGAAGTCCCCGGCATATCCGTAGGTGCGCCCGGCGACTGGAGTGCCGCCCTCTTCTGGTTCGCGCACGCACGGTTGCATCCCGAGAACAGTTACGAGTTATCGCCGCTCTCCCTGGACTCTATACAGGGGGATTCCGCCATCCATAAATGGTTCAGAGAACTGAATGTGTCGGTTTCGTGTGGGGATGAAAACAACAAAGGAGACGCAGAATCCTGCATCTCTCCAAAATCGTGTATTGAAATTGTGGCAAAACCGTTGGAGATAAAGCCTCGGATGGTGCTGGATGTGCGCGACACCCTCGACACAGTGCCTGTGATGGCCGCCCTTGCCGCGTTGCTGCCTGCGGACATCACCTTCCAAAACGTGACGAACTTGCGCTTTAAGGAATCCGACCGACTGCAGGCCTTGACCGAACAACTGGCTCCCTACGCAGAGATCGGACTCTCTGACAATGAACTACGGGTGAATGGGAAAGGTGAACCCATAGCTGCAGGGGCAAGATTCGATACCCTCCACGACCACCGCCTGGCGATGGCCTTCCTGCTTTTCCCGAACGCGGAACTCAATGACACCTCATGCCTGTCAAAGTCGTATCCGGCACTTCAGGCCCAATTGTCCATCTAAAGTCCCACGTCGCAAATCACAAATCACCGGATGTTCTCCTCCACCATCTCCTTCAGATAGGCCATCACATCAGGCTCCTGGAGGGAGACACCGTCAAGAGCCTCATAGACTTCGTCGGTGTCGAGGATGTAGTCGATCTGGGCACTCCCGTCCTTCACTCGTTTGAAGTGGAAGAGGAAGCGGATTTCCGGATGCGCGGCGATGGTGAGCACCATCGTGCCGGCGAGGTCGCCCATGGGCGGGCGGTCAAGGTGCGTGAGACCGAAGACGGCGGTGACGGTCGTGCCCACGCCGACTTCGCTTTCGATATTCATCGAGCCACCGGTCATCTCGGTGTTCTGCTTCAGCAGCGGCAGTCCGAGTCCCACCTTGCGCGTGGTGCGCGTCGTGAAGAACGGGTTGGTGACCTTCTCCACAGTCTCCGCACTCATGCCGCAGCCGTCGTCCTTGAAAACCAGCGTCAGCGTGTCCGCGTCGTAGTCCTCGATGACCTCCAAGGTGATGTTGTTGGCTTTTGCACGCGTGGAATTCTGCAGAATATCCATGATGTGCATCGACAAGTCTTTCATACTTAAGCGTTTAAGTAAGTATAGATTTGTCCGGCCACTTCGAAAGTCTGCTCGGTGGTGCCGAGAACGGGAATGTCCTCCTCCTTGGCCTGCTCCAGCATGTCGTCATCGGGCTTGTTGCCTTTCACGAGGATGACGCAAGCCAGCTCCTTCAGCGAGGCGATGGCGATGACGTTCTTGTGGGTCTGCAGGGTCACCCATACGTGGCCCTCCTGTGCGAATCCCATTACATCGCTCAGCAAATCAGAGACGTAGCCGCCCTTGATTTCGGTGTCCATATTGTCCTCGCCACAGAAGACGGTGAGATTCATTTTTTCTACTAATTCTTTTACTGTCATATTGTCTATAGTTTACTGTTTACCGTTTACCGTTTAAGACCCCACACTGCGGCTTCGCCTTTTGTGGGGTTACTAGCACTTCGTGCGTTTTGTCCCTTCGGGACTGCTTGCCTCTCGGTCGCCCCACACTGCGCTCCTTCGTCGCTTGTGTGGGGTTATTAGCGCTTCGCGCGTTTTGCCCCTTCGGGGCTGTTTAAGGAGTACATTTTAGTATATTAGGGACGTTACGATTCTACATTCTTAATTCTTAAATCGACAGCAGCACCTCCCGTCCGTCTTCGCCGTGGAGCGCTTTGCGGATTTCCTCGAAACTACGGGTCTCCATCTTCAGATAACAGGGGGCTGTGCCGATGATGTCGGGCTGATGAGCATCCGAACTTCTGGTGAACATTTTGTTTTTCAGATACTTGTGGACTTTCAGGATCTCGTCCTTGTTCCCATGCTTTGACAGTTCCACTGCGTCGTACTCCAGATCGAACGGGATGAAACCCAGCTGAGCGATAAGGCTGTTTTTCATCTTGTCGACATGCGCGGGCACGAACAATCCGCCGAGCTCGTGAACCTTGTCCGCTATCTGGTTGACGTTCTGGTCGATGGCCGAGGTGAGCAGTTTCGGTTCCTCATAGACGATGTTCATCTCCTCGTCGATTTGCACGTGGTCGCCGAAAATGTCCGGGTCGTTGGGGATGTCGGGGAGGTGTTCGTCGAGGTATGCCTGGAACTTGTCGAGGGATTCATGGTCGCCGAAGTAGGCCAGGCAGTGGGCCTCCTCCTTGGTGGTCACCTCCGCGCCGCAGAGCACGAAGATGTCGCGGTTGTGGGAGTAGTGCTCCGCCAACCGGCAGTGTCGCGTGGCGTTGTGGTCGGTGATGGCGATCACGTCGATACCCCGCTCCAGCGCCAAGGAGATGATGTTCTCCGGCGTCATGTCGAGGTCACCACATGGCGAGAACAGGGTATGGGTGTGTAAATCAGCTTTATAAATGTTCATTCCAGCATTAAATTCGCGGGCAAAGATACAATTTTTACGAACGTTTCTTTCATTTCTCAAATTTTGTATTTTTGCAGCCGTGTATATTTTTGCAAATCCTAAGTTATTCATAAACATTTTTAACAATGAAAAAATTGATTAAGATTTCAGCTTTGGCCCTGATGGTCGTGCTGACCATGACGGGCTGTAAGAAAAGTTACACCATCACGGTGAAGTCCAATAATGCAGAGTGGGGTACTGTCACCGGCAGCGGCAGCTACAAGGACGGCGAGACTGCCACCATTTCCGCCATTCCTACGCAGGGCTATTATTTCAACTGTTGGAACGACGGCAACACCGAGAATCCCCGCAAGATTGTGGTGAGCGGCAACGCCGAGTTCATCGCCACGTTCAGCGACACCCCCGGCGGCGGAGGCGGCACGGCAAATGCGCTCGAAGTCTCCGGCAGCATCAGCGCCAACACCACCTGGCCCGATCGCGGCGCGGGCGTCGATTATATTGTTGACGGACATTTTTATGTGGAAGGCAATGCGCTGCTGACCATCGAGCCCGGCGTGACCATCATGTTCTCGGGTGTTGATGGTGCCATCATCGTGGAAGAGAATGCCGGTCTGCGCATGGTGGGCACCGCTGACAATCCCATCACCCTCACGGGTCCGACGAACAACCAGAATCCCGGAGCATGGGACAGGGTGGAGGTGACCTCCAACCGTAACGACAATCAGTTCGAGTATGTCAACTTCGTCAACGGCGGCAGCGGCGACCAGGTGCTGTATGTGAGCGGCAAACTCTCCATGAAGCACTGCAACATCAACTACTCCCAAAGTAACGGGGCTGTCCTCGGTTACGAAGGTGTTTTCACCGCTTTCGAGAACAATTCCCTTCAGCATGTCTCGGGCTATCCCTTGGTGTTGAACACCCATGAGAAAGTCAATTGCCTCGGCACCGGCAACACCTACAATACCTCCCCGAACTACAACCAGACGTTTAACATGATCATGATTGACGACTACTGGCTCGACGAGGACAATGTGACGGCCACTTACACCAACCAGGGCATCCCGTATTACTTGCGTGACGGCATCAATGTGGACGGCAATGCGGTTATGAGGGTGAACGCCGGTGTGGAGTTTGTGTTTGCCTACGACAAGGAGATGGTTGTGGGTGAAAACGCCCTGATTCAGGTTGACGGCACATCTGCCCAGCCCGTTGTTTTCCGTGGCTTCGAGAATGAAAACGGATTTTGGGATGGCATTGATGTTGACGCTGAACGTTCCACTAACGGCGGCAGTTATCTGAACCACTGTCAGATTTTGAATGCCGGCAATGATATTGACGATGCCGCTTTGTCTACCGACGAGGAGACACGTTTGGTGTTGAATAATGTCGCTATCAGCGGCAGCGACGGGTATGGTATGAAGATTTCCATTCCTGTTGATTGGGATACGGATCAATACAGTTTCTCCAACTACCATGTCTCTGCAACAGGTTTGAACTTCTCCGGCTGTGCGTCTGGCAATATTTACGAATCCAACAAGGATCAGGTGTTTAGCTCTTGGCCGGGAAACAAGAAACTGGCGAAAAGATAGTGAACGGGTTTCCTGAAGACCACAAAAGCCCCTTGCCGAACGGTGAGGGGCTTTTTTAGTTTCAGGTTTCAAAAAAAAATCGGATAGTTCGTTAATTTTTCGTATCTTTGCCGCTCATTCTGAAAGTCTGTTTAGTCGAATGTAATTGATTGTCATTGAGATGAATAGAAACGAAATTGAAGAAAAAGTGAACGCCTTTCTGGTCGATGATTTGGAAATCGACGCCGAAAAGCTGCACCCCGAGGCACTCCTGAAGGAGCATTTGGGTATCGACAGCCTCGACCTGGTGGACATCGTGGTTATCGTCGATAAGACCTTCGGGTTCAAATTGCGCCCTGACGAGATGAAAACCGTCAAGACGCTTGGACAGTTCTACGATTATATTGCCTCGAAAGTGGCATAGCACTTTTCCAATGGCGGAGGATCGCGCTTGGCAGGGCAGAACCGACGGCGCCGGATGGATGCACAACGGCCTGGTCGCAGTGATGAAGGCCGTTCCTTTACGCCTGATGTACGGCTTTGCAACCCTGTTTGTGGTGCCTTTCTACTTCCTCTTCTCAAAGGGCCGTCAGCCAATGTTCCGTTTCTTCCGACAATATCTCGGATATCCCCCGTTGAAATCCTTCTGCTGGACCTTCCTGAATTTCCGACGCTTCTCTCAAATCATCATCGACCGCTTCCGCATGTATGCGGGCGGGAAGTTCGACTTTGAGATCGACAACTACCATCTCTACCAGGATTTCGCCGCAGCAGATCCTGGATTTCTGATTTTCAGCGCCCATGTCGGCAGCTACGAAGCCGCGGGCTATACGTTGGTGGCAACGAAGAAACGCTACAACGCCCTCGTTTTCTCCGGCGAGGCTGAATCGGTGATGCGCAACCGCCAGAAAATGTTCGATGAAACCAACATCCGCATGATTCCCGTGAAGGAGGATATGTCGCACATCTTTTTGATGAACAGCGCATTGGAAAACGGTGAGAGCGTGAGCATCCCCTCCGACAGAATTGTGGGCGGTCAAAAGACAATCACCTGCGACTTCTTCGGCAGCCCCGCGAAATTCCCGCTCGGTCCCTTTGTTCTCGCAGCACAGCGTGACGTGGCTGTGCTCTCCATCCATGTGATGAAGGAAGCAGCGAAAAAGTACCATATCTTTATTGAACAGATTAAGGGTCAGGGAGATACGATTCGGACGAAGGCGGCAGACATCGCGCAGAAATATGTCTCCACCATCGAGTCGGTGCTGCGGAAGTACCCGGAGCAATGGTTTAACTATTACGATTTTTGGAAAGACTGAAACAAGATGACCCCACACGATATAGACATACAGACACTTTTGCCCCAGCGCGCGCCGATGGTGATGGTTGACCGGCTTTTGAACGCCGATGCGGATTCCGCTACGACAGCGTTCGAGATTCGTCCGGATAACC
>ONQE01000061.1 GCA_900319925.1 uncultured Bacteroidales bacterium | reverse complement strand
TCCTGTTCCCGGACTTCAGCTCCGCCGACGAGCTGGCCGACAAGTTGGAAGCCAAGCTGTCGCACGAGAATATCACGCTCAAGACCAGCTGCCCCGTGACCGCCATGAACCGCATGGGCGGACAGTGGACCCTGACCCTCGCGGACGGCACCACGGCCACCTTCGACGCGGTGTTGCTGACCACCGGCTACCGCGTGTTCGACGCGCATCAGAAAGAAGAGCTGGGCTATGGCATCTACCGTGGCGTGATTACCTCGCTGGAGATGGAGAAAATGATTAAGGAGAACCAGATCCGCAATATCATGAACGAGATACCGAAGCAGATCGTCTTCCTGCAGTGTGTGGGCTCCCGCGATGAGAAGTCGGGCAACCACTACTGCTCGAAAGTCTGCTGCGTGACCGCCGTGAAGCAGGCCATCGAAATCAAGAAGCAACATCCCGAGACGGATGTCTATATCTTCTACATGGACCTCCGCATGTGGGGACAGGGTTTCGAGGAGATGTATCGCGAGGCGCAGGAGAAGTACGGCGTGAACTTCGTGCGCGGGCGTATTTCCGAGGCGGCCTCCACCTTCGACAACCGCGTACAGATCAAAGCCGAGGACACCTTGATGGGCAATCCGATGACGATGAACGCCGATCTGCTCGTGCTGATGGTGGGCATGTGCGCCTCTGAGGGTACCGCCACACTCTCCAAATGCGCCGGAATCGACGGCCTCTACCATTTTGCGCAGAGCCTGTCCCCGCACATCGAGGACAACCTCACCGCCCAGCCGAACCTCTACCTCGCCGGCTCCTGCAAACGCCCGATGTGCATCGAGGACACCATCCAGGACGCCCGCGCCGCCGCCATCGCAATTAGCAATTAGTAATTAGTAATTAGTAATTAGTAACGAATAACCACATTATTTTAAAACTTCTTCCTTAAGCAGTCCCGAAGGGACAAGACGCGCGAAGCGCTAATAACCCCACACAAGCGACGAAGGAGCGCAGTGTGGGGCCGGGAAAGCCCGAAGGGACAAGACGCACGAAGTGCTAATAACCCCACACAAGCGACGGAGGAGCGCAGTGTGGGGCCGAAGAAATCACGAGACGATTATGAGCAAGATTCTAAAGACACTGATCATAACCTGCTGTTGCTTCGCGGCAACGGCTCAGACCAACTACACCTTCATCACGCATCACAATGTCGTGAAGAACAGCTACAACTTTTGGGTTTCCGTGCCGGACACCTACGAGGAGGAGAGGGGGGAGATTCCGGTGGTGCTGTTCCTGCACGGCGCGAGTCTGCGCGGCACCGACCTCAACAGAGTCCGCAAGTACGGCCCGTTGGACGCCATCTCCATGGGCCGCGACATTGACGCCATCATCATCGCTCCGCAGAACCCCGGCGGCGCGTGGGATTCCTACAAGGTCTTGGACATCCTTAACTGGGTGACGAAGCAATATGATGTGGACACCAACCGTATCTATCTGATAGGCATGAGCTTGGGCGGGTTCGGCACGATTGAGTTCCTGGCCAACCATGCGGAGAAGATCGCCGCCTCGATGGAGCTGTGCGGCGGTACCATCCGCAAAGACCTCTGCAAGCTGAACACCGTGCCGCTGTGGATCATCCACGGCACCGCCGACCGAGCCGTGCCCGTCTCCCGTGCGCAGGAGATTTACGAGTCTATGAAGAAGTGCGGCAGCACTGACCTGCTGCGACTCGACAAGTGGGCCGGAGTCAATCACGGCGACTTGGCCCGCCTCTTCTACCTGAAGGAAACCTACCAATGGTTGTTCGCGCACTCCAAGGCCGACAATCCCCGTCAGGTCAACAAAGAGATCCATCTGAAGAGCAGCGATATGAAGGAGGCCTACAAGGATATCAACCGTGGCTCCAATGTGATAACGGTGAAGGCCTACAGCCGTAAGAAGCAAGATCCCGACGACATGCGTCGTACGGATGACGGTGATGACGATGAGGTGGCTGCCGACAAGAAGCCCGAGCAGTCTCAGGCAAAGCCGGAGACCCCGACCAACAACCAGACGGTGGAGAAGCCTGCTCATAAGCCCCAACCCGCCACCAAACCGACCACCGCTGCCAAGTACCATACGGTCAAGCAGGGCGACACGCTCTACGCCATCGCCAAGAAATACCACACCACGGTGGACAAGATCTGCAAGCTCAACAAGATCAAGGAGACCACGATACTGCAGATCGGTAGGAAACTCCGCGTGAAGTAGTTAGCAGTTAGTAGTTAGCAGTTAGTAGTTAGCAGTTTTATCGAAAACCCGTGTATATCATCGAACCCCTAGTATATATTAAGACATATTCCTTAAGCAGTCCCGAAGGGACAAAACGCGCGAAGCGCTAATAACCCCACACAAGGCGCAGCCGCAGTGTGGGGCGTAACAGAAGCCCCGAAGCCAAGGCGCAGCCGCAGTGTGGGGCGTAACAAAAATAGAGATATGAACGAAAGCATCAATAATGTCAAGCGCCGTTTCGGCATCATCGGATTCGACCCCGCGTTGGATCATGTCATCGACGTGGCCATGCAGGTGGCCGTGACGGACCTCTCGGTCTTGGTGACCGGCGAGAGCGGTTCCGGCAAGGAGTCGGTGCCGAAGATCATCCATGCCTACTCGCCGCGTAAGACGAAGACCTACATCGCGGTGAACTGTGGCGCCATTCCCGAGGGCACCATCGATTCGGAGCTCTTCGGGCACGAGAAGGGCGCTTTTACAGGAGCCGTGGACTCCCGCAAGGGCTACTTCGAGGAGGCCAACGGCGGCACACTCTTCCTCGACGAGGTCGCCGACCTGCCGCTCTCCACGCAGGTGCGTCTGCTCCGCGTGCTGGAGACGGGCGAGTACATCCGCGTGGGCTCCTCCAAGGTGATGAAGACCGACGTGCGGGTGGTAGCCGCCACCAACGTCAACATCGCCGACCGCATCGCCAAGGGCAAGTTCCGCGAGGACCTCTACTACCGTCTCAACTCGGTGCCGATCCGCGTGCCTGCGTTGCGCGAACGCCCCGGCGACATCTACCCGCTGTTCGTCAAGTTCGCCGCCGACTTCTCCGACAAGTACCACGTCCCGACCATTTCGCTCACCGAGGAGGCGCAGTCGTTGCTGCGAGCCTATCGCTGGCCCGGCAATGTGCGCCAACTCAAGAACGTCACCGAGCAGGTCTCCCTCATCGAGCGGGAGCGGATGATCGATGCCGAGACCTTGAAACCCTATCTGACCGGGCCTGTCGGCTCCAATTTGCCCGCCGTGCTGCCCTCGGATACGGAACGTCAGGACAATATGCAGCGGGAGCTCGTTTTCAAGTTCATCGCCGAGCTGCAGCGTGAGGTGCGGGAGCTGAAGACCACGGTGATGCAGCTGACGCAGAACCCGCAGATGTACGTCCCGACACATCACCCTCACCATGTCCTTCCCGACACTCCTATGGCGGCGGATGGGCACTACCCCTTGGTAACGACTCACGAGCACCACGGCGAGGAGCCTGAGATGTACGATGCCTCCGAGGTCATCGAGGACTCCGCCGACCATTCCATGGCGGGCATGGAGAAGCAGAACATCATCGCCGCCCTCCGCCGCAACAAGGGTAACCGTAAGCTCTCCGCGCAGGAACTCCGCATCTCAGAACGCACGCTCTACCGCAAAATCAAAGAATACGGAATCAGTTAGCAGTTAGCAGTTAGTAGTTAGTAGTTAGTAGTTGTAGGAATGTCCCCTTATATGAAAAACATTTTCCTTGAGCAGTCCCGTTAGGGACAAGAGCTCGGTAGCCCGGGTAAGGCCGTAAGCCGCCACCCTGGGAGCAGATGATGAAGAATGAAACGATGAATACGAGAAAACATACCATATGTAGTGTAATGATAGCCGTCGCGATATTGTTGGCAGGTTGCCGCATGTCCGTGTCGTTGACCGGTGGCACGGTGGATGCGCGGGCGAAGACCGTGGCCATCACCACCTTCCCGAACAATGCCACGCTCATCAACCCGACCTTGAGTCAGAGCTTCACGACGGCGTTGAAAGACAAAATCCAGGGGCAGACTCCGCTGACCATCGTGGACCGTGACGGCGATTACGCCATGGAGGGTGAGATCACGGGCTATACGGTGGCGCCGGTGGCCATCCAGGGTAACGACACGCCCGCCATGAACCGTCTCACCATCACGGTGCGGGTGCGGTTCACCAACAAGTTCAACGAGGATTTGAACTTCGACCAGAGTTTCTCGCGCTATGCCGACTACTACAGTTCGCAGAACCTGAGCAGTGTGGAGGCCAGCCTCGTCACGGAGATCACCGAAGCCTTGACGGACGATATCTTTAACAAGGCGTTTGTGAACTGGTAGGGAAGGGGAGCTTGATATATGCAAACGAAACAGCGCATACGTTGATGAAATGTATGCGCTGTTTCGTTTGCGTGGAGCCGGAGGGAGTCGAACCCTCGTCCAAACATGCCGCAGATATGCTTTCTACAAGTTTAGTCTCCGTTTGATTGTCGGCGTCGGCATGGTACGGGACGGACCTGGCCGGCGCTTATCTTCTAAAGTTTCGCCTCGGCATCGAAGCTATGCCTCGGCTATCAGCCCTTTTATGACACTCCGGACCGGACGTTGGGCCGCGTAACTTCCGGGGGAGCGCCCGCGGCTACGGACCTTGTCCGCGCGGCGGGATCCGCAGCAATTAAGCAGCGAATGCGTAAGAATTTTCGCCATTTATTTGGCATTGAGGGTTAATTTTTAACGGAATCAGCCCACAAATTCCGACCTGCTTACATACCCCCGAACTTGCTGTCAAAACCAGACGGCCCCGGGGTGGGGGAGGACTATTTCACCTCGCCCTTGAGTTGCAATATCACTCGGTCGGTGTTCGCGTTCGAGAGCACCGTGATACGCTTGCTGATCAGCCCCTCGTTCTTGGCCGTGTAGGTGGCCTTGATGGTGCCGGTCTTGCCGGGCATCACGGGAGCCTTCGACCATTCCACCTCCGTGCAGTCGCACGAGGAGATGACATCGTCCAGGATCAGCGGCTTCTTGCCGATGTTCTTGTAGGTGACGGTCACCACTTTCACATCGCCGACCTTGAGCGTGCCGAAATCGACAGTCTTCTTCTCGAACTCGATTTCCGCGCCCGTGCCTGTGTAGGCGGGCTTTGCGTCTTTCGTCTGAGCCTGCAATCCGAAGCAGAATCCCAGGCTGAGCAAACATACGAGTGTGATTATCCTTTTCATAGTACGTCGTTTTTAACGGGTTAGTTGGTGGCCTTCGGCGCGCCGCTGTTGTTCTCCGGAGCTGCCTCGGTGGCCTTCGGGTTCACGTTGCCGGTGATCTTCAACACCACACGGTCGTTCACCGCATTCGATTCCACAGTGATGGTCTTGTTGATCTGACCGATGCGCTGGGTATTGTATTTCACCTTGATGACGGCTTTCTTGCCGGGAGCGATGGGGTCTTTCGGCCAAGAGGGCACCGTGCAGCCGCAGCTGGAACGGCAGTTGGTGAGAATCAGGTCGGCCTTGCCCGTGTTCTTGAACTCGAACTCGCATTCGCCGTTCGCACCTTGCTCAATTTGGCCGTAGTCGTGCACCAATTTCACGAATGTGATCTCAGGGGTCTTCACTTTTTTGTTCTTTTTGGGTTGTGCCTGCGTGTCACCGCTCTGGGCCACGCCTGCGAACACAAACGCCATCACTACTAAAATGCTGAATACCTTTTTCATAATTATTTGGTTTAATGTTTATTGCTTGAGGGTTTAAGGTTTAAGGTTTAGTGGTCATAAGTCACAAGTCACAGACCACAAATCACAAATCACAAATCACAAATCACAAATCACAAATCACAAATCACAAATCACAAATCACAAATCACAAATCACAGACCTCTCATACTTGCTGAAGTTTAATCTCCGCTGCGTTTATTTTCATCAGGAATGCTTCGACGGCGAGATCGTAGCTTTGCAGTCCGAAACCGCTGATGAAGCCTGCGCAGGCGGAGGAAAGAACGTTATGGCGACGGTACTGTTCGCGGCCGAAGAGGTTGCTGATGTGCACCTCGATGACCGGGCATCTCGCCGCTCTCACCGCGTCGGCCAACACCACGGAGGTGTGCGTGTAGGCGCCGGCGTTGAGGATAATACCATGCAAATTTCGTGCCAAAACGATGGCTTCTGCCAGTTCTCCCTCCGTGTCATATTGGCAGTACTCCAGCTCCACGCCAGGGTAGCGTTCGCGCATCTTCGCGAGGTGCTCCTCGAAGGAGACGCTACCGTAGATGTCGATCTCCCGGGTGCCCAAGCGACCGAGGTTCACGCCGTTGACAATCAGAAGCCGGATATGCGATGGACTGCTATTCATGGAGTATGACGAATACGTCCTCGTTGGGCTTGTGCATGTTGAGTTGCTCACGGCCATACTTCTCCAACAGGACCGAATCCGCTATCAGCTGCTCGTAGGTGTAAACGTTGCCCACCTGGTTCTTGGTGTTCGTAATCCTCTCCTCCAGATTGGTTATCTTCCGGTTCAAGTCCCTATGGGTCTTGAGGTTATGGTCCGAAATGAAGAAGAAGTAGAGCAAGAAGACGACGAACGTCACGGCGTATAAGACCGTGAAGAAGGTGAAGCGGCTGCGGGGTTTCGGTTCGTCGGTGTTCATGGCTTAGCGGGCGTAGTTGACAGCGCGGGTCTCGCGGATGACGGTGATCTTGATCTGGCCGGGGTAGGTCATCTCGTTCTGGATCTTCTTGGAGAGGTCGAGGGAGATCTGGTCGGCTTCTTGGTCGGACACCTTCTCCGCGCCGACGATGACGCGCAGCTCGCGGCCGGCCTGGATGGCGTAGGTCTTGACGACGCCAGGATAGGTAAGGGCCAGGTTCTCAAGGTCGTTGAGACGCTTGATGTAGGCCTCGACCACTTCGCGGCGTGCACCTGGACGGGCGCCGGAGATGGCGTCGCACACTTGCACGATGGGGGCGATGAGGGTCTTCATCTCCATCTCGTCGTGGTGGGCGCCGATGGCGTTCACAATCTCGGGCTTCTCCTTGTACTGCTCGGCGAGACGTGCGCCGAACAGGGCGTGCGGCAGTTCGGGCTCGGTGTCGGGCACCTTGCCGATATCGTGCAGCAAACCGGCGCGACGGGCAAGTTTCGGGTTGACACCCAGCTCGGCGGCCATCGCGGCACTCATGTTGGCCACCTCCTTCGCGTGCTGCAGCAGGTTCTGGCCGTAGGAGGAACGGTATTTCATCTTACCCACAAGACGCATGAGCTCGTGGTGCATATTGTTGATTCCCAAATCAATGCAGGTGCGCTTGCCCACTTCGGCAATCTCCTGCTCGATCTGTTTCTTCGTCTTGGCCACCACCTCTTCGATACGGGCGGGGTGGATACGGCCGTCGGAGACGAGTTTCTGCAGCGACAGGCGAGCGATCTCCCTGCGCACGGGGTCGAAGCTGGAAAGCAGGATGGCGTCGGGGGAGTCGTCGATGACCACGTCCACGCCAGTGAGGTTCTCCAACGTGCGGATGTTACGACCTTCACGGCCGATGATGCGGCCCTTGATTTCGTCGTTCTCAATGTTGAAGACCGAGACGGTGTTCTCAATGGCGGACTCCACGGCAGTGCGCTGCAACGCGTTGACCACCACCTTCTTGGCTTCGAGGTTGGCGGTGTGCTTGGCCTCGTCCACAATCTCCTTGACCATCACGAGGGCGTCGGCGCGGGCCTCGTCCTGCATGAGGGTGATAAGCTGCTGCTTGGCCTGCTCGGAGGTCATCTCGGCGATGGATTCCAGCTTGGTCTTCTGGGCGGCAATCTGTTCGTCGAGCTCTTTCTGTTTCTGTGCGGTGGCAGCCATCTGCTTGTTGAGGTTCTCCTTCTGCACCGCGTTCTCGTTGTTCTTGCGGTTGAGCTCCTCCATCTTCTGGCTCAGGGTGTTCTCTTTCTGCTTGATGCGGTTCTCGGCCGCGGCGACCTGCTGGTTGCGTTCGTTGCAGGACTTCTCGTGTTCGGCCTTGAGTTGCAGGAACTTCTCCTTGGCTTGCAGAATCTTCTCTTTCTTAATGAGTTCGCCGTCTTCTTCCGCTTTCTTGAGCGCCTCGCGACCGGCTTTCGTCAGTTGGTTTTTCAACAGTGTGTAGGCCAGGGCCAGTCCTATGCCGGTTCCCACCAAGATGCCTACAATAATCCATAAAATTGTCATAAGTTATTGATATATATTAATTTAAGTTGTCCGTCCATACGGGCAACGGGAGGTACAAAAAAACCGCATAAGATCCATAGGGTTTCGAAAAACTCCTACTCGATATGGTCGAAGGTGCCACCATTGCTTCGCGCTTCCCCGGGCTGTTCGCCATCCTTGCGGATTGGGCCTGTTCTAGGCATAGTAAGCGTCCCCTTCGTTTGTAATTCTGTTGAGTTTAACAAACGTATCTGAACTTATGCGGGATTTCTTCTGTCAATGAACCTTAATCAATAGGGAACTCCTCGGTCAGTTGTTTGAGCGATTCCATCATCGGAACCAGTTCCTCGTCGTATTCCCTCAGTCTTTCCTTGTCGTTCAGGGCCTTCACCACGAAATCCAGTAACACCATGTTCGTGAGGTCCTGTTGGTCTTTATATTGCCATTTCTTCGCAAAGTCAAAAAAACTGTCATTGATTACCTTTTCGGCTTCCCGGAAGTAATGCTCCCACTCCTTCTTGATGATGACCGTGAGGGGCCGCTGCCCGATTGTCACTGTCACTTTGATGCTTTCCTCTTCCATACTTACTTGCCGTTGAGAAGCTTAATACTGTTGTCTATCTCCCGCACCCAATCATTGATCTGTTTTTTCAGTTCTGTCTTATCTTCTCTATCTA
The DNA here is from genome assembly GCA_900319925.1 of uncultured Bacteroidales bacterium. GTDB lineage: Bacteria > Bacteroidota > Bacteroidia > Bacteroidales > WCHB1-69 > F23-D06. The sequence continues at coordinate 3,494 of ONQE01000061.1, read as the reverse complement.
CAATGGTACTTGTTAGTTCTACCAGTTTCAATTTTTCCTCTGTCTCTTCGAGCCGGCCCTTGGCCTCCGCCAACGCCGCCCGCAACGCCTCGTTCTCCCTCCTCGCCGTCTCATACTTGGCCTTCAGCTCCGAAAAACGTCGAACCGCCTCTCTCACATTCCGTTCCGTTTCACGATATAAACTCTCAAAAGACGACATTCCGTTTCTCTTATTTCGCGGCAAAAATACAATTTTTTATGGTATTTCACGCCAAATTTACTTCAAACTATGCATTTTTACCTCTTTTTCTTGCTCTATGTATTTATAAAACAACTCCTTAGCTTTTTTTATAAACATCTATTTGTTACATAAACCTTCCCCCACCACCTACAACCATAACCCATAACCCTTAAACCTTAAACCATAACCCTTACTTCACCAACGTCACCGTCCCAGTCCGCTCCATCTCCGTGCCGTCGGGCATCTTGTACTCCATATACCACACATACACGTTTAGGGGCACAAGGACGCCGTTAACCTTCCCGTCCCATCCTTCCTGCGGGTTCGTCGTCACAAAAATCAACTCGCCCTGCCGCGTGTAGATCGAGAATTTGTACCCGTCGTTGGAGACAAACGAATTGACCGGCTTGAAAACCTTGTTGTTCGCGCCCAACGGTCGGAAAGCGTTCGGAACATAGATGGTGGGCGGCTGGATGAGCTGGATCTGGTTCGACAAGCTCGTCTCGGTGAACCCATAACTGTTCAGATCTTCTTGTGCTTCAACGTAATAGAGGAACTTCGACCCCGACTCATACATCGCGGAGATGTCGTCCGAGTAGTTGTTCGTCGTCCCTCCAGGGATGTCGTTGACGGTGTTGAAGAGTTCCTCGCTCTCCATCTTCCGGAGGATGTAGTAGCCCGATACGCCGCCGTCCCAACCGTCGTAACCGTACCACGTCAGGATGTTGTTCTGGGCGTTGTTCTCGCCGTGCAGCAGGATGTTGTGCGCGATGTTCGAGAAACCGGCCTCCGAACCGCAGCTGTTCGTCACGAAAGTGCGGTAGTAGTACATCCGCCTGCTGAAGTCCGCGAGGCTGTCGTAGAACGTGTAGTTGTCCGCCCCGGGGATAAAGCTCTGGGTGCGGAAATTCTCGAAGGTCACCCCGTCCTCGCTGCGCTGCAGGGTGATGCTGACGAAGGGCAGCGTGTCTCCGCTGGTGAGCGCCCGGACCCGGATGTACTCGTTGTCGATGACGGATACCGAACGGAGGTAGGTGAAGTCCTGGGACTCGTCGGAAGTGATCTCGAAATTGACCCGGTTGGTGCTGGCCGTCACGCTTCCACCAGTGTTCACTACCCGTACATAGACGAGGTAGTCTTGGTTAAAGCTCAGATTCCCAACGGTGTAGCTTGTGTTGGTGGAGGTGCCCGCAAGCGTCCAGCTCTGCCCGTCGTCGCCGCTGAGCATCACCTCGTAATGGTCGATGCCGTTGACGAGGTTGGCGTAGGCGCTCCAACTCAGGGAGGCCGTCTTGTGGCAGGCGTCGGAGCTCTGGAGGTGCAGCACCATATTGCCCTGCTGGTTGTTGGTCATCGGGGAGACGTTGCCGCAGGAGTCCATCGTGGCGATGCGGTACAGGCGGGAATCGAAGGTGGGGTCAATCACAGGGTCGGTCCAGAACGTCTGCCCGTAGATGGTGTCGAGCGGGATGGTGCCGTTGGGGTTGATGTAGTAGATGATGAACGCCATCATATTGGGCTCCGTCTCGTGGAACCCGAGCATCACCTCGTTGTCGGCGGTCACCGTCACGCTGTCGAGCACGGGCGGGGCCGGGGTGATTCTGTCCACCATGTGGTCCACGCTGCCGATGGTGGTCATGAAGGGGCATTGGGTCTCGATGTTGCCGTCCATATACTTGTGCGTGATGCCCACCTGGTAGGAGAGGGTGTTGTCGCACACGTCAGAGGTGTCGGTGTAGCTGCGCTGCGAGTTCGGCACCGTGGCGATAGGGTCGGCCGGGAAGTCGGCCTCGAAACCGCGCTTCTTGTAGATGTTGAACGTGGTGCCCCATGAATTGTCGAAACTGCTGGTCGGCGACTCCCACTGGAGGAAGGCCATCGTGTTGCCGGCCTGCGGGGTGACGGTGAGGCTGAACGAATGGATGGTGTCGGAGGTGCAGCTCACATTGTTGGAGTCCACCGCCACGATGTAGCAGTGGTATTCGCTCGCCGTGGGGATGTTGTTGATCTCCTGCGTGCCGTAGTCGCACAGCGTGTAGCTTCCGGAAGTGCCGCTGTAGCCCGTCAGGCTGTCGCACAGTACGCCGTTGATGTAGAAATAGTAGATCCTGAAGTGGGAACAGTCGCTGCTGTTACTCCACGCCATCTTGATGCGGGTGTTGTTGTTCATCAGCTTCAGGCACTGCATCTTAGGCGGCTGCCACGCGAAGCTGGCGACCACCGCCGCCAGGCATAATCCGGTGAGTATAATTTTCTTCACTGTAAGTCTCATTGTTTCGTCGTATCTTTCCCAACGGTGATTTGGGTGAATTTATTGTATGAAAAATGTTTCTGGGCCAAATATTGAATCTTCTCAGCGGAAATGTGCTGGATTTCCGTGAGGTAACGGAACATTTCCGTCTCGTCCAAGCCGAAGCGGTACCCGTAGGCGAACTTCTGCATGGCGTTCACGGAGGTGTCGGCGGAACGGAGCTGCTGTCCGGCCATGTAGTTCTTCACCATCTGGAGTTCGTCCTCCCCGACGGGTTCCTGCTGGAGACGTTGCAGCTCCTCGAAGCAGGCCTCCACGGCCTCCTGCGTGCGGTCGGCGTTCACGTCGCTGCTGATGGCGAACACCGATTGCCCGCTGAAGTAGGTGCTCGATGAGACGACCCCGTAGGTGAGCCCCCGCCGCTCTCGCAGGTTCTGCATCAGCCGCGAGCTGAAGTAACCGCCCGTCAGCGTGTTGAGCACGGAGAAACCGGTACGCTCGGGATCGTTGTAACCAACGGAAGGTGAGCACAATACGATGGACGTCTGCAGCGCGTCGGGCATGGTCTGGTGAAAAACCCTCTCCCGCTCATCGGGCAGACTGACGACCGGCAGTATCGGGGAGCGCTCGCCGTGCGGCACCGCCGACAGCGCGTCGTGGATGTGCGCCTCCGTGCAGGCGTCTACGTTGCCCGTGACGAACACCGCGAGGTTCTCCCCACAGAAACTGCTCCTGTGGAAATCTTGCAGCTGGCTCGTTGTCACGGCATTCAAGGTGTCCGCCGTGGAGAATTCCGACACGGTCGGGAACTGGTCGCCCAGCATCTCGCGCCACATCAGCCGCCAGGAACAGTAGTCGGTCTTCTGGGTGTTATAGGCTAAGTTCTTGATCTCCTTGTCCTGCATAATCCGCAGATTGTCGGTGCGATATGCCGGACGAACCAGGAAATCCGCGATGATGGGCAGGATGTCGGGGATGTTTTTCTTCGGAACGGAAATCATGATCTGCACACACTCCATCCCG
>ONQE01000064.1 GCA_900319925.1 uncultured Bacteroidales bacterium | reverse complement strand
TTCCCGTCGCAGGAGGCGATGTGCCGGAAAGGGACGATGACGGAAGGGGAGATGCGCACAAACTCCTCATCGCCAAGATGTTGGCTCAGATATTTGATGGTGCAATAGCGGGTGTATTTGACACCGTCCACCGTATGGACATCCGTCTCGTTCCCGTTCTTCTGGCAATAGAGAATATCGTCGGCGGGGATGTGCCGGCAGTTGTTGTCGTCGTCGCACACGTCTATCATCCGGGCGTACTGGTAAACCACCTTCACCTCCGTCTCCAAGGACTGCCGCAGCTGCTTCCGTTCCCGTAGCATGTAGGGGATGAAATTGAAAGCGAGGTTACGTCCGGCAATTAACCTCAGAAAGTTAGAAAAACAAGTAACAAAACCGAACTGCTCAACAACGAATCCATTACACTGCATGATGTGGCGGTATGCGAGGGCTATTTCAAGGACTGCGGAAACAACGGCAATGAGAACCAGCACCACCCAATAGACAATTGGATGCTTTTGGCGAAGTTTCGGATAGAGCAGAAAATAGTTGGCATACACGGTGGCCAACAGCAGCAATCCTGCCAACACCTCCCGTGTCGTACTGCCCGCGTAGGGGCGAACAAAAGAGTTGCGGGCAAAAAACCACAGCAGGTAGGCGCAAAACAGGATGTTCAGCAGAATGGTGACGATGGTGTTCCGGTGTTTCATAACAATGTTGTTTGATTACGGCGGCAAAGATAGTCATTTTTATTCCTCCGTTGTACCCTCTTACGGCCTTATTGCCCCAAAAAGCGCCGTTTGGGGCATTATCTTGCAAATTGCAGATAATTTTCTGGTTATCAATCGTCTAACCACTCCGCACGACTGACAGATATGGGCGACACGTCACATTTTTGCCGTGGGGCAACACATTTCTGCCTTGGGGCATAAAATTGTTCGGAAAAGAGGTTGTATCTTTGCCGCCGGAAATGAGACTTGAGACTTAAGACTTGAGACTAAACTATTCCCTACTCCCTTAAACCTTAAACCCTAAACCTTAAACCAAAATTCTAACAATATGAAAAACCAACTATCCCTTTTCGTGGCCACCCTCGCCACCCTTTTCATCACCCTCACCGCCTCCGCCCAAGGCGAGTGGAAGTGGGCGCATTACTGGACGGGGAACGATGACCCGCTGAACAGCTATAATGCGTATAACTACGTAACACGCACCGCTTTTGATAATGATGGAAATGTTTATGTTTTTGGAAGTTTTGGTGGTAACGCATCATTACATACAGAAAATGGCACTGCACACTTTTTTGACAATTCAACTTTTGTAACAAACAATAGTCCCGGAACGTTTTTGGCAAAATTTGATTCTATAGGCGATATGGTTTGGGTGAAGGTGATTAAAAGTTTAAACAATAGTTGCTGTATGCCATACGACATGTTTTTACGTGACGACAAAATCACAATTGCTGGAGAATACGGTTTTCAATTAAATGACGTAACACAATTCTGGTTTTTAGACACCTTGATAGACGCACAATGTGCACTTTCTTACCCGTCGGGAACGGTTCATCCCCCATATACGTTTGGTTACTTCAGCTATTTTGCCACCTTTGACTTGGATGGCAACAAATTGGAGAACCATTTTGTACACACATTATCAAGAGAACGTCCAGGTGGTTTTTCACAAAACAAACCACTCAGCAATCGTATTGTTGGATCTCATCCAATATGTGTGGACAGTCATGGTAATACGTTTATTGCAATGAGCACCTACTATGGTGGTTCAGACACTCTACCATATACTATTGTTGTTGATGGAGACTCGGCAAAAACCTATCAAATCCTTCTGCCAGGAAATTGCTATAATGACAATCAGCTGATTTATAATTTGATGATCTGCAAATTCACCCCAACTTGGGAGCTGGATTGGATGAAGTTAATGGTGGATCACACAGAGGGATTATCACCTTATATACCGTATGACACTGTTCATCCTTATTTCATGCCTTATATGGGCGGAATGAGCATTGACGAACAAGATAATCTATATATTTCAGGTTATTTATGGCAAATGGATTTGATGCACGAACACAATCAATATCCTATACATATATATTGGGATAATTCACATTATTCATCGGTTTTAGGAAAAGGTATGGCTTATTATTTCCCTTTCATTGTTAAATATAGTCCAGACGGCAATGTTTCTTGGGCAAATCAAGCGTATATGCATGAACTTCAAGCTGGAACATGGCAATGTCAGGTAGATTGGACGGACAATGTTGTTGCAGATAACCGTGTCTATTTGATGGGGAGAACTGTTTATAATGATAATTATCCTTCAATCTATTATTTTGACAACGAAAATAACAATATGCCTGTAACACAATCTGCCAGTTATTTCGTATGTTTTAATAAGCAAAATGGATTTTTTGAGAGTTATGGAATAGTACCGGGTGAAAAATCGGATTATGGCTTAGGCAAAACATTAAGACCTGCTGTTTCAAACAATCATTTTATAGGTTTAGCTAAAGATTATTACTCAAGATACTATTTGCTGTGCTATTTCAATACAAATGGTCAGTTTATGGGAGCCGACACAATAACACACGAATATAACACATTTAATGCTAACCAAAATGTAACGACTGATAACAAAGGACATTTACTCTGTGATTTTGTTAATAACCAAAATTTGACTTTTGGTCATGATTTCACCCTCAACTTCACCGATTACAACAGTCACGCCGTCATCGCCTACCGTTACGACCCGTCCATCTTGGAGCCGTACCCGGTGGATTCCACGGCGGTGCCGCAGTATGACGAGCGGCTGTCGGAAATCCGGCTCTACCCCAACCCCGCCACCGACCGGGTGGTCATCGAGAGTCCCGAGGGGCTGCCCGTCGGCATGGTGGCCGTCACCAACGAGTCCGGCCAGCTGCTCTTCCTGCAGCCCGCCGCCTCCTGCCGCACCGAGCTCTCCGTCCGCAACCTTCCCGCAGGGCTGTACGTCGCACACGTAAGCACCTCTGTTGGGAGTACAGCGATAAAATTTGTGGTGAAACGTTGACGGGACGCTGTAGAGACGCGCCATGGCACGTCTCTACTCGTAATCGACCTCTCGCCCTATCCCTCCGGCACATACCTCGTGAAAATCAACTTCGAACGAGGGGTGAGCGTGGTGAGGAAGGTGGTGAGAATGTAGAATGCAGAATTAAGAACATGAAAAAACAACTCTCCCTTTTCGTGGCCACCATCGCCACCTTTTTTCTCACCCTCGCCTTCGCCTTCGCGGTACAGGCGCAAAACCGACCCTCAGTTCCAGCTTACGACGAATTAAAGAAAACGGGGTATGAGGCGTACCAAAATCAAGACTACAAGACGGCCTATCAGACATTCCATACGATGGACTCGGTATATGGAATAACCGATTACCCTGATCTGGTTTATTATAGCTCTTTAACGGACCGTTTCAAACCGAACAGCGAGGAGTCAAAAGCCTTGATGTTCCGCGTAGCCCGTAACAAATGTTGCGACATGAAGTACTTGGAAGAGTTAGTCGAGCGACAGAAGGCGGACACGCTTGACTACTGGGATGAAATTGTCGCCATCGTCGCCCCGCGCGGAGTTCAAGACTCCGTCTATCAAGACCGACTGCTGGCCCTGAAAAGAAGCGCTGAGGCCGCAAGTGATTTGCTGAGCAGCGGCATGGTCACTGATTCGACATGGAGGGCCTTCTACGAGGTGAATGCCTCCAATGCCGCTGAACTCCAGCAACTGATTGCGGAGCGCGGTTTTCCGACATACACCAAGGTGGGCTACTACTGCAACTACTATGCCTCGATAATTGCGTTTTACTTGCCGACAGAGTCTCTTCGATGGTATTTGGAACAGGCCAAAGCTACTGCTGACACTGGAGACTATTACCCAGACTGGATTCCCGCTTTGTCCGACCGATACCTGCGGCAGCAAGTCCCCGATTCGGTCTATCTGAAGCGCCTGCGGGCGATGTCGGATGCCGACCAAAACGCGAGAAAAATGCTGGACAGTGAACTGAGAAAAGATTCGGTATGGCGGGTTATCCATGCGGTGGATTCCGCCAATCTCATTGAACTAAAGCAGCTTATCGACGAGCGCGGGTTCCCGACGTTGTCCAAGGTGGGCTACCAATGCTGCAACCTTGCCTCGCTCATCGCGCAGCACCAGCCGCCGGAGTTCCTGCACTGGTACTTAGGACAGGCCAAAGCCGCCGCCGACACTGGAGATTTCGACCTCAAGTGGATTGCCTATATGACCGACCGAGACTTGAACCGCCAAGGGAAACCGCAACTGTATGGCACCCAACTACATGGTCAGGACGGTATCACGGCGCTCAGTCCCATCGAGGACATCGAGCATCTGGCTGAGCGGCGTGAGCGTGCCAATCTGGGACCGATTGAGAACTATCTCGCAAGCTATGATCTGACCGAAATCCTATTCCACCCTGCGCTTGTGAACTACAACCAGTACAGTCTGACTTGCCACATTGACGGCGACACCATGCGGGTGTCTGGCACCTTTTACTTCTCCTACGAGAACAGATATCGGGATTACCTACTGCTGTCGCAGACCATCAGAATCGACTCCCTCAGCTTGGGCGACTGGCAGCGCAACGGCGACACCATCACCTTCGCAGGGCATCCCGTCAAGGTGGAGTTTGCCTACTCAGTCCCACTGGCCGACTTCCGCGCCTCCGACGGGGCTATCATACTGCGGCGCGAGGGCAACTGGTACCCGCACCGCAACAGTGAGCTGCTGACGGCAAATGTCCACATCGAGGCGGAGGACTATTATCTTATCGGAGGAACAGTAATAACACCGGCGTACGAGTTGCACCTTATTCTGCTGCCGAGAGAGAGTTATACCTGCAAAGTAATGGAGAACCCCACGCGACCGTTCCATTTCTACCGTGTGGTCAGCGACACAACCTCCTATCCGGAAGCGTTTTACAACGAGTTTATGGACTCCTACAACTTTTACTGCTCGTTTTTCGGTGACTCGCTCTCGCAAAAACCGATGAACATCGTGGAGATTGGCGATCCGCAGTTTGTGATGTGCCAGTCGTTGCGCGACATAATCATCTTCGGCCACTATTTCTACGATGTTTACACCATGATGCCCGACTTCTCGTGGATACCGCACGAGGTGGCACATCAGTGGTGGGGCAACAGTCTCTTTTTCGAGCACCGCGACTATGCCCTGAGCGAAAGTCTGAACGAATACATCAAGTTGCAATTCCTCAAGAGTCGTGAGCGCGGTTACCAGGAGCAGATGAAATATTACCAATATGCCATGAAACTGGCCGAAAAGCGGCTTCCCATCGCCGACATCCACAGCGTGGAATCTCAGGACGAGTCCATCGCCATCTACAACGCTGCCCCTTACCGCTTGGAAAAATCCGGAAATGCTAAAGTCGATGACCTTTTACTGCAACTTTACCGCGACCATAAATACACGATAGTAAGCCGCGAAGTTTTCCTGCGGGAGTGTGGGGCGTTGAAAAGATGGCTGAGGAGGAAATAGTAATAGATGTAAACTTTATGTTTTTTGCATCACCCTAAATTCGAACAACATGAAAAACACCTTTCCCTTTTTTAGTTTTCTACAGATATCTGTCCCCTGACGGGGCGGGAGGATGTCGGAAGCCATACACATGACAGCGTGGGGGCGTATCGCATACGCCCGATGAAAAAAAACATACAACCACCCAAGATTTCCGTCAAAAACTACGTTCATATCTATAGAAACCTTTCATCAAAACTTTAACCATTATGAAAAAAGTGACCTTGACCATCCTTTTGGTTGCTGCAGTGGCGGCGACCTGGGCGCAGAAGCCCGACAAGAAAACCATGAAATTGGAGAAACAGCTTGTGGGGACCTTTGTGGAGATTCCGGCGGGACATTACACCGAGTACATCCGCGACACGAACATGGAAGTGTACGCGTCTCAGGAAATCACGCTGGCGGGATTCCGCATGTTGGAAACAGAGGTGTCCAACAAGGTGTATGACGCCTTTCTGGAGGATTTGAAAGCACAGGGCCGGATGAAGGATTACGAGTCGGCCCGTGTCCATAACGAGGGCTGGGCTCCCTGGTTGGACAGACCTGTTGACGAGTTCCTGCAAAATCAGGGAGACTGGGCACCGGCTTATGCCAATTGCCCGGTGGTGAACATCAGCTACGAAAGCGCACAACTGTTTTGCCAGTGGCTGAATGAGAAGATAGCAAGTCCGGAGTGGGAATATATGCTGCCTACTCGAGAACAATGGCGGGGTGCGGCAAGTTGTGGTGACCCTAATGCATCCTATTCTAATGGTTCTCCATTTCTTGAAACCATTGCTAACAAACCCAGATATAACTATTGGCATGTCCCCGAAATGTATATCTCCCGCACGGACGATGGGTATAAAGTGATGGATCTTTGGTCTGTAAAATATCATATTCCCCCTACAGTGCCGGTGAAGACATACTACCGTAACGCCTACGGTCTTTACAATATGTGCGGCAACGCGGCGGAGATGGTTGATGAGCGCGGCGTCGCGATCGGCGGCAGCTGGTACGACCCCGGCTACGACATCCGCATCGACAGCGAGAAGCGCTACGACGGTCCCTCCCCGCTGGTCGGCTTCCGGGTGATTGCGGTGCGGAAGAAACATTGATTTTTTTTTGCAATGAAATTGTATTGAACAATTCAAAAAATTGTATATCTTTGCGACAGAAAATGAAATAGAAAAATGGCAAAAGATTATTCTACAGAAGATGAGTTGGCAGAATGCATCACACTGGAAGAGTGGGAGCTTGAATTGATAAATATCATCCATGAATATTATCAATCCAACCATGAAAGTCATTGACGATTTTCACTTTGCATTCGAAGTGGTTGACAATGTTGACGGCGAGCGCGTTGTGGTCGTTCGTGACGCCGTACACAGCCTGTTGTACCATTGAACTTACAGGCCTTTAGGTCTGCAGGGCTTGGTAGAAAAGACGATTCGCGGGTGTTCACGCACGCCGTTAGGTGTGCGGGCAAACAACAAAGTGTTTTTTGTAAGGATTTTCGGGCGACGTTGTCTAACGTCATAAAAATCCCAAACGGTCAGATGAAAAATGCCAAAGAAAAGCAATTCGAGGAACTGGTGAAACAGTACAAGCGGACAATCTACTCGGTCTGTTACATGTTCTCCCGCGACAAGGAGGAAATCAACGACCTCTTTCAGGAGATTCTCGTCCGGCTGTGGCTGGGCTTCGACCAGTTCGAGCAGCGCAGCAGCGTGAACACGTGGGTGTATCGCATCGCACTCAACACCGCCATCAACAGCGACAAACGGGCGAAACGCCGTCCGCAAACAGTGCCGCTCAGCACCGACATCGACCCCTACGATCCGCAGGACTCTTCATTCGAGCAGGTCCGTCAGCTCTATGCGCTCATCAACCAGCTGGATGTCATGGACCGCGGACTCGTGCTGTTGTGGTTAGAGGGCATCGGTTACGACGAAATTGCGGCCATTATGGGCATCACGGTTGCCAATGTCGGCATAAAACTGCACCGTATCAAGGAAAAATTGGTTCAGAAATCAAAATCCGTCACCCATTAATTCTTTACCATTATGACAACAGAAAATCAAAACCAAGAAATGGAGCTGGATGACTTGAAGGTGCAGTATCAGTCGCTCCAGGAGAAGTTCAACCAGCAGGAGATCGTCAATAACGACCTGATTCATGAGATGATCCAAACGAAAATCGGAAATTTCAAACGCCGGAATGCAGAAATTGTCCTCACATATGGACTGTTGGCCGCCACGGTCTATTGGAGCTCCTATCGCTTCGAACTCCGGTTTTACTTTATGGCGTTATCGGTGTTTATTTTTTTGTCCATAGGCTTATTTGAGTGGTTTAGTTGTCGGAAGGTTATGAAAATCAACGTGGAAGATTCCGATATACAAACGTTAATCCAGAAAATGGAGAATAGTCGCACCCGCTTCTCGTTAGTATGGATTACAGGCGTATTTGCCCTGTGCCTGTGGATGTTGTGGTTCATTTACGAGATCGGGGAAAAGCTGGTGATACCCTATTTGCGGAGCCCGTTTGTCATGGTAGCGGTTGTTCTTACCATAGCCATTGTCTTGATAGTCTGCAATATAGATCGCCTTGCCAAGATGAGCGACGAGCTTTTGGCGCAGACTTCGCGGCTGAATGGAAACGATTCCTCAACGATACTGGTTTACCATCGAAGTGGCGCTTACTGGTCTAGCATTGTTATGCTCGTTTTATATCTTATTGTGCTTGTTTTCAAATTGTTACATTGGCCATTTGCAAACTTTATATGTCTGGCGGCGGCTCTTTCGGGACTGGTCTTTGTCATCCTGACCGCACGCCATCTGGTGCGGGTCGCCCCTGACGAGCGATCAGCTATCCGAATTGCAGAGGTTGGATGTCTGTTTCTTGTTGCCTGCATGGCATTAAAGATATTGCATATTCCATTCGGAAATCTCTCCGGCATAGTCGGTTTTTCGCTCCTCGTCGTCGCTTTCCTCGTCCGGCTGCTGAAGTCGTGGCGTGGAAAAAGACAATATTCCCGTTGAAAAACCGTTAAACCACGTCTTTTTTCTCCTCATAACCCAAAATCATTATGAAAAAGTTCATCTCCATCCTGTTTTGCCTGCTGTTGCTTGCCAGCTGCCATTCCCGCACTAAAACGGACGAGGCCGTCGTGGAAACGGTGGACGTGTGCGACACCATCCCGTTCACTATGGTGGACACATTCCCGTCTGGCGTTGCCCCGACCCCCGAAAATCTGGGCAGTTTCAATCGCATCATTGTAAAGGTCGGCATTAACGACACCGTCTTGCCAATGCTTTTGGATTGTGGCTATCCGCACACTGCCTTCAACAGAAAAGTGTTGGAAAAAATCAATCAGCCGTTTACGGTTTTCAATAAAGATATCGAATTGTCCACGACGGATATGACGTTGCTTTTGAATCACACCACCTTGCATTTGGACACTATTCATGCTTTTAAAGAATTCAAATGGGAGTCTTATTGTGATGCCATATTAGGTTTTGAACTTTTTGAGCGGCACATTGTCGAGCTTGATTTCGAGCACCGCAACATCATCATACACAGCGTTTTGCCTGACAAGGCGGCATCCTATAAAGCATACGATCTGCACAGAGTCCCCGAAGACCCAAAATTCGGGATGCTCCCACGTGTGATTTTTGATGGGTTTGTCAAGAAAGACGGTACAAAGACCGATGCGTGGCTTCTTGTGGATCTGGGTTCTTTGACCTCTATATGGTATAAGGATTTCCGAATGCAACTCACAACAGATTCCTTAAAGCAGGATACAACGTCCCAAGCATACGATTATTTACTGAAGACCCATCAGCTCAACGACTATTACATCCCTATCACAGATGATTATAGTGTCAAAGAGGACGGCACTCTTGGCGTTGATTATTTGTCGCAGCATTCTGTAATCTTCGATTATCTACATGACAAATTGTATCTGAAACCGAACGGAAAATGAAAAGATTATTCGTCATAATATCATTATTGTCATTATGTTGTGTAACTTCCGCGCAAGATGTTGTGCATCCGTTTTCCGCATACCCTGCAGGATCGGCATTTGTCCACAAGGACTTGGTGACCATCAGTAGCGACACCCTCAGGAGTGTCACACTTGACAGCTCAATCGTGTGGTACAACTTCTGGCATACGCGCTGCAAACCTTGTATCCTAGAGATGGAGGAGTTGAACCGGATTGCCTTGACATACAAGGACAACCCCAAGGTGAGGTTTGTCGCGGTGGCATGTGACGATTCAGCTTCCGTTGCGGAATTTCTCAAGACGCACCCTATGGAGTTCCAACTGGTGGCCCTTGAGAGAACAGTGTTCGAGAACACCTTCTCGGTCTCCTTTTTCCCTGTGAATATCCTAATTGATGCCGACCGGAAAGTGGTTGAGAAGAAAATCGGCGGCACGCTGAAACCCGATCAGGTTCAGGATGAACTACGTCCATTGGTTATTCGGTTGGGGCAACTGCTGGATGGGAAATAGCGGTTTCCTCATCCCCATAGGGAATCCATATCTGTAGCTCGGAAACGCGCACGGCTCGCCATAACCCCGTTATGGATTGAATATCAACGGATTACGAAAACAACACAGGCGCAAAACCCCTATTTTCCCGTCGTGAAAGTGATTTCCGTGTTCTTGCCGGCACTGTGCCCGTCCTTCGTGGGGAACTCGGTGCCCATGACAACGAACCCGTATTGGTGCGACGGTTCCAGGGAGAAAATCACCTCCAACGTCTTGTCGTCGCGCCAGGCATAACTCTTGACAGATGGGAAATCCGCCCCTGAAGTGCTCATATACAGGGCGATACTGTTTAGCATCGGCTTGGAGAATGTGATGACGAGTGTGAAAGGACCGCTGGGAACATCCTTCGCGCCGTCCTTGAGGTTCACTTTGTAGGTGGCGTTCCTCTTGGCCCGTTCTTTCTGCTGTTTGTTGTACTGCTTCAAATCAAAGTCGTTCACAATTTTGGCATAGACAGGCATGAAGTCGGACATCGTAGCGTACTTGTCGCGCTGCTGCTCGTACTCTTTCAGCGCGTCGCACAAAGTTTGGATGAGGATGAAACCCTGCTGTTCTTCCTCTCCGACAAATGCGGATTCCTCAATCTGAGGATAGTGGACTCTCATATAGCGGATGACGGAGGCGCGGACAAATGTCTCGTTCATCATAATCAGGGCCGAACCGTAGGCGGATTGCCGCAGTTGCTCCTCTCTCTCCCTGAACACCTTTTCGGCGGATGTCTCCATCGACGGCCAAAACTGGCTGTTCAGCGGGTTGCAGTAATGGTGGCAGAACTCGTGGATGACAACGGGCAGTACGGTGTTAGCATTGTAGGAGATGTTTCCACTCTCATCCACTTGGCAGCAGCCGATGACGGGGCTCAATGCGTTGGTGCCGTCTTTCAGTTTGGCGCTGCACCCGTAGTTGTTCGGACCCACCAACAGGCTGAGCACAATGCGGAAGGTGCTGCCGCTTTCCGCGCCGAAATAGTCGTTGAACCAATCGTAATCAATTTGCTGGTTGATGGCCTTGAACGCCTCCTCCACCTCGTCGAACAGGATATCCTGCTGCAAGTACCAATCGTGGAAGTGGGATTTGCGGTAAAAATCGTTCAGCGGTTCCAGAAACTCCTTTTTCTGCTGCTCCGACCAACGGTCGAAAGAGTTGTCGCTGCCTTCCAAGAAGCTGTCATCTAATACGATAGCACCGTTTGCATTCATCGTCAGATGCAAACCGTACGAAGCCACCGCATCGTAGCTGATTCCTGATTCGTTCTGGTATTGGCGAGCCAGCTGCACGGCGGGATGGTCTTTGTATGGCCCGAAAACGGAATCGACCTCGTACGCGTATTGCGGAACTCTGCAACGATTGTATTCTTCGGCGCCGGACAGTCGCCAGACCGTGGCCATCAGCTCCACACATTCGTCGAAGTGCGCCGGAATCGGGCTTTGGGCGAAGGAAGTCAGCGCGGAGAGGAGGGCGCAGAGGAGAACGGTTAATGTTTTTTTCATATTGTCAAGGGTTTGAATCTTCTTTTATGTAACATTTGTATGGATGTCGCCATTTCCGGAGACCTTTTTGCGGCAGGAATGCCGCAGCTCCTAAAACGCTGCAAAGATAGTCATTATATTCATTCAGAGCACTCGAGTTGATTGTTGATTCCATTTTTCGGAGGAACTCTATGAGGCTCGGAGCAAGAATCCTGCAGGCTCTCCTGCGCTTTATTTCGGCCATTCTCAATATCCCCGTCCGGCTGAAGTTTGTCATCCTGACGCTGGTGCTGGCATGCGGCGGCGTTTACTGGTACACGCACCGCAGCATGCTGGACGCGGTCGGCGGGAAAAACGAATATGACGAGGCCATGCGCTATATCGAGATCAAAAACGTGGTGGATAAACGCTTTATTGACCCGGTCGACCGCAACACCCTCGGCGATAATGCCGCCGCCGCGATCATCGCGGGCCTCGGCGATAAGTGGAGCTACTACATGTCG
>ONQE01000070.1 GCA_900319925.1 uncultured Bacteroidales bacterium | reverse complement strand
CGCTACGGAATAGATCTCCAATCCCTTCTCATGATACTTGGCGTAGAGTTCCTTAAGCTGTGGGACCTTCTCCACACATCCGCTGCACCAGGTTGCCCAGAAATCCAGCAGGACGTAGCGGTTGGCCGGATTGTTCACCACCGACTTCAGACTGACAGGCTTCCCGGTAGCGTCAAGATAGGTCATGTCAATGAAATAGTTGGGCTTACTGCCTTCTGGGGCCGGCTCGGTTTTCAGACGGCGTGTCAGCTCCTCTCGTAATTCAGCAACGTATTGCTTATCAGCTAACTCAGGTATCAGACGGTCGAGAATGCCAAGCGCCTCAGCCGATGAATTCCAGTGCGCCGCATAATACAATGCCAACGGACCAGCCTGTTCTGCGTTAATCACTTCTCGCTTGAGCGCCTCAACCGCCTCTTGATCGCCACTGTTTTCTAATTCGTCAATCTTCTTGAAGATATCGTTGGCGGCAGTGCCTGTCGCGTTGTTGACCTCATAATCCTCTTCGTCAGAGGCGTCCACATCCACGACAATCGTTCCCGGCTCGAGGAAGAAATCCTTCAACTGCGTGTCGTCTTGTGAATACAGATACACGTGGGTTGGTGTTGAAATACGGGGATGGAACTCAAAGTGTCCATCTTTGACACGGGTCGTCTCAATAACCTTGAAATGGTCAAACTCGTCTTCCAGTCTGATTTTTGTTCCCTCTTTCAGTCCCTTGATGGTACCTTTCACGGTGCAATACTCGGGTTGGTTGTTACGGCATCCGCTGACACCGATTGCCAGCGCCACAGCCGCCACCATCAGACAGCAAACTGTGAGAATTTTGGTAATGTGTTTCATATTGGATTTGTTTTAAAACTTTCTTTATTTGTTTTTGAGCGGCAAAAATACTAGTTTTTCAATTTCTTTGAACGAAAAACATCAAATCACAACAAAATAAAAATGCAGACTTTCGGGCTATAACTCGATTTTTTGTTGAGATATAGCCCGAAAGTCTGCAATATTGTTATCGAGGCTACTTTATGTTTATCATGAAAAAGCCAAGATGTTCACTACAAAGGCTGTAAAATTACAAAACAATCCTGCAACCCAAGTCTTTGCCTGGGTCGCGGATTGACCTGATGTACCCAAACTCTTACACAAACAATGAATAAGTCAGTCGTTGGGGGGGGCGTGAAGAATAAGCCCTGTTACATTTCTTCAAGCTTACTAATAAACTCATCGCGCGACATTCCCAAATCGCGAATAGCGTTATGCCATTGCTGCTATGCGCATCGGAGTCGATACTTTCTCGTAATTAATGTGACCGCCAAGCAACTTGGACATTTCCGGCTTGCGAATCAAACGGCTGAATGCTGGCGGGGTGAGTTTTTTCTCCGTGACTTTCCAGCAGCGGTCCCGCAGATCGTCCCAAAGTGTGCCCAATTCAAGACAGGTTTCGACATATATCTGAAAACATTCGAAGAAATTCTTCACGGCAGGGCTATAATCCTTGCCCAAGCAGCTCCACAATCCTCTCCATCTGATTCGGAATGCGGATTTGCTGCGGGCACTTTTTCAGACATGCCTCGCAGTCGGTACATTGGGTAGCCCACTTTCCAGTGTCGGTCAGCGTTTTCCGGAAACCGTCGGCGAACTGTTGCTTGCGGGTCAGGTAGTCCGCCGCCTGCTTGTCGGGCAGCGGCAGTATCTGCTGATCCACGGCCTCGTTATAGCGGGCGAAGTTGCCGGGGATATCGACCCCGAAGGGACAGGGCATGCAGTAGCCGCAGGCGGTACACGGGATCACGGGGAAGCCCGCCATCACGTCGGCGATCTCCTCCAACAGACGGTTCTCGGTGTCGGTGCAGGGGTCGAGTGGCGAGAAGGTGCGCACGTTGGACTCCAAATGCTCCATCTGGTTCATGCCGCTCAGCGTGGTGAGGATGTTCGGGTGCGTGCCCACCCAGCGGAACGCCCATGAGGCCGGCGTGTCGTCGGGACGCAGGGTGGTGAGCCGTTGCTTCAGATTGTCGCGCAGCTTGGCGAGCGAACCGCCCCGGAGCGGCTCCATCACCACGACCTGCACGCCCGTCTTCTCCAGCTTTTCATAGAGATATTCGGCATCGGCATCCTGCTTCCAGCCGCTTTTCACCAACGAGGCGTGCCGCCAGTCGAGGTAGTTCATCTGGATCTGCGCGAAATCCCAATGGTACTCGCCCTGATGGTTCAGCAGCCAGTCGAAGACGCTGACATCGCCGTGGTACGAGAACCCGAGGTGGCGGATCCGTCCCGCCTCGCGCTCCTGCAGCAGGAAGTCGAGTAGTCCGTTGTCGAGGAACCGCCCGCGCAAAGCCTTCATGCCGCCGCTTCCAACGCTGTGCAGCAGGTAGTAGTCGATGTAATCGACCTGGAGCTCGCGGAACGACTTCTCGTACATCTTTTTCGACTCGCTGAGTTTCCACGACCACTCGATCTGGTTCGACATCTTGGTGGCCACGTAGTATTTCTCCCGCGGGTGACGGCTCAGGGCGCGGCCCGTCTGCGTCTCGTTGCGACCCACCTTGTACATCGGCGCCGTGTCGAAGTAGTTCACCCCGTGCGCGATGGCGTAGTCCACCAGCCGGTTCACCTCCTCCTGATTGTCGGGGAGCCGCATCATGCCGAAGCCAAGGAGAGAGATTTTCTCGCCCGACCCGTGCTGCACCCGGTAGGTCATCTGGTTCGGTTCATCGCTGCCGCTATGCGAGAACGGTTTGTCCGCCCCGGCCGCCAGAAGGTTCAGCGGCTCCATCGCCATCATGGCCATTGCCGCGCCCGCGCCCAGCCCCAACTTCTGCAGGAACTCCCTGCGGTTCATGTTAGTGTTTTCGCTCATAGTGTTTATTGTTGTTGCTTTGTTAGTCAATATGAATACTCGCAGACAAATGAAATTGCCTTGTAGAGACGCGCCACGGCACGTCTCTACCCCTCCATCTCCGGGTGCGGCACAGACAGCGGCAGTCCTTTCTGCGAGAGGTAGAACATGTAGAGGACGGCCGGCACGGTGCCGCGGTTCTCGCCGTGGTGGACGGTTCCGACCATCTCGACAACCGCTTCCCCCTCATGGACGACCTTCTCCGTTCCGTCCTGGGCAATGATGGTCAGTTCGCCTTCCACCAACACCCCGTAGTTCATCACAGGATGGTGGTGCCAGTCCAACTTCTCTCCGACGGGAAAGACGTATTTCATGACCACCAGTTCGGGTTTTCCTTGCAGGTAATTAGGAAGTTCCGCGCCGTCCCAGCTCTGCGAAGTGCGGATAAGTTCAGTTTTTTGTGTGCTCATTTCACTCTAAGATTTCGGTTGGCAAAAATAATACAAAAAGAGGCTTACCTCAAGTACGGTCCCGTGACAGACCCCTTATCCTCCGCCATCGCCTTGGGCGTTCCCTCGAAGATGATGTCGCCGCCCATCGCGCCGCCGCCGGGACCGAGTTCGATGAGCCAGTCGCAGGACTTCAGCATCTCGATGTTGTGCTCGATGAGGAAGATGGTGTTGCCCGCCTCCACCATCGTGTCGAAGAGGTTGAGGATGCGGCGGATGTCGCCCGCGTGGAGACCGTCGGAGGGCTCGTCCATGATGAAGATAAGTGATTTGTGATTAGTGATTAGTGATTGGTGATTTGGGATTGGTGATTTGGGATTTGGGATGAGTGATGCGTTCAGGTAGGAGGCCAACTTGATGCGCTGAAGCTCGCCGCCGGAGAGGGTGGAGAGTGACTGATTCAGATGCAGATACCCCAAACCGACCTTGCGTAACGGTTCCAGCTTCTCGGCAATCACACTTCCAGCAAACAGCTCGGCGGCTTTGTTGGCGGTGAGGTCCATCACCTCAGCGATGTTGAGGCCGTTCACCTTGTAGGAGAGCACTTCCGGCGAATAACGCAATCCGCAGCAAGCCTCGCAGGTGGTCTCAATGGCATCCATGAAGGCCATGTCGTTGACGATGACACCCTTGCCTTGGCAGACGGGACAGCCGCCCTTGCCGTTGAAGGAGAAGAGGTCGGCCTTGGTCTTGTTGGTCTTGGCGAAGAGCTTGCGGATGTCGTCGGCGACGTCCAAATAGGTGGCCGGGGTGCTGCGCAGACTGATGCCGATGCTCTTCTGGCTGATATAGACGATGTCTTGGTGGGATTGTAGGGATTGTACGGGTTGTTGGGGCGAATAATTATTCGCCCCTACGGGATGCGGATAGGCGTTCCGGAAACATTCCATCAACGAACTCTTGCCCGAGCCCGCCACGCCCGCGATGCCGCACATCACGCCCAACGGCAGCTTGACGGAAACATTCTTCAGATTGTGCAAATGGGCGTTCTCCAACAGGAAGAAATCCTTGGGCGTGCGCACTTGCTCCTTGATGGCACTCGTCGCGCTGAGCATCGTGCCCGTAAGCGTCTGACTGTGCAGCAGTTCCTCGTAGGTGCCCTCAAAGACGATTTCGCCGCCCTTCATTCCGGCACCTGGACCCATATCGATGATATGGTCGGCGATTTTGATGATCTCCTTGTGGTGCTCCACGAGGATGACGGTGTTGCCGTGGTTTTTGAGTTTCTGCACCGATTTCTGCATCAGCAGGATATCGTGGTTATGAAGACCCACACTGGGCTCGTCGAGGATGTACATCACGTCGGATAGTGGTGAGTTGATGTATTTGGCGATCTTGCAACGTTGGGCCTCGCCGCCGGAGAGGGTGCCGATGGCGCGATCAAGGGTGAGGTAGCCGAGTCCGATCTCCTCCAACGCCGACAACCGCTCAATGGTCGCCCGCTTGATGTCCTCCGCTAACGGATTGTCGATGGCTTCCATCCATTGGCGGCAGTCGCTGATGCTCATCGCGGTCACCTCGGCGATGTTGAGGCCGCCGATCTTGCAGGAGCGTATCTTCTCGTTGAGACGCGTGCCGCCGCAGTCGGGACAGGTGCCCATCGTCAGCATCGGGTTGAGCACGGAGGCGTGGAGCAGTCCCTCCTCCGAGTTGATGATGCTGCGGTACATGCGAGGAATGAGTCCTTCGTATTTGGCGGTCTTGGGCCAGTTGGAAGGCGGGTTCTTCAGCTTGATCTGCGGCGAGTTGAGGAAGAGGTCGAGCTCCTCGGGCGTGTAGTCCTTGATTTTCTTGTCGAGGTCGAAGAGGCCGCTGTGGGCGTAGCGTATCCACCGCCAGCCGCCTTTGCCGAAGGCGATGTAGTGGATGGTGTCCTCGTCGTTGAGCGACTTGTCGAAATCCACCAGCTTGTGGATGTCCAGCTCGCGGATCTCGCCCAGTCCGCCGCAGCGCGGACAGCTGCCCGAGGGGTGGTTGAACGAGAAGGCGTCGGAGTAGCCCACGAAGGGTTGCCCGATGCGCGAGAAGAGCAGACGCAGCAAGGCGTAGATGTCGGTGTAGGTGCCGACGGTGGAGCGGGAGTTGGAGGCCGGCTTGCGCTGTTCGATGACGATGGCGATGGGCAGGTTCTGGATGTCGCCCACGTGCGGCCGCCCGTACTTGGGCAGGTACTGCTGCGTGAAGGAGGGGAAGGTGTCGTTGAGCTCGCGTCGCGACTTGGCTGCGATGGTGTCCAGCACCAGCGACGACTTTCCCGACCCCGACACGCCCGTCACCACGGTAATCTTCCCCTTGGGAATCCTGACGTTGACGTGCTTGAGGTTGTTCTCCGTGGCATCGCGGACGATGATATGGTTGAAGTCGTGAGGGTGGTCCATGTCTTTCATTTGTTAGATCTCTTGCTGCTAAAGTTTTTTAATCGGCAAAAGTACGACATTTTTCCGAAACAAGGAATGGGTATACTCAACCGTATGATACCGTTAATTTGTCAAGGAACACTCAATTCTCGGGAACATGAGTACATGCGCACATTTGGAACGATAGTATTGTGGGTGACGTCTAGATTGCCTGAGCAAACTTGGTGGTAGGACTATACTGGCCCTTGCTCAAGCTGAAAATTGTATTTTACAATCAATTTAATACCAGCTTTTAACCCAAAACTCATCGAGTATTTCGTTGTATGTTCCGTTCAGTCTCTCTTTATCTGTTAAGTCAACGACTTCATAAAAAGATAGACATTTCCAATCACCTCTAGCCTCTTTGCATTGATTGGCTAAGAAATCAAATTCTTTTGTGTCATTGTCAAAGAATGTAATAACCCAATAGTGAATTTGTACGTTTTGACCCTTGTACCAATCTTCCACAATTTGTGAATAACGGTTCAATTGGTCGTCATGAAGGCCAGTATAGGCTTTGTTCTCAACAACAATAATGTGTTTCTCTTTCCCGTTGACAAAATTTGCCTCTACTTCGACTATTAAATCGATGTGCTGCCACTGCTTCCAGACTTTTACGCTGATGTTATTGAAAACGAGATAGTCAACATCCCCCCACTGATCTAATTGTACTTTTTTCTCTAACAACTTCATTATTGTTCTTCTGCTGATTTCCTCCCCCGTCCCATGATTATTTGAGTCTGCTAACCGTAGCAGGTATGAGAGTTGGTAATCGAGCATGGCTTCTTTACCGAAATCTCCTTCGGAGTCGTCGTTCATAAACAGAGACGGCATATCAATGGCAGCGGGCCTCGGTTCTTCTTTGTCTCTTTTTCGACTGAATAATCCCATAAATTAGTATGATTTAATTGTTTTTATTTGAATAATTTGGATAAAACTTCTACTGCTATTATGGTTCCAAAGATAATATACAAAATTATCTTAATAGTATTTCCTATGGTGTTGCCAGTTTTATGAATGGTATGTCCAAAGGAGCCTGATTTGTAGCCTCCATCTACAGTACCATGTGCATTGTCGTAAGCTCTTTTGCATTTTTCAGAACAAAAGTTATGTCCCCATGAGTCAACACCAGCTGGTCCACAATATTTGCCACACCAGTCACAATATTTGTCATATTGATGATTTTCATTTACTTTTAACATAATTGATATGCCGTGTTATCCTGTCGGCTCGTCAGTTTTAAAATGATAATACAATTTCGGCTCCCAGCCATTGAGCCGAAAGCCGATGTTTCATCAAGGAGCATAAGAAAAGGCGCAAATCCTTTTGTAAACCCACTTATTTGAAACTGTTGGTGTCTGGTAATACCATTGGAATAAATAAGTGCAAAGAATTCACGCCTAAAAGCGTGAACTTCCGCATACTTATTCTCATTCCGTTGTATTGTTTACCAGACTTTACAGTTTCGAGAACAAGAGCGTCAGCTCAATTATATGATTATATGTCTAATGTTTCAAATTTCTACATGTTTTAATTTGTATGATTCTTATTAACTAAAATTGTTAGATAGTTCATTTATAATCCCCTTATCTCCTCCTCTGTCAACCCCGTAATCTCAACAATATCTCCAACGGCATAACCTTTGGCTTTCATGTTGCGGGCGACTTTCGCAACACTTTCATCAACGGAGTCTTCAAAATCGTCAGGAGCGGAAGCCCATGCCTCCCAGTCTGTTTCTGCGAGGTACTTCTCCACCTGTTCGCGTAATTCGGGGATACCGTTGACGGCGGTGTCGTAGAGTGTTGCTGCAACAACATTGGCATAGTCGTGAACTAAGACGTGGCGCATGCCCTGAACTGTCTTCCAAGGTGTCTTAGAATGTGTCTTTTTAAATGCTTTGCTCAGCATATAGGCTGCTTCGCCCACTACTTCCACATTCTTCATCACGGAATAGTATGTAAGCTTGTCGGCAACAAATGTCTCAAAAGTGTGGCCACTGATAAAATTCGTCACATTATTAGAGTACTCAATAATGTCTTCCAGTCGGCCTTTATCTCTAGCTCTTTCTCTCATAAATCAGTATTTTATCACGGTTAGCTGTTTCAGCGGCATACGGACGAAGCGATCCTTCTTCTACCAAATCGACCTCGCGTCCGAGCAATTCCTGCAAATCCATCAGCATACCGCCATGCGTAAAGAGCGTGAAGGGCTTGCCAGAACGGTCGGGCACGAAAAGGATATCCACATCGCTCCTCGGGGTCTCCTCGCCACGGGCGAAGGAACCGAAAAGCCAAGCCTTCAAGACAGGTTGCGTCTCAAAGTAATCGGCAATAGCCTTTTTCATCATTTCGGTGCTCATACGTTTCCGCTTTTAAATCAGTCTGCAAAAATAATAAAAATGTTGCACTCAAACAACATTATTTGAAAAAGTGTTGTTTACACGCAACAATTTTTGTTGGTTAATGACCAACAGGAATATTCCCGTACATGCGGTACGACTGCATGAGGGTGAGGAGAAGGGATATATACCACACCATCATCAAAACCCAGGTGATGACCATCAGGACTTTCAAAATAACGCGTAGAGTGTTGTTCATTGAAAAAAAGTTTCAGACGAAAGGTAAACGGGAAGGGGTGATAATTATTGTTTGCTTTGGGTATGAAAAGTTTAATGTATTTTAGTTTACAATATTACGCCATAATATAACGAATAACTTTTCGGAAAATCTTGACAATTTTTAACAAAAGAAATTTGGCGGTACGAATCCTTTTTCCTATTTTTGCCGCCGAAAAACGTTAAGCATCAAATCATTAATATATTAAAAATTAAAGTCATGGAAAAACTAAAAAGAAAATTGGAAACATTTTACGAGGATAGAAACAAAAAACTCGCATCTACGGAACAATGGGATGCAAATGCTGTTGCAGAATGTTTTGTTGATATTGCAAAATACGTTCTCCTTAATGGTTACTTTCTGGTAAACGAAACATATATTATCGATATTGGTGCAATTGAATTGTACTATCACGAAGAGGATAAGATAGGCCAAGATGGAAAAGTTGCAAAGAGAGGTCAAATTAAAGATCATATCATGTATCACACTAACGAACACCCGTCTAAATCAGAAGTTTTTAAGCTAAACAATGGGTATCCATATTTCGAGATCGGGAGTTTCAATTTGCACCAATCAGGAGTTGATGTTACTTTTGAAAACGAAGAAGAGAAATACAGAGCTTCATTTCTTATTCGTTCATATAGAGTGTTTAATAAAAATGAAGAAAATAAAGTGTATGACCTTTCCTGTCCATTTGACAAATGTTCTACACATATTTATGACGATATGTTTTATGGCGGGATACCATTTGATACTATGAATAAAACAACTATTGAATGGATTGAGTTAGATTCATACAAAAAAGAAGATATAGAACGTTGGCCAAGAACAAATGTTGCTGAATATCGTTTAAACGACAAAAACAAGTATGAAAAGGACGATTTCGCATATAACTCTACAAATATGATAGCCAAAAAGGATTATGATGCGGCAATTAAAGAGGCAAACGAAAACAAATCACATCCTAAATATTTCAAATATGGAACTGACAAATACTATAAACAAGACATGAGATTGTGGCAATTCAAAAGAAAAGACATCAAAGAACACTAATTCAGTAATACTATGCTAACCGACCACCTTACCAACACCGTTTTCCTCTCCGACTGGCTTTCGAAGGAGTGCCCTGAACTGTATCAGAGTCTTACGAAGACACTCCGGGACAATGCCGTGGATTGTCGGATTTTGAGCAACACCAACGACATCTGGTGTCGCGACTACATGCCCATCCAAACGGATGAAAAGCGTTTTGTGTCTTACAAATACTATCCCGACTATCTGGTGAAAAAACATAAAAAGCACTATATCACAGATGTTAAGGATGTGGGGAACGTGGATTTCCCGCATCAGGCAGAAGTGGTGACTTTGGACTTGGTGCTCGACGGCGGCAACGTGGTGAAATGCGGCAACAAGATGGTGATGACGGAGAAAGTGTTTGTGGAAAACAAAGAGAAGTCGCGCAACGAGGTGCAACGGCTTCTGGAAGAGGCATTCCAATGCGAAATCGTTTTCCTTCCGTGGGACGAGCCAGAGATATACGGGCACAGCGACGGCATCATCCATTACTTGGGGGACAACCGCGTGCTGATGACCAACTACAACGATTTCGACAAAACTTTTGCACAGGATTTCCTGCGGATCTTGGAAAAGCATTTCGATGTTAAAACGCTGAAATACAACGTAGAGAAAAAAAACAAAAACAGTTGGGCATACATCAACTATTTGCAGGTTGGCAATCTGGTGCTCGTCCCGCAGCTGGGAATCCCTGAGGATGAACAAGCATTGCAACAGATTGCTGAGGCGTTGCCGATGTGCAAAGTCGTTGGCGTACCGGCATTGGAAGCCGTACGCAAAGGCGGCGCACTGAATTGCATTTCGTGGAATATTAAAGTTTAAGATTGTGAAATACAGCAAACTTCATTCACGAAAATCACCTTGTACGCGTAAGTACTTTTTGTTCTATCATCATAATCATTTTCCCGTTATCGTTTCTGCCAACGGATTCATTTTGTGTTCCTTATAGTTCCTCACCGCCACCTCCTTGCTCGCGTTCGCGTAGCAGTACTCGCACAGGTGCGGGCAGGTGTTGTATTCGCCGATGTCCTTGCTTAGGATGCAGCCGCAGAACTGGCGCTGGCCTTTGTCGCGGTTGTCCCTCTTCTTGAGGGCGTATTGCGTCTCGCTCAGCCGGATGGCGCTGGCGGGAACCGGCTCCGTGCCAAACAAGGAGTTTTCCACCGTCTTTATCTCCACGCCGAGGAAGTCCATCAAAGCCTTGTCGTGGTGCGCGAAACGAATCATCAGGTCGTCATCCACGCAGCGGTTGTGCTGTATGCCGTATCGCCCGATGTCAATCTTCTCGCCGCAGGTGGCCAACTGGTAATGCCATTTCCGGTTGAGCTCCGAAAGCCTTCGGGCGAATT
>ONQE01000195.1 GCA_900319925.1 uncultured Bacteroidales bacterium | reverse complement strand
CACGCCTATCTCCCCCAGCGGAGAGGAGAAAAGATCCTGGTAGTCCGTCTGCGGTTGCAGGCCCGAGAGCATCCAGGATTCGCTGGTGGTGCTGGCGACGGCGACCGTCCAAGCTGCATCACCGACGGCCTTGTAGGAGACCTCGTAGGGGTGCGGTACCGCGGAGTGCCCCTGCTCCCACGTCACGAACGCGGAACTGCCCGTAACCTCAACGACCTCAAGGTGTCGCGGACTGCAGGTGTCCAGCCATGTGAATGTGAACGTGGTCTTCGGGATAAAGTTCTCGCGTGTGCCGTAGGCGATATAAGACCCGCCGCTGTAACTGTTGTAGTTGCGCAAGCTCCCATTGGTGGAATTGATGCCGTAAAAATAGGCGGTCCTGTCGACACCCGTGGCGGTTGTGGCAAGTTCCAGCAGCAGATTGCCGCCGTTATATACAAAAGGATTGTCAAAGTTGATTGTCAAGGTGTTACCGGCCGCCACTGTCACCGTGCCAGTGTAGTATGCGGGAAGATTCGTGGTGGAATGGAAATAAGTGTTGTAAAATTGATCCTCATTGACAATTCCGAGTTTTGCCTCAAAAACGCAGGTCCATGGGGCGACGGGCGGCGTCTTCAGGTGGAAGGTGATGGCGGAAATTTCAGCTCCCTCCATGTCGTAGAGCATCGAGGCCGGATAAATCACCTGATTTCGCAGAAAGTTGTCGGAATAACCCGTGTAAATGGGCGAATTGCTGTTCGATTGCGTGCCGTCGGCCACGGTGTACGAGTGTTGCGTCTGAATCGGCACTTCAATGCTGGTGAGCACCTCCTGATTCCCTTCACACACAAACGCGACGAAACGGAGATTCTGCAGCACGGCATCGATGGGGTTGGGGGAACCCAGTTGTTCGGGAATGGCATATTCGTAAGTCCGCTCCACCAACGTGCCCGGCGAGATCGTGCTGATGGTTTCGCCCCATTGGCCGGTGATCAGGTGGCGCAGGATGTTCGTGTGGTTGTATTGGTCGCCCACCATCTGGCTGGGATTATAGTTGGCGCCGCCACTCTGAGGCCCCAACACGTTGTCTTGGATGATGGCAATGTTCAAAGCGTTTGAGGTGACCGTTTGGGCAGCGGTGTAGTATAGTTGTACTCGGATTCTCACAACTCGGTTCTCCTCATCCAACGTGCCTACTGCCGCAATGTTCACAGGCGAGGGCATCGCCATGATCTGGTTGGCGCGGTTTGCCCATTCGCCTCTTCCCAAAGAGGTGTACGATCCCGAGAAGACATGCCGGTTGACGGTCCCCGCTGGGTATCCTCCCGTGTTCGTCTGATCGACCAATGCTGTGCCGAATTCAGTGGTATAAACATTGGAGGTATAGTAACTCTCGTACACGTTGATGACATTCACGCGTCCGGGATTTGCCGCTGCCAACTCGTTCGCCATTCGATGGGCGTCGGGACAAAACATGCACCCGGTGGTTGTGTACACTTCCAGGAGCACATTTCGGTTGGTCGGGGTTGTCGGCACGATTGTGTCGGCGACCTGAGCGGAAACAGTGGCCGCAGTCAAAGCAGCCGCAAAAACAACGAGAATAAGTACAATTTTCTTCATAAGAATCCATTTTAAACCAAACTACAAAAATAATATATTTTACAACTAAATGCGGTTGTTTTTCCTTAAAAGTTATGAACAGAGAACGGCCTGGTTTGTTGATAAAACGGCGGTGGGGAAGGGCTGTCGCCGAATCCTTCGGGAGCACGTCAAACAAATCGTGAACCGATTCCGAGTGCAAAGATACAACGGAATAAAATAGCGCATCCATAAAACCGACGGGTTTTGCAGCAGACATACCGAAATCCTGCGAAACAGGTGTGTATTTTTAACAATTAATTGTTAAATTATTTTCCAATAGAAGCGCAAATACGACCACAATGCATTGGCTGACAGTCTGATAATAAAAATTTTCAAAACCTCTTGACAAAGGCGTTTTTTCGTTGTATCTTTGCCACGAGAATATCTATTACAAATAATTATGAAGATGGAAAATTACAAAAACACGCCAACGGAAGAGCTTGCGAAACTTGAATTATATGTAAACCTAACAAATATAAACGAATAAACATGCAGAAGAGGTCATCAAGAAGGCCAACTACGATCCCGAGCTGAACATCTACACAGACGGGAAATATGTGAAAATGGCGGGAAACACCCTGTGGAACGGTTGCTTGGTGGCCATGGATGCCGTGTTTGGCATCCGTAAAGGGAAAAGCCGCCCGGCAATCGAAAAATACAAGGAAGCCGCCGGGAAACGCGATCGTAAACTTTTGGCGGCCATTGTGGCAGGTTACGACACCATGCATTTGTACATGGGCTACGATGGCACAAAGAACAAAAAGACTTGTGACTCTGGTTTCGAATATGCCAACGCTATCATAGACCGTTGCGCGTCGCTGATGCCGAAGGTGGCGTACGCGTGATTTGTAATTTGTATCTTTTACAGATAATTATGGAGATGGATAATGTTACAGTAACCACACCGCAATAACCGGACTTCGGGGCGTTGCTGGAATCAATCAAGGAAAACGGCCGCCGCATGGACGAGAACTATACGCGGTATTTGGCCGAACGAAAAGAACAAGAGGCTGAACGCAAGGAATGGGAGGCTGAGATGAAAGCCTGATGTCCGCACCCGCAAAACCGATAGTGTTCTGACACGGTGTAACCAACATTGGGCGTGTATATGCCAAGTGTTTCCCAAGTGTTTCCCAAGTGTTTCCCAAGTGTTTCCCAAGTGTTTCCCAAGTACTTCCCATACATTTCCCAAGGGGCAGGCAAGCTCTTCGCAAGCTAAAAGGCTTGCCAACTACTTGCCAAGTACTTGCCAAGTACTTGCCAACTACTTGCCAACCCCTTGCCAAATACTTGCCAATGCGGACGCGATAAATTGTAAAGGAAAGATGTCCCTACTCGCGGACCTTGGGCTTGCGGCCTTTGATAAGGGCTTCCCACAGGGTGAACAACAGCCCTAAGACGGTCAGCACTACTGCGATTCTTGCGAGGTAATCCCCGTGCTTCACGTAGAAGGTCTCACCAGATTGGGCAGACACTATGGTCTGGATAGCGGTCCGTTCGTTGTATTTCGTCTTCGCCAGCACCCGCCCCAGTGGGTCGATCACGCCGGAGAAGCCGCCGTTGGCCGCGCGGAGCACGTAACGGCGTGTCTCGATGGCTCTTAGCCGTGACATCTCGAAGTGCTGCCGGTGGCCCGGACTGTCGTCCCACCACGAGTCGTTGGTGATGACCGCCAAGATGTTCGCGCCGTCGCGCACGAACTTCGCGACCAGCTCGCCATAGACCGACTCATAGCAGATGGCCGTGCCGATGCGCATCTCCCGGCCATTGACGTCGAACGCGAAGGTGCGCTGCGCCGTGTCTTTCCCGAGAGAGGAGTTGGAACCGCCCAGCTCGATGATGGCCTTTTCGAGGAAGCCGAAGATCTTGGGGAACGGCATCTTCTCTACACCCGGCACCAACCGGCTCTTGTGGTAGTGGCTCACCAAACCGTCGTGGTTGTAAAAGCCGGCGGTGTTGAAGAACTCCATGAACTGCCCCGGATTGCACTCCTGCGCCACGGGCGAGGTCTTATGGTCGGAGATACTCACGGTGGAGAGTCCTAACACGAAGTTGAGATTCGGGTAAACAACTGTGACACTGTCGAGTAGGGAAAAACCTTCGAAGCGACTGTCGCCTTCCATGAATGTGCGGTTGCGCAACGCCTCCATATCGATGGTGTGCGCGATGGCCGACTCTGGCGTGATGACGAGGTTGGTCTTCTCGTTGAGGTAGGGCTTCGCCACATCGAGAACCCGCTGGATCTCTTGGGTGTTGGTGAGACGGTACTCCTCCTCCCACGGGTCGGTGTTCTGCTGCACGATGACCGCCTCGATCGGGGTGTCGCGCTCAATAGGTGCATCCTCGTGAAAAAACAGGCCCATGGATAAGCCGCCGGGAATCAGATAGGCTGCTGCCAGCGCGATGGCATACTGGGTTATTCTCTTCCGGTTATGCTGTTGGATCTGTCCGATGAGTCCAGAGAACAGGAAGTTCAGCAGGATGATCCAGACGGTGCCGCCCGCCGTACCGGTAACGCTGTACCATTGCACGATATCCGGTGTGTAGGCGAACACGTTGCCGAGATTGAGCCACGGCCAGGTCAGGTCCCAGTTAAGGTGCAGGTATTCGAAGGAAATCCAGAAAGCGATGAGCATAACAACCTGTAAGGCACCGTTTTTCACCTGTTTGCGGCAGGCATGCCAGGCGGAGAAAGTGAGCGTCTGAAGCAGCGCGTTCAGGATGACGGCCGCCGCCGCGCCAGGCACCGTGCAGTAGGCAATCCAGTAGGTGGTGATCAGGTTGAAAACGAAGAACGCGGGGTAGAACAGCAGGATGCCGCGCCCGAAGGCGTTGCGCTTGCCCTCCCGCAAGGAGATTTCGCTCAGCGAGAACAGGGGAATGAGGGCGAAAAATACAAGGAAGACGAATCCGTGCGCATACCACGGAAGCGCCAGCAGCACTCCACTCAATACGCTGAGGGCTAATTTAATGTACCATTTGTAATTCATAATACTTTTCTTTAACGTAGCGCCATTCCGCAGCCGACGACAAGTGGCGGCGGAATCTCCGACTCGCAAGAGAACGTGCTATCATTTCCCTTTGTATGCGTCAATTCCCTTCCGCAGGAACGCGATGTATTGGTCCTTGTCGCGCTCGTAGTAGGTTGGGCCGGAGAGGATGTTGCCGTCAGGATCCACCACGAAATAGCAGGGTTGGGAATTTTCGTGGTATTTGGTCTGCTCGATGTAGCGGTTTTTGGCGCCCAGCATGGTGATGGGGTCTCCGTTGGCGTCGGTGAGCTTGCCCTTCTCCTCGTCGGGCAGCGGGATCACCTTGTCGTCGGCATACATGGTGCAGACGATGACCTCCTCGGCGAAGATGCGGCGCACCTCGGGGTCAATCCAGACGGCGTTCTCCACGTTACGGCAGTTGGTGCAGCCGTGACCGGTGAAGTCGAGGAAGACGGGTTTGCCCTCCTTCTTGGC
>ONQE01000027.1 GCA_900319925.1 uncultured Bacteroidales bacterium | reverse complement strand
CCTCCGCCAACGTGATGGTCTTTGACAACAACCCGCAAATGATTTACGACACCGTCTGTCAAGGTTCGACGTATAATAACAACGGTTTTACGTTAAGTTCGCAGGAAACTGCGGAAGTGGGGGAGATCGTCCTCACACACACCGTGTTCTACGCCAACTGCGAAAGCGAAATCGTCCTTTTCCTCACGGTGATGCCGAACGACACGGTCTATTTGGAACAAACTGCCACTGTTTCGTTTGTCTGGAATGGCGTGACTTACACGGAAGAAGGCACTTACACCCAGCACTTCAACAACCAGAATGGATGTGACAGCACGGTTATCCTGACACTCACACTCGATGACGGTGTGTACCCCGGCCCAGACACCACAGCCTTCGGAGAAAGGGACACTCTGATCATCTACCTCCCCAACGCCATCACGCCCACCCGCAACGACGGCCTCAACGACTATTTCTGTCTTCCCGAAGCGTACAGGCCTCTGATCAGCCTCTTTGAGATAAAAATTTACAACCGTTGGGGCACATTGGTGTACCACGCCACCGACAAGAATTTCCAATGGGACGGCAGAATCAATGGCAAAATATACTTCAATAACGTCTATAACTATGTGATATTCTGCGAGGATATAATCGGGAGACCGTACATTCTCAGGGGTACCCTCACCGTGTTGTAGAGACGCGCCATGGCACGTCTCTACAGACAAAAAATCTCCTCCGTATGTATTCGGAATTTGCGTATCTTTGCCGCCCTATATTTCTTAAGTATATTAATTCAAAAATATGGAAAGAATTTCAAAGAGAGTGCTGGGAATGCCGGCTTCAGAGACGTTAGCCATGACCGCATTGGCACGTGAGTTAAAGGAAAAAGGTCAAGATGTCATCAGCTTGAGTATCGGCGAGCCCGATTTCAACACACCGGAGACGGTGAAGGAGTATGCCAAACAGGCCATTGACGACAACTTCACGCACTATCCGCCAGTGCCCGGTTATGCTGATTTGTTGAAAGCCATCAGCAACAAGTTCAAGAGAGACAACGGGTTGGATTATACGACGCAGCAGATTGTGGTCTCCACGGGCGGCAAGCAGTCCATCTACCAGGCTGTCATGGCTTTGGTGAACCCCGGCGACGAGGTCATCATCCCCACTCCCTACTGGGTTTCCTACCGTGCCATCGCGCAAATGGCGGAAGCCGATATCAAATACGTTCCCTGCAAGATCGAGAACAACTTCAAAATCACGCCTGCGCAGTTGGAGGCGGCCATCACGCCGAAGACCAAGCTGATGATGTTCAGCAGCCCGTCCAATCCTACGGGTATGATCTACTCCAAAGAGGAGCTCCGCGCCATCGCCGAGGTGGTGGCCAAGCATCCGCAGATGATGATTCTCTCGGACGAGATTTACGAGCACATCAACTTCGTGGGCGGCCATGAGAGCATCGCCCAGTTCGATTTCATCAAGGACCAAGTGGTCACGGTGAACGGTGTGGCGAAGGGTTTCGCCATGACGGGCTGGCGTATCGGTTTCATCGGCGCCCCCGTGGAGGTGGCCAAGGCCTGCAACAAGCTGCAGGGTCAGATCACGTCCGCCACGGGTTCCATCTCGCAACGCGCCGCCTTGCGCGCCATGGAGATGGATCCGAAGACTTCCGAGGACATCCTCACCATGCGCGACACCTTCCTGAAACGCCGCGACTTGGTCTATGGTCTGCTGAAGGAGATCCCCGGCTTCGAAGTGAGCCTGCCGCAGGGCGCTTTCTACTTCTTCCCGAAGGTGAGCAGTCTCTTCGGCAAGCACGTCCCCGCCGACTCCAAGTTCGCCGCCCAGTACAACAAGACGGTCATTGAGAACTCCACCGACCTGGCCTTCTACTTCCTGCTCGACGGCAGCGTCTCCACCGTGCAAGGCACCGCTTTCGGCGATGACGACTGCATCCGCCTCTCCTACGCTACCTCCGAAGAGAATCTCGTGAAGGCTTGCCAGCGCATCAAAGCGGCCGTCGAAGCGTTGAGTTAAGACGCGAAACGGGAGACGAGAGACAGAGGATGCGGGATTTGGAAATATTACCTATTAAGTCTATAATCACATTCAACAAAAGGGCTGAAAGCCCGAAATATGTCAACCCAGGGTGAGCGACAGCAAGCCCTAGGATAATAAATAACAGAAAAATGAAAAAACTCTTCACCATCATCCTCCTGCTCGGGCTCACCCTCGCTCAGGCTCAGAACATCCGCTACACGCTGGTAAGCTCCAGCCAAAGCGAAGCCGTGGTGCGTGTCGATTTCGGCACCTACCACACCGAAACCGTGACTGTTGACGGCACCGAGATGCAGACTCTGCATTCAGCCGACGCCTACCCTGTCCTCAGGAAAGGCAGTCCCGAGCTGCTGCAGTCGGCCTTCTCCCTCATCGTGCCCGAAGGCAGTCATCCTACCTTGGAGGTCACCGACGCACAGTTCACGGAGATCGGGAACTTCGCGCTCGCCCCGTCCAAGGGCAAACTCTACCGCAACATCAACCCTGCGGATATTCCCTTCACCAAAAATGCCGACTACCAGGCTTCCAACTACCTGTTGGGCACGCCCGCCGCAGTCGGGGAGGATTATCAGCTCCGCGATTACCACGGCGTCAGCGTCAAAGTCTATCCGTTTGACTATAACCCGTCGGCACAGTCGCTGAAGGTCTATTCGTCGATGACCGTGAGAGTGCGTTTCAACGGCGGAAGGGCGGTGGCCACGGCAACGAAGAACAACCGCACTTTCGATGCCGTCTATAGCCAGCAATTCCTGAACTACAGCAGCTTGCGCGGCACACCCGTGACCGAAGAGGGCGACATCCTCATCATCGCCCCCGAGAACTTCATACCGGCCATGCAACCCTACGCGGAATGGAAGATTCGTAACGGCTTCAACACTGAAATCGTCCCGGTATCCACGGCAGGCAACACCGCCAGCGCGATCAAGAACTTTATTTTGACGTACTACAATGAGCACAACCTCGCTTTTGTGATTATTGTCGGCGACAACGCGCAGTTCCCCACCCCGACGGTGAGCGGCAACAAGTCCGACAACTACTACACCGAATTGGTCGGCAACGACTCCTACCCCGAAATCATCTTGGGCAAGATCTCCGCCGAGAATGTCTCTCAAATCGAGACACAGGTGCAACGGTTCATCGAATACGAACAGAACCCGTCTCAAACGTCCCACTTCACCTCCTTCTTAGGCATCGCCTCCAGCCAAGGTCCTGGCGACAACAACGAGTACGACTACCAGCATATCCGCAACATTGACAACAAGTTGCAGAATTACACCTACACGTCCGGCTACGAACTTTTCGAAGGCAGCCAAGGCGGTTTGGATGCTTCCGGCAACCCGACGGCGGCCATGGTCACCACGGCGGTGAACAGCGGTGTGGGCATCATCAGCTATTGCGGTCACGGCGACGTGCAGATGTGGGTCACGACCAGCTTCAACAACGGCAATATCAACGCTTTGACCAACGTGGGCAAGCTGCCGTTCATCCTCTCGGTGGCCTGCGTGAACGGTGAATACCATACGGGCACTTGTTTCGCCGAGGCTTGGCTGCGCGCCACGCACGACGGACAGCCCTCTGGCGCTGTCGGCATGATCGGTTCCACCATCAACCAGCCGTGGAACTCCCCGATGTGCGCCCAAGACAGGATGATTGACCTGCTGATCGGCACCACTCCTGGCAACCAGTACTTCACGTATGGCGGCATCGTCTTCAACGGGATGATCCACATGTTGGATGTCTATAACGATGTGGAGGTGTTCCGCACTTGGATTCTCTTCGGCGACCCGACGTTGCAGCTGCGCACCGCCGTGCCCGAGCCCCTTGAGGTCTCCCACAACGAAATCCTTCCTGTGGGCGTACCTTCCATCACGTTCTCGTCCAGCGTTGAAAACGCCAAGATCATTGTTTCCAAAGATAACACAGTCATTGCCGTGGGCCGCATCCAGAATGGCGAGTACACCCTCAACTTCCCGGACACCTACCTGCCCACCGACACTCTGCACGTGCTGGCCACCGCCACCAACTGCCTGCCGTACGAGGGCACCATCCAATTCATACCCAACAACGGCCCCTACGTGATTGTCGGTGACTTGGCTCTGACCGAGCAAGTCTCCCCCTTTATCAACGACAACATCAACGGACTGCCCGAGTTCGGGGAGACGATGAAAGTGGCCCCGATGATTATCAATGTCGGCAACCAGACCGCCAACAACGTGATTATCCGCATCACCACCGAAGATCCGAATATCACCTTGTTAGACAACACCTTGAGTATCCCTTCGCTGGCTTCCCACGACACGATTTCCGGCGCACAGACTTTCCGTTTCAAGGTGGACGACTTGGCTCCTGCCAACCATAACGCCGTCCTCAATCTGGAAATCCTTCTCGGCAACGACACGGTCAGACAGACCAAGGGGCTGAAGCTGTACGCGCCTGCCCTGAGCATCGACAGACTGGAAGTGGATGATACCGAGTCCGGCAACGGCAACCACAAAGCGGATTACGGGGAGACGTTCACCTGCCGCATCGCCATCGCCAACACCGGCAACATGCCGGTGGTGCAGGGTACCCTTTTCTTGACCAACCCCGCCGATGAGCTTGTCTTGGAGCACGATAACGTGCAGATTCCGCCCATCCCGGCCGGCGGCATCGGCTATGCCACCGTCAAGGCCACTGTCAAGTCCAGCATCATGGAACCGACCATCTCCTACATTAAGGGGGTGTTATACGTCAACTACTACCGCGTGGAGAACTTCCTGCCCGTGAAAATCGGTGCCTTGACCGAAGACTGGGAGACCGGCGACTTCTCTAACATGAGCTGGCAGAACAACTCGAGCACCCCGTGGACGATTGTCACCACAAGTCCGTACGAGGGTATGTACTGCGCAAAATCCGGTGCCATCGGCAACAACTCCAACACTCGTCTGACCCTCACCGACACGGCCACCGTGAGTGACACCATCTCGTTCTACTACAAAGTGTCGAGCGAGGAAAACTACGACAAACTGGTCTTCAAAATCGACGGACAGACAAAGGATGAATGGAGTGGCAACATCGGCTGGACCCGTGCGGCTTATCCTGTGGAGGCCGGCGTGCACACTTACCAATGGACTTACTCGAAAGACTACTACGGCACGGGCGGCCATGACTGCGCCTACCTCGATGCCATCATGTTCCCCTGTGGCAAGGTAAACGTACCCATGGGGGTCAACGATTTTTCACTGAAAACCAACACCTTGCAGGTATGGCCGAACCCCGCCACGGACTACGTCCACGTGGCCACGGGCGATGACGCCGAAGAGTACACCTACCGCCTCTTCGACCTCAGCGGCAGGCTTCTGCAAGGCGGTCGACTGGCAGACAATGTCTCCGAAATCAATGTAACAGGATACAAGTCTGGCACTTACATTCTGCAAGTGGAGGATACCCAACATCACGTGCAAACGGCGAAAATCGTGAAGCAGTAATCTTGGGCGTAGCTCTTCTATGAGGAAAGCGAGGGGCGGATTCCCCTCGTCCAAAAACAGTAAAACGAACGTATGCAAGAAAAGAGACCTCTGATATTGATTGTCAACGATGACGGTTACGCGGCGAAGGGTTTGGCGGCGATGGTGGAGATTGCGAAACCGTTAGGCGAAGTCGTGGTGGTGGTTCCCGACCGGGTGCGTTCCGCCTCCGGGCACGCCATCACGATGAACGAGCCGCTGCGCCTCGAGAACTACAAGAACGAGGACGGTGTGGCCTACTACCGCACCAACGGCACACCCGTCGATTGTGTGAAGTTAGGCGAGAAGGTGGTGTTGCGCGGGCGGAAGATCGACCTGCTGCTGTCGGGCGTGAACCACGGCGCGAACTCGTCGGTCAGT
Organism: uncultured Bacteroidales bacterium; assembly: GCA_900319925.1. Taxonomy (GTDB): domain Bacteria; phylum Bacteroidota; class Bacteroidia; order Bacteroidales; family WCHB1-69; genus F23-D06. The sequence continues at coordinate 25,727 of ONQE01000027.1, read as the reverse complement.
CTGATATACTCGGGCACGATGGCCGCCGCCATAGAGGCCGCTTTCGACAGCATCCCCGCCGTGGGGCTCTCCTTGTTAGACTATATGCCCGATGCCGACTTCTCAGCGGTCATCCATTACGGGCGGCCCATTGTGGAGAAGGTGTTGGAGAAAGGGCTTCCCCCGCATATCTGCCTGAACGTCAACTTCCCCAAAGTTCCCACCGAGGAAATCAAGGGGATACGCATCACGCGGCAGTGCCATGCCACCTGGCATGAGGACCTGCAGGAGCGTACCGATCCCTACGGTCGCAAATACTACTGGCTTACCGGTTGGTTGGAGCGGTTAGAGGAGGAAGAGGACACTTGCGAGTGGGCCTTGCAGCACCACTACATCTCCGTGCAGCCCGTTCAGTACGACATGACCGCGCACCAATATATCGAAACCCTTAAATATTTGGAATTATGATGGAAAAACTGAGAAGAGACTCCTACGTGGTGGGCGGGGCGTTAGGCATCCTGATCCCTGCGGTGCTGTTCGGCATCCTGTTCGGCATCTTCGCCATCGTGTTGCACTTCAACCCGCAGATGTTGGTCAACAAACCCAACCTCATCAAGGTGTTGACCCCTGACTTCATCCTGTTGGCGATGATTCCCAACGTGCTCCTTCTGCGCTACTATCTGTTGAAGTTGAAGTTCGACAAGACGGGGCGCGGCATCATCGCGGCCTCGCTGCTCTGCGCGGTGGCGTTCCTCGCGGCGCAGTTTCTGATGTAACCCACTGACTAATAACAGAAGAGGCGCGGATTTCGCGCCTCTTTTTGTTTTGTTAGACAAAAACTTTCTGACTACTCCAGGCTGATAGCCTCGCACGGACAAACGTCAGCGCAAGCACCGCACTCGATGCAGAGATCGGGGTTGATGGAGTAAGCAGCGCCCTCGGAGATAGCCTCTTGGGGGCATTCGCCGATGCAAGTTCCGCAAGCGGCGCAAAGATCTTCACTAATTTTGTATGCCATAATACTGTTTAATTGTTGTTGATTGAGCGGCAAAAATACACTTTTTATGGATTGTTGCGCACTCGGTGAAAAATTTTATCAATAGGTTCCGGTTCATTATTTTAGGGCGATAGATTGTCTGCATGCCCAAATGTTTAATCAGCGCGAAAATTATGTATTTTTGCCGCTCAAATTATGAAAAACCCCTTGATAATGAAGAATAACAAACTGTATGTTTTCGCATTGACGATTGTGGCCACGTTGGGTGGCTTGTTGTTCGGATACGACACCGCGGTGATTTCCGGCACGGTGGAGTCGTTGCGCGTCTTTTTCATTGAGCCACAAGGACTTCCCGCCGCGCAAGCCCACGCTTTGGAGGGCTTTGTGGTGAGCAGCGCGCTGATAGGCTGCATCATCGGCGCATGCCTCGCAGGCTGGCTTTCGCAAAAACTCGGCCGCAAACCTTCGCTGATCATCGCCGCTGTGTTGTTCCTGCTCTCCGCCATCCGTTCCGCCTGGCCGGAAATTTTCTGGGGGATGCCCGGCGAAGGCGACTACCACTTCATCAACCACTTTGTCTTCTACCGCATCAGCGGCGGCGTGGGCGTGGGCATCGCCTCCATGCTCTCCCCGATGTATATTGCCGAGATCGCACCCGCCAACCGTCGCGGCACATTAGTGTCCCTCAACCAGTTCGCCATCATCCTCGGCATGCTCATCATCTACTTCGTGAACTACAACATCGCCCAGCGCGGCGACGCCACCTGGCTCCACACCATCGGCTGGCGGCAGATGTTCGCCTCCGAGATGATCCCCGCCGGACTCTTCCTCATCGCTCTGTTTTTCGTGCCGGAAACGCCCCGCTATCTTGTCATGCGCGGACGGGAGGAAAAGGCGCTGAAAGTGCTGCGCAAAACCTCCGGCGACAATGCCGAACGGGAGATGTCGGCCATCCGCGAGAGCCTGAACGATAACACGCAATCCATGCGCCCGTTCTACCTTTTCATGCTCGACTGGCTCATCCTGTTCGTGGCCGGCTACCTTATCCTGAAACTGTGCAAGGTCAACAGCGCCCTTGAGATTTCGCTGCTCGTCAGCTTCCTGATATCCCTTATCGTCCCCATCCGCAACTACGGCCATGCCATCATCGTGGTGGGCGTGCTGTTAGCCTCGCTGCAACAGTTCATCGGCATCAACGTGGTGCTCTACTACGCGCCGGAGATCTTCAAAACCATGGGCGCGGCCACCGACACCGCTCTGATGCAGCAGATTATCGTGGGAGCGGTGAACCTCTCCTTCACCATCCTCGCCATCCTCACGGTCGATAAGTTCGGCCGCCGCCCGCTGATGATCATCGGCGCCTTGGTGATGGCCCTCTCCATGTTCATCTTGGGCACCACCTTCTATATGCACCGTGTGGGCTTGGGCTCCCTGATCTGCATGCTAGTCTATACGGCAGGTTTCGCCATGTCGTGGGGACCCGTCTGCTGGGTGCTCCTTTCCGAAATCTTCCCCAACTCCATCCGTTCCATGGTGATGAGCGTCGCCGTGGCCTCGCAATGGATTTCCAACTTCCTGGTTTCCTGGACGTTCCCAATGCTTGACAAGAACGAGACCCTCACCACGATGTTCAACCACGGCTTCTCCTACTGGATTTACGGACTGATGGGAGTCCTCGCCGCCCTGTTCATCTGGAAGATGGTTCCCGAAACGACGGGCAAGTCGCTGGAGGAGATGGAAACGTATTGGAAGACGAAGAAATAGAAAGAATAGTCGCCATTAACAAAAAAAGTGTATTTTTGCCGCTGCAAAGTGGTGAAGGATTTTTGTTGTAAAATCCTGAGAGGGAAGCAGGTGTAAGTCCTGCACAGTACCCGCTGCTGTAAGTTCCGGAAACGGATCCGCAAAATGTCACTGTCGTAAGACGGGAAGGCGCGGTTCCGGGAACAAGTCAGAAAACCTGCCACGTTGTGTTGTTATCGCTTCGGGAGGTAGGCGGATGCAAAAGAGACCCTAATCGCGCTCTTCGTTCCAGACATTGACCGAAGCATTTTGTCGAACCCTAAATGCCGAGGTTTATGCGTTTATGGAATTTTTTGAAAGTCAGTATTTTATGGGTGCTTGTATTGCCCTTGCTCGTCGCATCCTGCCATCGTCCGGAACCCGAACCGGAACCGCAACCCCAACCCGATTCCTACGCTAACGGGATGTATATCCTCAATGAGGGACTTTTCCAGATGAACAACAGCAGCCTGTCGTACTATGACTTCACGACCGGCACACTCACGGCGGACATTTTCCTCGATGTCAACCACCGCGGCTTGGGCGATGTGGGCAACGACCTGCAGCGTTACGGCTCAAAGCTCTACTGCGTAGTCAACAACTCCAACATCGTGGAGGTGATGGACTTCGCCACCGCACGCTCGCTGAAGACCCTCAACCTGAGCGGCAAGCAGCCGCGTCACATTGCCTTCTTAGACGGCAAAGCGTACATTTCTTGTTTCGATGACGACGTGGTGCGGGTCGATACGGCTACATTGGAAATCGAAGCCACCGTGCGGGTCGGTCGCGACCCCGACGGCATCTGCGCCTGCAACGGCAAGCTCTACGTCTGCAACTCCGGCGGTCTTGACAACCCGAACTACGACAACACCGTCTCCGTCATCGACCCCGTCTCGTTCACCGTCACCAAGGAGATCCCTGTGGTCATCAACCCGACACGGGTCAAGGCCTACAACGACCGCTACGTATATGTGGTCTCCAACGGCAACTACGGCAGTATCCCCTACTCTTTCCAGAAAATTGATGCCCAAACCAACGAGGTGGTGAAGGTCTATGACCTTGAAACCTACAATTTTGATATATACCAAAATTTAGCATTTTTATATTCCTACAACTACTCCACTATGACGGCTTGGTTCAAGGTGCTGGATTTGGAGGCGGACACGTTGGTGACAGACCAGTTCATCAGCGACGGCACGCAGTTGCAGACGCCCTACAACATCATGGTGAACCCCTTGAACGGTGATGTCTATATCACCGACGCAGGCAACTATGTGGCCAACGGCGACGTCTATTGCTTCGACAAAAACGGCAAGAAAAAGTTCTCCTTCGAGGCGGGATTGTGCCCGGCGTCGATGGCGTTTAGATAGTTAGCAGTTAGTAGTTAGCAGTTAGTAGTTAAAAGAAATACAAACAACAAAAAAATAAACGAAATGAAGAAAATTTTATTCTTTTTGGGCTTATTGTGCATGATAAACCTGATGAGCGCCCAGGAGATGACCATCGTTCATCTGAACGGGCATGATGTTCAAGTGAGAGCGACGAATTCCGTCAATATCTCCGAAAATGATGTCCAGTTTTGGGTGGGCAGCGGTAGCAACAGCACGTTGGTGTGCATTGGCTGGGACGATGACGATGCCGGTTACACTCCGACCGTAGTGGTGTGGGGTCTGCATTGGAACGGCAGCATCACTTTAGCCAACGCGCTTGACAGTATTGCCGCTCACGACAGCCGTTTCACGTACACTATCAGCAATGGATTTGTGGGATCGGTTGATTATAACGACCCTGTTGCAGGCATTCATTTGTCTCCATCTATGCATTTTAATTGCAACAGTTACGGTAGTGCGTACGGCTCCACGACCCTTACCAGCACTTGGCTTCGCATTTCGGAATCGACATGCGACGACTACAACTTCAGCACGGTGAACAACCTCATCTATGCGAGCGACCCCAACGGCGGGACTTCCACTGACCCCGTCGATGCTTCCCTTCCTTTCAGCCAGCTTCTGTACTGGGTGGGCAGCGGTTCCAACAGCGCCGAGTTTATCGTCAACTTCGCGCAGCCCGACACGGCGTTTGCCTGGGGTTACCGCTTCGACGGAACGACCACCGCGCAGGCTATGATCGATGCCATCGCTGCCGCCGACCCGCGTTTCTGGACGGTCGGGACACCTTCTTTCAACGGTGATATCCACTTCGTTCTCGACAACGGCGATACGCTGGGGCTCTCCCCCGTTGATCCCGCGATGGGTTATAACTTCTGGTGGACCAACCTCAACGGCGTCAGCGCGGATGCCGGTGCGGGCACCACGATTCACAATAACGATGTTTTCAAGTATGGCGATATGAATTCCGCTATCGGTTGGGATCCGCTGGGCACCTACTTCCTCCAGGAGGCGTGGGTCAAGGTTCCCACTCCGGTGACTCCCCCCGCCGCACCTGTCGAGCCCGACACCCTCTGCACGACTGTCCACCCGCTGACCTACAGCGAGAATTTCTCAAGCTACACTTCCGACCAAAGCATGCGTCCCCATTTTGCCAGCGCTCCGATACCCGAATGCTGGACGGTTCTGGGTAACGGCACAGTTCATCATGTCGGCACCGGTTCATCTACCACGTCGGACTATTTCGGCGGCGTGGGTTATTCCACCAGCACCAACAGCTTCGGTGCCATCGCGGCCAACGATGCTTTCTTCAGCTTCATTGCCAGCCAGATCTACACCGGCACCAACACAAGCCATATCAACGACATGCTGACCACGGGTACCCGCCGCTATGCGGTGCTGCCCGCTTTCGACTCGCCCCTCTCCCAGACGGTGCTCACCTTCGACCATCGCACCAACATTGCGGATGCCAATACGCATCTCGTGGTGGGTTACATTGTGAACGACACTGCCGATTTTGTGGCTCTCGAAACGTATACTGCCGACAACAAAGTCCTGCATCACGACACCATCCATTTCAGCCAGTACGCCAACGTGCCTGCTGGTGCACGCCTCACGCTTATGTGGGATGTCGCCAGCACCACGGCCAGCACCACAGGTCCCGGCAACCGTTACTGCGGCATCGACAATCTTACCGTTGCACTGGCCGTTGTCGATACCACGCCCGTAATTCCTGTTCCCGACGAGGCGAACATCGCTGCTAATGACATTCTCTTCTGGGTGGGTACCGGTTCCAACGAGGCTGTCATGGCTGTGAACTGGGCCGACACCGCTCTGGCTTGGGGTTACCGTTGGAACGGCACCGCCACTGTGGCCGACATGATGGCTGGCATCGCCGCCGCCGACCCGCGCTTCAGCTACGTTTTGGGAAGCTTTGGCATTGACGACATCAACTATATTGACACTGCTTCCGGTATGACTACTCCGCTGGGCGTTACCCCGGGCAACTATTGGGAGAGCAAGAACAACGGCTTTATGGACGCCGGTATGGGACAGACCCTCGCCAACGGCGACTTCGAGAAGTGGGCCGATCCCGCCGCCGGCATCGTGGTGGACAGCACCTACTGGGATGGTTGGGGCTGGAGTTACACCTACATTTATCCGATGACTATCACGCCCGTCACCGTGCCCGACACGACCACCACGCCCGTCAATCCCGACCCCGAAGATGCCACCATTTCTGCTGACGCAATCACCTACTGGGTGGGTACCGGCAACACGGAAGTGATTTTCGCCGGCAACTGGTGCAGTCCTGAAGTGGCTTTGGCTTGGGGTGTGCGCTTCAACGGCACCAGCACCACCGTGGAGGCTGTGATGGACACGATTGCCGCCTACGACAGCCGTTTCAACTATTCCGGCGGCGGTGGTATCATCTATGATGTCACCTATCAGGATGCGAACTATAACCTTACCATGACACAGCCCAGCACCGGTTTCGTCATGTACAATGTGAACGGTACTTTGGCTAACTTCGGCTATACGGAGATGTATGTCTCTCAGGGCGACCTCATCAAAGTGGGTAATACCGACTGCGCCACTATGACAGGTGATCCGAGTGATTGGATGACAATGGGTTATGCTTGGCAGACCCCGATTGTGCCGGTGAGCGCACCTGCAGGTCCTATCGGTCCTACTCCCGAGGAGGCCACTATCGACTTCAGCGAAATCCTCTATTGGGTGGGTACTGGTTCCAACGAGGCCGTGATGGCCGTCAACTGGGCTGACACTGCCCTGGCTTGGGGTTACCGCTGGGACGGCACCGCCACCGTGGCCGACATGATGGCGCACATCGCCGCCGCTGACCCGCGCTTCAGCTACAGCGGCACGGGTATGGTCAGCGACATCAACTACATTGACACGGCCGCCGGAATGACTACTCCGCTGGGCATCACGCCGGGCAACTGGTGGGGCAGCACCAACAACGGCGTGATGGATATGGGTATGGCGCAAACCCTTAATAACGGCGACCTTGAAAAATGGGCTGACAGCAGCACAGGTATCCTTGTCGATAGCGTTTGGGTTAATGAATACGGCGGCTACTGGAACTACATCTATGTCTATCCGATGACCATCTATCCTGTGACGGTTCCCGACACGACGGGAGGTTCCGGTCCTGACACGATTCCCGAGCACGGCCCGTTCTGCGGCGGTGTGGGTACGGACGGCTGCAACGCCATCGCCGTCGATGACAACCAGTTCGTGGCGTGGGCTACCAATGTCGTGCTGACCCGCGGTCCGCAGAACATCTCCAACCCGAACAGTCCGTTGGCATCCTTCGGCGACGAGACGAATGCCATCGGACCGGCCACGCCGAACAACAGCATGGAGGCTGTCAGCCTTGGCGACGGCGGCTCCGCGCTGGTCACCTTCGAGCGTCCGATCCGCAACGGGGAAGGTCCTGACTTTGCGGTGTTCGAGAACGACATCAACGGTGGCTTCCTCGAGTTGGCCTTCGTGGAGGTGAGCTCCGACGGTGTGCATTTCGTGCGCTTCCCGGCCACCAGCCTCACCCAGACGGAGACCCAGACAGGCTCCTTTGCCCTCACAGACCCCACCTTCATCAACAACCTGGCCGGCAAGTTCCAAATCGGCTACGGTACTCCGTTTGATCTCGAGGAGCTGGCCGACAGCGCGAACCTCAACATCGACAGCATCGTCTATGTGCGGATTATCGACGTGGTGGGCAATATCGACCCGCAGTACGCCACCTACGACGCTTTCGGTCACATTGTCAATGATCCCTGGCCGACCGACTTCGCCAGCTGCGGTTTCGACCTCACCGGCGTGGGCGTCATCCACCAGAAGCCCGTCGGCATCGAGAGTCACGAGATGCCGCAGGTCTTCGCCTACCCGAACCCCTGCACCGGCACGTTGTATATCATCAACGAGAATGCCGAGCGCGTCGAGCTCTACAACCTGAACGGCAAGTTGCTGCAGGTGGTCGATAACGGCGACACGCACGTCACCTTGAACATGCAATCATATCCCGCAGGTCTTTATCTGCTGAAGGTCGGCAACGGCGTTCAGAAGATCCTGAATAAATAACCCTTTTATATTAATGAGCGGCCGGCAGGAGCTGCGGTTCCTGTCCGACCGAAACGAAACGGCCTCGCGAATGCGGGGCCGTTTGCATTGCCTCAGCAAGACTTTCGCAAGGGGTTCGCAAGACCTTCGCAAGTAGTAGGCAAGACTTTCGCAAGTCCAAGCAAGCACTTTTACTTGCGAAATACTTGCCTACTACTTGCCTACTACTTGCCTACTACTTGCCAAACACTTGCGAAATACTTGTCTGCCCCTGTTCAACAGGATGCCGACTCAACTTTTTTCAGCGTAAGACAGTTCGGGGCGCATGGTCGGGAACGTCCTCGTGCTACAGATATGGAAGCCCTGACGGGCTTGGGTGGGATGCAAGAACAAACCAATCACCGCCTCCATGCTTCAAATCCCTTTCTATGTATTGCCAAATACAAATAGAAGAACGCCTCTGGATTCGATTTCTTTAGCTTGTTGAGTTTTGTGTATTCGTAGTCTGTGAACAACCAATTCCTCATGCGCTCCAGCTGCCGAATGCTGTATTTCTCGATTGTGATGCCATCCGTTTCAATCTGTGATACAAGATAATACACCTTGGCTGCGGACAGAATGGCTTCCTCAATGTGGAATGGTTCAGAGAAGATGTGGCTGGATACTTGTTTGATGCCTCGTTCCAGCACCTGATACTCAACATTGTTTCGGCTTTTCCGGAAGCAGATGGAGAGAGCATGATCCATTGTGTCGTGAAGAATGTCATCCACAGAAAAGTGCTTGTCACGGTAACTCGCTCCTTGTTCGGCAATCGTTCGGTACACTGTAGAGAGGGACACCATGTCATCTGCTTTGTCGAATAGAGCTCCTATGTCATACAACTGCTTCATAATCTCCATTCCGCATTCAGAATTGCCTTTCCGATAGGGCACGCCAACCGTTCGTGGAGCAAAAGCCGTCAGTTTGTCTGCGAGAAGGTTGTTGGCATCGGGAACACGAACCGTCCTGTCTTCACCCTCTGTCGCAAGAAAAATGTTGGTGATAGGCAACTCAATGATTCGATTGTATGGAATCTGCTCAAAAAGAATATCCAACAAGATATACGATTCCTTTCTTTCAACAACAGAAGTGAAGAAAAACTTATAATGTGCTTTTGGAACTATACCAAATTTTCTGCTATGTTCTTCAATGCGAGAAAAACCCTTGACAATGGCAATTTGTTGAAGGGTCGCAGTAAGGTTTTGGTTACTCAACGGAAGGATGATGTCAATGTCGATGGACAATCTGTGCGGCTCCTTGAATATTAGCATCAGTGCTGTCCCTCCTTTGAAAACGAAAGGAAGCGATGATTCAGAGAGACCCTCCAGCAACGACAAAGCCCGGATAGATTTCTCTACCAGGATTTTATCGGCTTTGTATCTCTTCGATACTTGGTTTATCCAATCTGCGGTGAATGAATTCTGCGTAATCATAGTTTAATGGTTTATTTCGTCCAAGATTTCTTCGATAACGTCACGGCGGCCCCGACGACCAGCATAACGGAGCATCCGGCTGGTGTTGACGGAATAGTCAGCAGTTGCATTTGCATAGATGTCAACAATCTCAGTATCCGAAAAAGGGAATATCCTGTCAAGTGCAAAATCCACCAAAATTTTCTCCAACGATGCCAAGAGCATATCCTCAACCTCAATGGTTGGAGCTTCAAGTGCCATGTTGCGGACTACGATATATCCGTCATAATAGGGCAATTCCTCACTAAGATTACGATACAAGACCGTGCGACGATATGTTTTGCCTATTTCGTGGTACGCCGCATCAACAACATCGCGTTCGACATCGACAAAAAACAGCTGTGTATTTAGCAGGTATGTTGAAAATGCATTTGCCACATGCAGATCCCACTGACAATATTTCGCAAATGGCAATCTGCGACGCATAATGTCTGCTATTACTTGTGTTCTTGTGTAAATGTTTGGTTTGAATATAGGCTTTCTTCCAAATCGGTAAAGCCCACGCCCAATAGAATATATCACCCCCTTGTTAACAAGAGAGTGGATTTTCCATCGAATTGTTGAAATTGGAATGTCAGAAGAATAGCCCCGATAGAAATTCGCAATCTCATTAGATGTCAGTTGTACCCTGTCACCCAATGTGTTATATAACTCATCTATATGTAATGTGTCGTACATCCTTATCTTTTTTTGTCGGTGCAAAGATATACAAATTTTCGTCAATAAATCAAAAAAATTGCCGATAATTTGATTTTTATCAGATGAACGACGCCATCCTGAAATTCTGCCACTACGAGGATGCTTCCCTTGTCCCTCACCGCCTCCAACCGCCACGCCTCCGGCACCCGCATCGGGCTGATGGACGGCACGGTGCCGATTGAGGCGGTGGTAAGCGGATCTTTGAAATTTTAGAAGAAAAACTATCGAGGTATTAAAAAGATATGTATCTTTGCCTTATAAAAAAACTTTGATATGGCAAAAGATTATCCTATAGAAGAACCTGAAACTCCGATGGTTAATGAACCATCCACAGAATATGGCGTTGCCACAAAAACAACATATCGGACAATCTCCGATGAAGAAATGGCACAATGTATTCCGCTCGAAGAGTCCCGTCGTCGGTTGACAGAGAAGATTTACAAGTTCTATCATCCTGAAGCATGAGAATTCTTATTGAAGAACGTGTACATCAAGCCATAGAATCATTCTATGATGCTGCCATATTAAAACATTGGCATACTTTAAGTTTCGATACCGTTGAAAACAAGAAAAATCGTCTCTATGACGGATTGGAATCGCTTGCCAACTATGCGACCATATTCCCCAAGGCCAGACTAAAAAAAGAATGGATTAATAAGGGATGGCAGGAATTTATCTGCGAGGATTTCCATTTTGCGTATGAGATTACGGTTGACGCTCATGGAGAAAAAGTGATTGTCGTTCATGACGCTGTCCACAGTTTTCTTTACTATTAGTTTTCTCTCCTAAGCATTTAGCGTCACCCGCCACGCCTCCGGCACCCGCATCGGGCTGATGGACAGCACGGTGCCGGTGGAGGCGCTGGTGAGCGGGGCGGAATGATGTCGCATCTCTCCGAGATGCCGGGGAGGCAGTCGGGGATGACCGGTGTGCGTGTATCTCACCTCAGCGTCTCGTCACGTGTCCTGTCACCACACTGCGCACGAGACTGCGTACCACCTCCGGCATCGCACAGCGCATCCAAGCCAGCATCGCACTACGCGGCTCTGTCGGCACCACACTGTGCGGCTCAGACATCACCTCACTACTCACCTCGGATATCACCACACTGCGCTGCTCGGGCATCACCACACTGCGCGGCTTCGCCGCTGGTATGGTGTTACCTGCGCCTGGTGGCGCGGCGCATCTCTCCGAGATGCTCCCCCTGCCGGCACGTACTTCCCCGCCCACTCCCAGCCTCGGAGAGGCTGAACGCACGCAGTGCAATTAACATTTATAATCAGTTTGTTTTATTTTCTTTATACACATTGCCGTCCTCAAGGATGCGCGGACGGGTTGAGTCGAAATCCGGATTGAGAAAACTTCTGGTTTTGTCGAAACAAGGGGTGGTGATGCCGCTGAGGTCTATGATGGTGTGAAAAAGGTCGTCGATCATATAAGGGGTGTGCAACCGACTCCCGACAGGATAATTATGTGCATCAAGGTATTCCTTTTGCGAAAGCGACAGCCACAGGACAAACGGAATCTCCACATTGGCTCTGGGTATTCTGTCTGAATAATTATGCCCGCAATAATCGCCTTCGTCGTAAACATTCTCGCCGTGATCGGAGAAATAGAGGGCCGAAACCCGTACCTCCGGATGCAACAGGCTGTAAACCTTCAACATAGAGAAGACGCTATCGACAACAAAATCGTTGTAATACACCGCATTATCGTAGCTGTTAATAACCCGGGTGCGTTTGTCGCCTTTTTCCTCAAAAAGGGCGAAGTCGTTGGGATACCGTTTGTTGTATTGGGTGTGGCAACCTAAAAGATGAAGGAAAACAACCTTGTGCTTTGCTGAATCGGAAATGGCGGATTGGAGAGGAACGAAAAGCTGCTGGTCGTACGACGCCGTCTGGGTGCTCTCCATCGACGAATTGGAGGTGACGTTGACGAAGGTTTTCACGTCCGCATTTTGGACCAAGTTAGTCACGCCGTTTTCCCAAAGTCCGATAGGTGCCTGATTTGAAATCCAGTACGACCGGTAAGGAGTCGAATGCAACACATCGAAAATGTGGATGCAGCTATCAAGCGGGAGATGATGCTCCATGTTGTTCTCTGTCAGGAAGTTCATCACTGAATACAAGGTGTTGGAATTGGCACTCACCACATTGTCGAACACCAAGATGTCCTGTCTCGCCTTCAGACGGGGTGTGGTTTCGCGTCCATACCCGTACAGGGAAGTATGGTTGCGGTTACACGACTCGCCGACAACGATTACGACAAGCGTGGGGTCCTCGGTCGTGAGTCCTGCATCAAGGAGGCGTAAGGGGTGTTTTTTCATCTTGCGGTATTCGCCTGACTCTTTGGCAAATGAAACTATTGCGCGTTCCACGTCGGGCACCGCAAGTCGCAGGAAACTGTTGTGGACAATGTTGTCGGTGAAGAATATGGCAACAGTAAGCCACAAAGCCGACCACACGATGATTTCGCCTTTCGACCGGAACGTGAGTTGCGGAATACGCCTTAACACAATGATAAACAAAGCGATATAAGGGATAAACAGCCATAGCAAAGGCGTCATTTTGATGGTCATGAATTCCGACGCTTCGTTGAAGTTGGTGTTCAGAAACACAAAGATGGACGAGGCGTTCAGCGGGCTTTTCAGCACAATCCAGTGAAAAAGATTGGCGAATCCGTCCGCGAACAGCAGGCTCGCGGCGGTTATGTATAGCCATTTCTTTTGTGTAAGGACGTATGGAATCAGCAGCACCACCATCCACATCAGCAGTAAAAGCACGCTCCTGAAATTAAAAACATCGTAGTTAAGAAACATTCCAACCACAGGAGTGAAAAGAACCATGATTATTAGCCAAAGAACAGGGCGCGTATTTTTGTCTATGCTTTTCACTTTCTGATAATTATGCGAACTGATAGAGATAAAAAGGGATATGGAACAAGAATCAGTGCGCCTCCAACCAGTTGCTGCCGCTGTTGATGTTCACGTCCAACGGCACCGACAGTTGCATGGCACCCGACATGTGCTCGCGCACGAGGTTCGAGAGGGCTTCCAACTCGTCGGGACAGGTGTCGAAGATGAGTTCGTCGTGGACTTGCAGGATCATCTTGCTGCGCATATTCCGCTCGTTCATAGCTTGATAGATGCGCACCATGGCGATTTTGATGAGGTCGGCGGCGGTGCCTTGGATGGGCGCGTTGATGGCGTTGCGCTCGGCGGCGGCCCGCAAGACGCCGTTCTTCGCGTTGATGTCGCGGATGTTGCGGCGGCGGCCCATAAGCGTCTCCACGTACTCGTGCTCGCGGGCGAAATCCAGCGTGTCGTTCAGATAATCCGAGATTTTCGGGAAACTGCGGAAGTAGTCGGTGATGAGCTGCTTGGCCTCGGCTTGCGGAATCTGCAGCCGGTCGGCGAGACCGAAGGCGGAGATGCCGTACAGAATCCCGAAGTTGACGGTTTTGGCGGCACGGCGCATATCGGCGGTAACCTCCTCTTTGTCAACGCCGTAGATGTGGGCGGCCATCGTCGCGTGGATGTCCTCGTTGTTGCGGAAGGTCTCGATCATGCGCTCGTCTTGGCATACGTGTGCGACAATGCGGAGCTCGATCTGCGAGTAGTCGGCGGCGAGCAGCACGTTGCCGTCGGAGGGCACGAACGCCTTGCGGATGTCGCGGCCGCGCTCGGTGCGCACAGGGATGTTCTGCAGGTTCGGGTTGAGGGAGCTGAGCCGGCCCGTGGCCGTAATCGTCTGGGTAAACGTCGAATGGATGCGCCCCGTTTTCGGGTTGATGAGCTGCGGCAGCGCGTCAATGTAGGTGGATTTCAGCTTCGACAGCTTGCGCCACTCCAAGATCAGCGGCACGATCGGATGCTTGTAGGCCATCTTCTTGAGCACCTCCTCGCCAGTCTGATACTGCTTGCTCTTGGTCAGCCGGGCGTTCTTCACGAGGTTCATCTTCTCAAAGAGAATCTCCCCTAACTGCTTGGGCGAACCGATGTTAAAGGTCTCGCCGGCATATTCGTAAATCTGCTGCTCAATGGCGGCAATCTCGGCGTTCATCGTTTCGGAGTTCTGCTGCAACGTATCGACATCGACCTTAACACCGGTGTATTCCATGTCGGCCAACACGGGTACCAAGGGCATCTTATTCTCTTTCAGTTCTTTATCCAAGATCGGATAGAGCTTTTGCAGTAACAGAATCTGTTCGTTCTCGGGTGCGGGCGACGGTTTTCCAGTCTCCGCCAACTCGCAGTCGAAATAGCTGAGGGCGAGGTCGTTGAGTTGGTGTTTGCGCTCGGGTTCCAGCAGGTAGTGGGCGATTTGTGTATCCCAGAAGGTGCATTTCGGCTCCACGCGGAACGACCGGAGGTATTTGTAGGTGTTTTTGCAGTCGTGCATGACCACGGTGCGTGGTTCCCCGAAGATCAGCTTTATAAACTCCTGATAGTGACGATGTTCACTCTCCACCCAGTGGTAGTAGGTGGTGGTTTCGTCAAAGGCGAAGGCAAATCCGGCAATGCGTTCTTGCTGAAATATCCACGTAAAGAAGACTGTGTCATTCTTTTTTGCTGGAATATCTTTAATGGATTGTACCTCAACGGTTTGTGGAAGCTCGAAGACTGTCTTAGGAGTTTCGGTCTCCATTGAGGTTTGTGGCTCTGTTTCCTCGATGGGGGAGAAGAGGTCGGGGGCGGCTTGGGGTTGCGGTACCTGCAGCGACAAATCCGTGAAGATGCGTTTGGTGAGGGCCTTGAACTCCAGCTCGTCGAAGATGGCTTTGAGTTTCGCAGGGTCGGGACCGTTGTAGGCCATCTGGTCGAAATCGTACTCCATTGGGATGTCTATCATGATGGTAGCCAGCTCTTTGGAGAGGAAGGCCTGCTCTTTGTACTCGTTCATGAGGGTACGGGTCTTCTCGTTGTCCTTGTCGAAGTTGCGGGCGTACATCTCCTCGATGCTGCCATAGTTGGCGAGCAGTTTCTGGGCGCGCACCTGTCCGATGCCCGGCACGCCGGGGATGTTGTCGGAGGTGTCGCCCCAGAGACCGAGCATATCGATCAGCTGCTCCGGCCGTTCGATCTTGTACTTTTTGCAGATTTCCTCCACGCCGAGGATTTCCGCCGGTTGTCCGAACTTGCCGGGCTTGTACATGCGGATATGGTCGGAAACGAGCTGCCCGTAGTCCTTGTCGGAGGTGAGCATCAGCACCTCAAATCCTTCGATTTCAGCGTGTTTGGCCAACGAACCGACCAGGTCATCCGCTTCATAGCCGTCGATGCCGACCATCGTGATCTGGAAGGCGTCGAGGATGCGTTTGATGTAGGGGATGGAAGTTACGATGTCGTCGGGTGTGGCTTCGCGGTTCTCCTTGTAGTGTTCGTACTCGACGTGCCGGAAGGTGGGTGCGCCCGTGTCGAAGGCCACCGCTACATGGGTCGGTTTCTCGTTCTTGAGCACCTCGTACAGCGAGTTGGTGAAGCCGAGCATTGCGGAGGTGTTCAGCCCTTTGGTGGTGAATCGCGGACTCTTGATCATCGCGTAGTACGCTCTGAATATCAAGCCCATAGCATCTATCAGGAGGATTTTTTTCGTCATTGCCTTTCGTTGTTTTTAAGGAAGGCAAAAGTACGATTTTTTAGGGAATAGGGGGTGTTTCGTGCGTAGAGACGCAAAATTTTGCGTCTCTACTTGAGACGTAAGACTTGAGACTTTTGGGGTCTGTCTGTATAGACGCGGCGCGCCGCGTCTATATAACGGGATCTCATTTTTCTCCTTTTTTTGATAGGGAACCTTGTGGTCTTTCTCCTTGCTCGTGGCATTCAATATCATAATACTCCTGAATGCCATATTTTGGCAGGTATGTCCCGACGGTATCATGTATATTCCAATAAGAACATTCCACGGCGGACTCCCTTTCAATAGAAACATAATCATCATAAAAAGGAACAGAATTATCATAAATAGGAATTGGCATACTGTCATACAATGCCGTGTCAATAATATCAATGTGACTAATATGATAGCACTGGCACGTGCGAATCTTCCCGCATCCCGCCGCTATCATCGCGACAACTACTAAAATAACAAAAATAGTTTTATTCATCATATTATTCTTCATTCTTCATTCTGCATTCTTCATTAAAACGCGTATCCGATTCCCGCTGACACAAACCCCTTGATTCCTGCTCCGAGTTCAAACGTTCCGAAGAGGTGCTCCCCGCCGGCACGTATTCCGAAAGCTGTGAGTTGGAAGGTGGGGTAAACCTTTTTGCTTTTCTCCCAATAGAACACCGCATACGGTTTCGAATGATATTCCCATCCGAAAAACAAGGTAGCACCGGCGGCAACAGCCGAATAGAGAGTCACGTGCGGACGGTTAAGATACGAGAACCTTAGTTCGGGCATCAAGGTGATGCAGTGTTGGTTGCGAGAATCGTAGAAGTCATACCCATAATCCGTGTGATCTTTGTAGTAGGCGTAATTCACCATTGCACCGGCCCAAAGCCATTTCGTAAGTCGATAGTGATAATTGAATGAGAAGACAGGTGTGGCTCTCCAAGCATGTCCTACAGCTGTAAGGTTGGATCCGCTTATATTCGGCAAATGATTGTTCTTGTTTTCTAGTATCATTATTCCTAACGGGTCACCAATTTCAAAACGAATCTCATGTCTGTGGTGTAGTCCTGCTTCCGTGCTCCAATGTGGCTGCGCCTGCATCATTTTGCGTTGCTTGTTGAAACATTGGATATACGCGATCTGGAAATAGAGATGGTTGTTGCGGTGGGAGGACTTGATATATCCTCCGGTGGGAGAAACAACCACTGTGCCTTCCATTGATTCTGTTCCTTGCATAAAATCAGTGGTCGCCGCATTCAAACCGACGGCAAAGCGCAGAAAATCTTCATTAGGAAGCCGGTAATAGAGCCCAGCATCAAACAAAATATCGGCATTGAAAACATTCCTGTCATAAACACTACTATACTGTATGTTCAGATAATCTTGGAAAGTGTATGCCTCAGTCTGTATTTTTCCTTTTGTATTGGAAAAACCTTCCGCAAAAGCGCTGAGAGGAGCCCGGATTCTGACACCCGTACTGACTGTAAACAGAAGATTATCACATAATGGGTAATGGAATTCAAATTTCAAAGGTAAGGACAGTCCGTATTTTGATATGGGTTGTCGTATGACATTATTATCGAAATCAAGTCTTATAGTTTCATTGTGGCCAATACTTCCGAGATTCAACCCTGCAGAAATCCCAAAATAGTCCGCAAAGTGGTAGGAGAACTCCACACCGGCATGAAATCCGTGCAGAGGATGAGAATGAGTGATTTCACCATGAGAATGAGTGATTTCACCAGCTTCCTCGTTTATATATTCTTTTTGATAAACAATCGGTTCTATCAAATCATACTGGATAGTATAACCAAGGTGGAACCCGTTCATCGGACTGTTGTAGAGATGGGTCTTATGCTTTTTGGGAGGATCATGCGGTTTCCCCGCCGTGGTACTGTCGGTTTGTGCCGGCGACATCGCGTTGAGTCCTAAGATGATCAGTCCGGCCAATCCATATTTCTTTATGCTGTCCATACTCAAAATCGTTTGCTGTTCATCCTGTAGGACGCGGTTTTCCCAAAAAGTTACGGTCTGTTGCAGCAGCTTTTCCTTCAATGAGTCCGTAAGCGACAGATTGTCAACATATTCCGAACTGTAGAAGAGCCGCTCGAACTCTTCGCTGCGGAGGTAGTCGGCGATGTTCAGGGTGTCGTGGACGCGCACGGTGTCATACACGGTGATGGTGTCGTAGGTCACGGTTTCGCGTTCCACATACACGGTGTCGCGGTGCTGGGCCGAGAGTGTCCCTATGAGGACGAAAAACAGGAGGGTGAAGAAGAGGTCTCTAATCATGGTGCTGCATCAGGAAAACGGTGTCGGTAACGGTGATGGTGTCGTGCAGGACAACGGTGCGGGTGACGGGAATCTCGCGGGTAATGACCACCGGAGCGGACGCTTCCAGCGTCTGGTGTGGAGACGTGGCATGCCGCGTCTCCACGGGTGCGGAGGCATTTTTCGCAACCGTGGTAATCGGGGTTGGTTTCGCTTTCTCCGGTTGTGGAGACGTAAAATGTTGCGTTTCTATACCGGGGGGTATCGTATTGTCCTTCGGTGTATTCCGCACCATCTGCCACACGCACACCCCTCCCGCGACGGTGGCGGCAGCGGCTATGAGGGCGGCGGTCTTGTGGGTGGCGATGGCTATTCCCGCGCTGGCGGGCGAGGTGGCGACGGCGGAGCGGATTTCCGATTCCGACAGCCGGTGTGCGGGCGACATCCGCAGCTGCGACAGCTCGGAACGATAGAGCCGGTCGAGGTGGTGGGCGGAATTTCGTTTCATCATGAATAGAAGTGCAATCATAAGCAGTCCTTTCTTTTTGGATTCTTTTTCTTGGGCTTTGGCGGCGAGCAGTTGCTGCAGGCGCGTTCGGGCACGGAGGAACAGCTGCTTGGAATTGGTGACGGAGATATCCATCAGGTCGGCAATTTGCTGGTGCGAAACGCGGTCGATAGCGTGGAGGTTGAAGACCATGCGTTGTCGTTCAGAGAGTTGCTGGATGGTTTCCAACAGTTCTTCCTTCGTGAATCCGGTCTGCCAGTTGGGTTCGTCTTCTTGGTCGATGGGGTCGGCGGTCAGTTCCTCTTCCAACGGCACGGTTTCGGGTCGCGTGCGCAGGTAGGAGATGCACCGGTTGACCGTGATGCGGGTCAGCCACGCGTCGAAGGAGTCCATCACCCGGCAGGTGTCGGCCCGTTCAATGGCCTTCAAGAACGCCTCGTGCGCGAGATCCTCCGCCGTCTGCCGCTCCCCGACATACCGGTAGCATATCGCCACCAACCGGTCGATGTTGCCCTCGTATTTCCGTGACCAAAATTTCGTTTTGTCCATTCTAATGCCTATTGCCTTCTGCCTAATGCCTCTATCCAAACATGACGCAAAAATACAAAAAGGTTACGGTGCTTCGTACAAATTTTCTTCTATCCAATATCTAAAAGCTAAAGGCCAAAGGCCAACAGCCAACTTTTGGCCCTTTTTCGTATTTTTGCGTCTTCATTATAAAACAGCGAAAAATGCAGGCGAAACAGTTTTGGACGAAGGCGTACCAGCGGAACATCGCGAAGATGGTCGGGATGTGCTGCCGCTATGTGGGCGACCGTGCGGTGGCCGAGGACCTCGCGCACGAGGCGTTCCTCAAGGCCATCGAGAAGTCCGGAACCTACCGCCGCCTCGGCAGCTTCGACGGCTGGCTGATGCGCATCAACCTCAACACCACGATGGATTACCTGCGGCGGCAACCGACATTTTTGTCGATGGACGAGATTGTAGAGACGCGCCATGGCACATCTCTACCGACCGAACCCGATGTTGTAGAGACGTGCCATGGCGCGTCTCTACAGGACGAACCAGATGAAACCTGTATCTCCGAATCCGACCTCACCGAATCCGAAATCCTCGATGCCATTTGTGCCCTACCCGACAAACAACGGACCGTTTTCAACCTGTATGTTTTTGAGAACCAATCTCATGCGAAAATCGCGGAGGTGTTGCAAATCGGGGTGCGCAGCTCCAAACGTTACTTGTCGGAAGCGCGGGCGCAGCTGCAAAACGCCCTGAACAACCTTGTCCGCCACAAAAAATCTGGACTTATGATACTGCTCCCCTTTCTCCCCTGGAAATCGCACGCCATCGACCGTCTTTGCCGTGCGAAGCTGAAACATCTGGCGTTGTCGCCTGCCACGCCGTCGCCCTTGTCCGCCGTCAACTGGACCGCCGCGCCCAAGCCGGGCGTTTGGATGGCCGTCACCGCCGCCAAAGCCCCCGCCATCGCCACGGGCGTGGTCGCCACGGCCGTGACGGGTTCCGTCATCGCGTGGCAGGCGCAACCCGCACCCACAGGCCCGACCCCGCAGGAGACGGCGGTAACCACGTATGTTACAACGGATTCCGCAACCGTTGATGCCGATACCGCTGTTGTAATTGTTAATGCCGACTCCGCCGTTATAGAGACGCACGGCCGTGCGTCTCTACAGACCAAAATCAACGAACATCCTACAATAGAAAAAGATCCTGAACAGCAAGTAAAAGGAACCGAATCATCTGTTTCACCATTGCCCGCAACGTCCCCAACGTCCGCGCCGGCATCGCATCATGGCCTGATAAAGTTCGAGCGCAACGGTTTCCACGGTCTCAAGGACGCACGCGGGAACGTGGTCGTATATCCGAAATATTCGGACATACAGCCGTTTGACGAATACCGGACCGGCTGGGCAATGGTGGAGATATTCGGGTTCAAGGGGTTTGTCGATAGCAGCGGCAAGGAGGTCGTGTCCCCGCAGTACGACGACATCGGGAAGTTCGGGCGATACCGCGACGGCTGCGCATTGGTGCAGAAGGGAAAATTCTACGGTTTCATCGACACCACCGGCAAGGAGGTGGTGCCGGTGAAATTTCCGTTGCAAGAATTGACGAAATAATAACCCATAAATCAAATCATTATGAAAAAATCAACCCTGTTATGCGTCATATTATTGGCAATGAGCATGTTAAGTGCTCAAACAACCATTGTGGGCAGCGGAAAGATTGAGACCCAACATCGTGAACTTGAAGCGTTCACCTCTGTAAACTCCCCCTCCACGGTGGATGTCACCATAATAAAAAACGAGAAATCCTGTGCCGAAGTGACAGCAGACAACAACCTGATGGAGTTCGTTCTCACCGAAGTGGAGAACGGCGTTCTCACCATCTCCATGAAACGAGGCTTTTCCTATAACAGTCCTCACATCACTGTCACCATCTACACACCGCATTTGAGCGAGGT
The DNA here is from genome assembly GCA_900319925.1 of uncultured Bacteroidales bacterium. Lineage (GTDB taxonomy): Bacteria > Bacteroidota > Bacteroidia > Bacteroidales > WCHB1-69 > F23-D06. The sequence goes on along the minus strand of ONQE01000027.1, from coordinate 4,412 downwards.
GGTCATGAAAGGTACTGGCAATGTGACTGTCCTTTCGGTGAAAGAGGAGTATTTCACCCTCACGACTAAAGGTACTGGCAACTTCAAAAGCGACTGTTTGGTGGTGGAAAAGGATCTGGTTTTGCAGTGCAGAGGCACGGGTAATATTGACGTGTCGTATATGTGCCCAAACAACGTGACCGTCCAAAACTCCGGCGCGGGCAATATGAACATAAAAATGCTTCAAAACGTTACATCAAGCATGAAGATTCAGAATTTGGGTACGGGTGACATCGACCTCAAAAAACTGTCTGTCGGCGATTTGCAGCTGATGATCCGCGGAACAGGAAACGTCACATTGTCTGGGAAAGCCGACAACATGACCTTGGTGAACAGCGGCTGCGGAAATGTGCGGGCAAACATATTAAAGGTGAAAACCGCACACATCACGCAAAACGGTATCGGTAACATCATAGCCACCGTCACGGACACTGCTTACTTGACACAGAAAAACAGAATCGGGAAGGTGACCATTCATGGCGGCGGGAAAATCATTGAAGAGTAATGTTGTCCTCTTGCGAGTCGGAGATTCCGCCGGCTCCTATCGTCGCCTGGCGGAATGGTGCGCACCGTTTCGCCGCTAACGCAGTGAGCGAGCGGAAACTCCAGCTAAACATTTAAAAATCCAAATACAATGAAAAAGTCAACATTAATCATCGCCATCTTATTGTCCATCAGCGTAATCTATGCGCAAGAACGCATCACCGCCAGCGGGGATGTCATCACGAAGGAATACAACCAACAACCCTTCACCGCCGTGGACATCCGGTTCGTGGGGGATGTGGTGATCCATCAAGGACCCGTTCACAAAACCACGGTGACAGCGAACGAAAATGTGATACAATATGTCCATTTCCGCGTGGAAAACGGGAAATTGTTTGTCTATACGGATGATAATTTGTCTTTCTTTAAGGTAAAAACCTTTCTCGTGGAGATTTATACACCCAAGATGGAGGAATTGTCCGTATGTGGTGCCAAAAATACAAGAATAGAAAAGAAAATAGGGAAAAATACTTACACACGCGGCGCGGGTGACGTGACGGTGGAAGGGAGAGACGAGTCACAACTGACTGTCATGAACATAGGAAGTGCCAACTGCACTTTGAAATGCATGAAGATTGAAAAATCTTTGGAACTGCACAACAAAGGCGCGGGCGACATCATCGTTCCCTCCGCCGGTGTCATCAGCACTCAGACGTTGCTCATTAATAACACGGGTTCAGGAGATGTCATCATCCAATCATGTTCTGTAAGTCATTCGTTGGTGGTCAACAACAAAGGTGCCGGCGACATTACGATGGATCTGTTGGACATCCCCACGGAAGAACTCATCCTCCAGAACAAAGGCGCAGGCGACCTCCTTTTTCGTAATGTCTGGGCGAAAAATGTGATTATGCGGAATCACGGGGCGGGCGATGTGCAGCTGATGGGCAAGACAGAAGAGGTGACGTTGGAAAGTACCGGTGCAGGCGATGCCAGTCTTAAGCAGTTGAAATCGGAAACCGCACACATCACCCACAGCGGCGTCGGCGATGTCACCGCCTATGTGAAAGGCACCGCCTACCTCACCAACAAATCCAGAATCGGGAAAGTGTATATCACCGGCGGCGGGAAAATTGTCTCGGAATAACGCGGACTTGAAACCTGAAACTTGAAACCTTTGGCAACGTGGACGTGATGAATCGCATTTTTGTTCGGACGCGATGAATCGCGTCCCTACTTCTTCTTCCCCGTCAGCAACTGCTGTATCTCGTTCAACTTCATCAGCGCCTCCACGGGCGTGAGACTGTTGATGTCCAAACCGACGATGGTTTCCTTGACTTCGAGGAGCAGCGGGTCGTCCAAGTTGATGAAACTCAGCTGGTAGCTGTCGTCTTTGGGCTTCTTGATGTGTACCTCCTCGCCCTTCTCTTCGCGGCGGGCGCGGGAATCTTCGAGCTGCTTGAGGATCTCTTCGGCGCGGCGCAGCACGGCGGGAGGCATACCGGCCATGCGGGCCACGTGGATGCCGAAACTGTGCTCGCTGCCGCCCTCTTCCAACTTGCGCAGGAAATAGACCTTGTTGTCGAGCTCCTTCACCGACACGTGATAGTTCTTGATGCGGGGGAACTGCGCGGCCATGTCGTTGAGCTCGTGGTAGTGCGTGGCAAACAGCACCTTGGCGTGGTGAAGCGGGTTCTCGTGCAGGTACTCAGCGATGGACCACGCGATGGAGATACCGTCGTAAGTGCTTGTGCCCCTGCCGATTTCGTCCAACAGCACTAAGCTGCGATTGGTGACGTTGTTGAGGATGTTGGCGGTCTCGTTCATCTCAACCATGAAGGTGGATTCGCCGGTGGAGATGTTGTCGGAGGCACCCACGCGGGTGAAGATCTTATCGACGATGCCGATGGTACACTCGCGGGCGGGCACGTAACAGCCCATCTGCGCCATCAGCGTGATGAGGGCGGTTTGTCGCAACAACGCCGACTTACCCGACATGTTCGGACCGGTGATCACGATAATCTGCTGCTTGTCCGTGTCCAGGTAGATGTCGTTGGCGATGTAGGGTTCTTCGGGCGGGAGCTGCCGCTCAATCACCGGGTGACGGCCGTCTTTGATGTCGATGCTCTGGAAGTTGCTGATGGTCGGCTTGGTGTACTGGTACTGCACGGCGCAGTAGGCGAAGGCGTTAAGCACGTCGAGGCGGGCGGCGAGACGGGCGTTGTTCTGGATGATGGGGATGTAGTCGGCGAGACTGACCACCAACTCGTTATAGAGTCGCACCTCGATTTCGAGAATCTTCTCCTGGGCGGTCAATATCTTGGTTTCCAACTCTTTGAGTTCCTCGGTAATATAGCGTTCGCTGCCGGTGAGGGTCTGCTTGCGGGTCCACTCCGCCGGCACCTTCGATTTGTAGGTGTTTGTCACTTCAAGGTAATAGCCGAAGACGTTGTTGAAGCCGATTTTCAGCGAGTTGATGCCAGTTTTCTCGGCTTCGCGCTGCTGGATGTCGGCAAGAATGCCGCGACTGTTGGTAGCCAGGTCGGTGAGCTCGTCGAGTTCGGCGTTGACGCCGCGCTGGAAGATGCCGCCCTTGCTCGGCACCACTGGCGGGTCTTCGCGAATCTCCTTCTCGATGCGCTTGCAGACATTCACGCAGGGGTTCAGCTTGTCGGCAATCTCCTTCAGGATAGGCGATTGCGCTTTCTCGCAGAGGGTTTTCAGCTGTTCGGCGGCGCGCAGGGAGGTGGCCAACTGCAACGCCTCCCGCGGGTTGATCTTGCCCGTGGCGATCTTCGAGACCATACGCTCCAGGTCGCCCATCTGCTTGAGGATGTCGGTCAGCTGGAAGGTAAAATCTTGGTTATTAATAAGATACTCCACCACGGAAAGACGCTCGTCGATGAGCGACTTCTCCTTCAGCGGCATGAGAATCCATTTGCGCAGCATACGGGAACCCATCGGGGTTTGGGTCTCGTCGAGCACGTCGAGCAGGGTGACGGCGTTCTCGTTGGACGAGTGGATCAGTTCGAGGTTGCGGATGGTGAACTTGTCGAGCCAGACGTACAAATCCTCCTCGATGCGACTTATCTTAGTGATATGCTGAATCTTATGGTTCTGCGTCTCGTAGATGTAATGGAGGGCGGCGCCGGCGGCGATGATGCCGAGCGGCAGATCCTCCACGCCGAAGCCCTTGAGCGACCTCGTGTGGAAGTGCTTGGTGAGGAGCTGGCGGGTGTAGTCGGGCTTGAAGACCCAGTCGTCGAGCTGGGTGAGCAGCATCTTCTCTCCGAAATTCTGCTTGAAGGCCTGCGTTTTGCCCTTCTGGATGACCAGCTCCATCGGTTTGAAGTTCTGGAAGAGTTTGTCGAGGTATTCGTTGTTGCCTTCGGCGATGTAAAATTCGCCGGTGGAGATGTCGAGGAAGGCGATACCGCTCTGTTTGTCGGTAAGATGGATGGAGGCCAAGAAGTTGTTCTCGCGCTGTTCGAGCACCTTGTCGTTGATGGAGACGCCGGGCGTCACCAACTCGACGATGCCTCTTTTCACGAGAGTTTTGGTGAGTTTGGGGTCTTCGAGTTGCTCACAGATGGCCACACGGTAGCCGGCGCGCACAAGCCGCGGCAGGTACGTGTCGAGGGCGTGGTGGGGAAAGCCCGCCAGCTCGGTCTGCGACTCGCCCTTCCCGTGGCGGGTCAACGTGATACCCAAAATCTTGGAGGTCCGCACGGCGTCAGAGCCGTAAGTCTCGTAAAAGTCGCCCACTCGGAACAGTAAAATGGCGTCGGGATGTTTGGCCTTGAATTGGTTATACTGCCTCATCAGAGGGGTCTCAGCACATTTTTCCATCTTCTCAATTTTAAGACGGCAAAGGTACGATTTTTCCGTGG